>CAYSUY010000053.1:0-21603 GCA_964434345.1 uncultured Acetobacteraceae bacterium
ACGGTCGACATCAAGCCGGCCTCGCAGCTCTTCAACCTCCGCACCGCCGCCGAGGCGCTGACGCTGGGCACGCTCGACATGTGCTGGTCGGATCTCGGCACGCTCGGCAACTGGCAGCCGCAATTCGGCTTCGTGTCGATGCCCTTCATCTTCTCCGATTTCGACCATGTGAAGCGTGTGCTCTACGGCAAGACGGGCGAACTCGTCGCGGCCGAGACCAAGGCGACGCTGGGCATCGAGGTGCTGTCGCTCGGCGCGTCGGGCTTCCGCGTGTTCTGCGGCAACAAGGAGATCAAGAACGCGGCCGATTGCCGTGGCATCAAGCTGCGCGTGCCCGAGATCCCCACCTGGATCGAGATGGCCCGCGCGCTCGGCGCCAATCCGACGCCGATCCCCGCCGCCGAGATCTACACCGCGCTGCAGACCGGCGTGGTCGACGCGATCGAGGTTCCGGCCGACTTCATCACGACCCAGAAGGTCTTCGAGGTCAGCAAGCACGCGACCCGCACGCATCACATCTTCACGGAAGTGTCGATGTTCGCGAGCGCGCGCAAGATGGCCGGGCTCTCCGCCGAGAATCAGAAGGTGATCCGCGAGGCCGCGCGCCGCGCGGTCGCCGAAGAAATGTGGGCGCAGAACCTGAAGGAGCAGACCGCCGCGTGGGCCGAGCTCGCCAGCAAGGTCAAGGCGATCCCCGATCCCGACGTGCCGTCCTTCCGCGAGAAGATGGCACCGGTGATCTCGAACTTCGTCAACAAGACCGGTGCCAAGGGCAAGGCCTTCGTCGACGCCGTGGCCGCGGCGGGCTGACGCGACACCCCGCCCGCCGCACCAGCGGCGGGCGGGTCTTCTCTGGGGATCGGGGCGGGGCGGCACGGCATGATCAAGGCGTTTCTCGGCATCACGCATTTCGCGCGCAACGCGCTCAGGGTCTTTTCGGTCCTGCTGCTGGCCTTCTACCTGTCGCTCATCCTGCTTCAGGTCTTCTACCGCTACGTCCTCAACGACTCGCTGTTCTGGTCGGAAGAGGTCGTCCGTTACAGCCTCGTCTGGGGCGTGATGCTCGGCGCCGCCCTGGTCGCCTACGAACGCGGTCACATCTCGGTCGAGGTCATCGGTGCCTTCCTGCCGCCGGCCGGAAAACGGGTTCTCGCCTTCCTCGCCAATACCTGCACCCTCGCCTTCCTCGTGATCCTCATCTATGCCGGCCTCGATTTCACCGACCGGACATGGTTCCAGCGTTCCGCCTCGCTCGGCGTGCCGATGCGCTGGGTCTATCTTGCGATCCCCATCGGGGCGCTGCTCGAGACCTGGTTCATGCTCGCCGCCTGGCTCCAGGCTCGCGAACCCTCCACGGCGGAAGCCGAAGCCCTGCTCTGACTCGCGCCGCGGAGACACCCCATGGTCGTCGGCATCATGCTTGCCCTTTTCGCGCTCTTCATGTGCATGGGCGTTCCCATCGCCCATGCCATGGGGCTCGCGGCCGCGCTCGCCCTGCTGTGGGAGGGACAGATCCCGATCCTGCAACTCGCGCAGAGCTTCTACCAGTCGATCGACGGCTTCGCCCTGCTCGCCGTGCCGCTCTTCATCCTCGCGGGCGAGCTGATGAGCGTGGGCGGCATCACCGAGCGGCTTGTGAACATGTCGCGCGCCCTGATCGGCCATGTGCGTGGCGGTCTCGCCCAGGCGAACATCCTCACCAACATGTTCATGGCGGCGATCTCCGGCTCGGCGCTCGCCGATCTCGCGGCGATCGGCTCGATGATGATTCCGGCCATGAAGAAGGAGGGCTACCGCGCCGATTTCTGCGTCGCGGTCACGTCCTGCGCCGCGATGATGGCGCCGATCATCCCGCCCTCGGTCATCGCCGTCATCTACGGCTCCGTGACCGGCGTGTCGATCGGCGCATTGTTCCTCGGCGGCGTCATCCCGGGTGTCCTTGCCGGCATCTCGATGTTCATCATCACCTGGTTCCTGGCGCCACGCGCCGGAGCACGACCGGTGCCACGCGCGCCGATGAAGGAGGTCGTGACCTCCTCCACCCGCGCCATTCCCGCGCTGGTCATGCCGGTCATCATCGTCGGCGGCATCCTGGGCGGCGTCTTCACGCCGACAGAGGCCGGCGCCGTCGCCGCCCTCTATGCGCTGATCTTCGGCTTTGTCCTGCGCCGCCATACGCGCACGACGCTGTTCCACAATTTCTCCAACGCCGCATCGACGACCGCGGCCGCGCTGGTCACCATCGGCGGTGCTGCGCTGTTCAGCTGGATCCTCGCCCGCGCCGGCGCCGCGCAGATGGCCCTGCAGCTGATGCTCGCCGTCACCGAGACGCCGGTGATCGCACTGCTCATCCTGATCGGCTTCTTCTTCCTGCTCGGCACCTTCCTCGAACCGGTGCCGGCGCTCATCATCACCGTCCCCGTGCTGACGCCGATGATCAAGCATCTGGCCATGGATCCGGCGCATGTCGGCATCATCGTCATCATGATGCTGGTCGTCGGTTCGGTGACGCCGCCGGTCGGTATCCTCGCGATGGTCGCCTGCAAGATCGCCGGGGTCGAGTACAACAAGACCTTCGGCATGCTGGCGCCCTTCATCCTGGCATGGCTCGTCGTCGTGGTCCTCGTCGCCTTCAACCCGTGGATGGTGACGTGGCTTCCCTCGCTGATGATCAAGTGAGACGGACGCGATGCGGACGCGCCTGAACGACCTGGGGCAGCCGATCGGGCCGGCGCTGCCCGACTGGAAGCCGGCGCCGCGTCCGCCGCGCACGGCCATGGACGGACGGCGCTGCCGCGTCGAGCCGATCGATCCGGCGCGCCATGGCGACGACCTCTTCGCCGCCTTTGCCGCGGACCGCGACGGCGGCACGTTCACCTATCTGGGCGCCGGGCCCTTCGCCGACCGCGCCGCCTTCGACGCCTGGATGGCGAAGACCTGCCTCGGCGACGATCCCCTGTTCCACGCGATCGTCGACCAGGCGTCCGGGCGCGCGCTGGGCGTCGCCAGCTACATGCGCATCGACCCTGCCGTCGGCGTGATCGAGGTCGGCCACATCAACTTCTCGCTGGCGATGCAGCGCAGCGCGCTTGCGACCGAGGCGATGTACCTGATGATGCGCCGCGTCTTCGAGGAACTCGGCTATCGCCGCTACGAATGGAAATGCGATTCGCTGAACGCGCCTTCGCGCCGCGCTGCGGAACGCCTCGGCTTCACCTATGAAGGCCTGTTCCGGCAGGCCACGGTCTATCGTGGCCGCAGCCGCGATACCGCCTGGTTCTCGATGCTGGACCGCGAATGGCCATCGCTGCGCAGCGCCTACGAGGTCTGGCTCGCCGAGACGAATTTCGACGCCGCCGGCCATCAGCGCGTCGCCCTGGCCGAGTTGATCCGCCGCGTGCGCGGCTAGAACGGCGGACGCCGTCTAGCGGACGTGCCAGTCGACGTCGAGCGGCTTGGCGCCGTTCAGTTCGCCATAGCCGGCGCCGGTGGTGCCGGTCGGTTCGTCGCCGAAATAACGCGGGTCGGCCGCGAGTCGCGCCGGCTGCCAGCGCAGGTCTGTCGAGACCCGCACGGTGCCGCTGTCGTCGTGGTGATCGAGACTGCCATGCAGCATGTACATCCCGAACAGGATGACGTCCCCGGCCGCGAAATTCGCGGTCAGCAGGCGGGTGTTGCGGGAGCGGGCGAAATCGATCGCGTTCTCGGCGAAGGCCGCCTTGCGGCTGGTATCGCGGACGACGTCGAAGCCGACCACGGATTCGACGAGATCCGAAAAGCGGTGCGAATTCTCGACCACCATCAGCGGTCCGCGCGCGACCGGCGTATCGCCGACGGAGGTCCAGACCGTCCAGACCGTGTCGTGCAGGCGCGTGAAGAACGGGTAGTCGAAATGCAGCCCGGTGGCGCGGCCGGGCACGCCGACGCGCAGGAAGAGGAAGTCCTGGGGGCGCGGCGCCTCGCCGGCGACGATCTCCATGACGCGCGCGATGTCGCGGCCATGGGTGACGGCACGCAGCGTCGGGCCTTCGCTGACCGAGCGCCAGAAGCGGCCGAGATCCGGTTCCTTCGCGCGGCGTGCGGAGCGACCGGTGAAGATGTCGCTGCCGGGCGCGATCTCATCGACGGCGGCGAGGCGCGCGAGTACCTCCTGACGGGCCGCCAGCACCGCGTCGCGGTCGAGCACCCCGCGCAGGAAGAGATAGCCGTCCTCGGCCAGACGCGCCCGCAGAGACGCGGGATGCTCCAGCAGCGACGCGGAGTCGCGCAACTCGCCGATCAGATCCTGCGGAACCTCGCGTCCTCCGACCACACAGCCGCGCATGCGCGCCTCCCTTTCGCTTGTCCTGCCGTCGTGGCCGATATTGCGGCGGTCGACGGGCCGGTTGCAACGTGACTTGCGGCGTGGCGAGCATGCTAGCTTCGCTGGGCTCCCAACGCCTCCGAGGCCATCCATGACCGCTCCGCGCATCGCCCTGCTCGGCTTCTCCATCGAATGCAACAAATGGTCGCCGCCCGCCACGCGCGCCGATTTCGTCCAGCGGACCTGGCTCGAGGGCGACGCGATCGTCGCCGATGCCCGCAGCGCCGCGCCGGCGGCGCTCGGCGAAATGCCGGGCTTCGTGCAGGCGATGGACGCGGCCGGAGACTGGGAGCCGGTGCCGATCCTGCTGTGCTGCGCCGAACCCGCCGGCCCGGTCACCGCCGAGACCTTCGCGGAGATGATGGGCAAATGGAGCGCCGGTCTCGCCCGAGCCGGACGCCTCGACGGCGTGTACGCGATGATGCACGGCGCCGGGCTGGCCGAACATGACGAGGATCCCGACGGAGCAGTCCTCGCCGTCGTGCGCGCCATCGTCGGACCCGATGTCCCGATCGTCGGCAGCTTCGACCTGCATGCCAACGTCTCGGCGCGCATGGTCGACAACGTCGACGTCTTCGTCGGCTACCTCACGAATCCGCATCTCGACATGCGGGCGCGCGGCGAGGAATGCGCGCGCCACCTGCACGCCCTGCTGGCCGGAGAGCGGACCACGCGCACGCATATCCGGCTGCCGATCGTGCCGCCGACGGTGACGATGCTCACCGCGCCCGACGCGCCGCGCCGGCCCTATGGCGAGATGATCGATCTCGGGCAGGCACGCATGACCCAGCCGCCCTATGCCGGACGCATCCTCAACGTGTCGGTGATGGGCGGCTTCGCCTATGGCGACACGTCGAAGAACGGCCTCAGCGTGATCGTCACCGCGCAGCGCGACGCGCGCGACCTGGGCGCCGCCCTGGCGCGCGAGATCGCCGAACTGGGCTGGGCCAACCGCGCGCGTTTCCGCGCCGAGCTCACCGCGCTCGACGACGCCGTCGCGATCGCGCGCGCCGCCAGCGCCGATCCGGCCCTGCCCGCGCGCTGCTTCGCCGATGTCGCCGACAATCCGGGCGGCGGCGCGCGCGGCAACACGATGTGGATTCTCGAGGCCTTCCATCGCGCGGGGATCGGCGGTGCGCTGGTGGGGGTGATCAACGATCCGGCGCTGGCCGCCGAAGCACATCGCCTGGGTACCGGCGCCCGGTTCGAGGCGCGATTCAACCGCGACGAGACGAACGAATTCTCGACGCCCTTCGCGGCACCGGCAACCATCCGCGCCCTCTCCGACGGCCATGTCGTCGGACGGCGTGGGATCTTCGCCGGAACGCGGATCGATCTCGGCCCCACCGCCGCGATCGATCTCGGCGGCATCGTCGTCGTCGTGATCAGCCATCGCACGCAATGCGCGGATCCCGTCTTCTTCGAGCATCTCGGTCTCGACATCGGGGCGGCGCGCGTCGTCGTGGTCAAGTCGCGGGGTCACTTCCGCGGCGGCTTCGACCAGTTCTTCGGTCATGCGCAGATCGTCGAGGTCGATTGTCCCGGACTGACCTCGCCCATCCTCTCGCGCTTCCCCTGGACGAGGCTGCAGCGCCCGATCCTGCCCCTCGACGCGTCGACCACCTGGAGCCCCGCATCATGACCACGCTCGCCGACCTTCCGACGCCCTGCCTCGTGCTCGAGCGCGGGCGCCTCGTCCGTAACGTCGCCGCCATGGCGCGCGCGGTCGCACGCACGGGTGCCGCGCTGCGGCCGCATCTCAAGACCGCCAAGAGCGCCGAGGTCGCGCGTCTTGCGACCGCCGGACAGGCCGGTGGCATCACGGTGTCGACCCTTGCGGAGGCAGAGTATTTCGCCGCGCGCGGATTCCGCGACATCCTCTACGCCGTCGGCATCGTGCCGGCGAAGCTCGACCGGGCCGCGGCGCTGCGCGCCCAGGGCGTCGATCTCCTGCTCGTCACCGACGACGCCGACGCCGCCGCCGCGATCGCCGCCCATCCTGCCGGACTGCGCGCGCTGGTGGAGGTCGATTGCGGCGAGCATCGCGCCGGAATGACGGTCGAGGACACCACGCTGACCACCGTCGGGCACGCACTCGGCGACGCCTGCGCCGGGGTCATGACCCATGCCGGACATTCCTATTCCTGCCCGACGATCGCCGCGATGGCGGATCTCGCGGAGCATGAGCGCATCGTCGCCGTGCGCGCCGCCGAGCGGCTGCGCGGCATCGGCCTCGCGGCCGGCATCGTGTCCGTCGGCTCGACGCCGACTGCGCTGCATGCCCGCCACCTCGACGGCGTCACCGAGACGCGGCCTGGCGTGTACATGTTCCAGGATCTGTTCCAGACCCAGATCGGCTCGGGCAATCGCGACGACATCGCCGTCACCGTGCTGACCAGCGTCACCGGTCGTCGGCCGGCCGAGGGGCAGATCGTCGTGGATGCCGGCGGGCTCGCCTTGTCCAAGGATCGCAGCACAGCCGCCGCCCCGCGCGATTACGGCTTCGGCCTCGCACTCGACATGCTGGGCAGGCCACTCGCCGAGGATGCGATCGTGGAACGCGCGAACCAGGAGCACGGCATCATCGGTGCGCGCTCCGGGCTCGATCTCAAGCGCTTCCCCGTGGGCACGCGTCTGCGCATCGCCCCCAACCATGTCTGCATGATGGCGGCGATGTACGACCGCTACCATGTGGTCGATGGCGACGACCGCGTCGTCGCCATCTGGGACCGCGTCAATGGCTGGTGAGAACCCCGCCGTCGCGGCATCCGGCGACTGGCATGGCCGCCGCGTCGTGGTGACCGGCGGCGCCGGCTTCCTCGGCTCGAACCTGCTTCATGCCCTCGTCGCCCGGGGCGCCCTCGCGACCGCCCTCGATGCCGCGTTGCCGGGCTCCGGCGCCAATCCCGCCAATCTCGCCGGGCTGGAGGGTCGCGTCGCCCGGGTCGACGCCGATCTGCGGACGATCGACGACGCGGCGCTCGCCGACCTTCTTCGCGACGCCGATGCGGTGTTCCATCTCGCCGCCCAGACAAGCCACATGGCGAGCATGGAGGCCCCGCTGGAGGACCTCGCGACCAACGCCATCGGCACGCTCCGCCTTCTGGAGACGCTGCGGCACGTCAATCCGCGGGCCCGCTTCGTCCACGCCTCGACCCGGCAGATCTATGGCCCGCCGCGCAGTCTGCCCGTCGACGAGACCCATCCCCTCGCGCCACCCGATTGCAACGGCGTCGCCAAGCTCGCGGCCGAGGGCTACGCGATGGTCTACGCGCGCGTCCATGGCATTCCGGCGACCGCGCTGCGGCTGACCAATTGCTACGGGCCGCGGATGCGCGTGCGCGACGCGCGCCAGACCTTCCTCGGCATCTGGATCCGCGCCGTGCTGCGCGACGAGGCATTCGAGGTCTGGGGCGGCGAGCAATTGCGCGACTTCACCCACGCCGACGACGTGATCGCGGCGATGCTTGGCGTCGCCACCGCGCCGGCGGAGCACGTCGCGGCACGGGTCTTCAATGTCGGCGGCTTTCCGCCGGTCAGCCTGCGCGACCTCGCCGCGCAGCTCGTCGCGGCGGCGGGCGCCGGCAGCTATCGCGTCGTCGAATTTCCCGCGGCGCGCAAGGCCATCGACATCGGCAGCTACGTCGCCGACGACGGCGCGCTGCGCGCCGCGACCGGCTGGGCGCCCCGCGTCGACCTCGCCTCCGGACTGGCCGAGACTCTCGCCTATTTCCGTCCGCGCCTGAGCGACTACGCGTGAAACGGATCCGATCCCGAACAACGGGACGCCGGCCATTGCCCCACCGGACGCGAGACGCATAGAGTTGCGCACGGCAATCCCGGCGCGGGGCCGGAGCGATCATGCGAGGGATCAGGACGAATGAGCGCAGCGAGCGATCCTGAAACCGGGTTCGGCATCGCGGGAAAGGTCGCGATCGTCACCGGTGCCGCCTCGGGCATCGGCCGCGCGACGGCCAGCCGCCTCGCGGCGCATGGCGCGCGGGTCATCGCGGTCGATATCGATGGCGGACGCCTTGCCGCGCTCGAAGACTGCGCCACCGAGACCGCCGACCTGTCCCGGCCCGCGGCGTGCGAGCATGTCGTCGACACCGTGCTCGCGCGCGAGGGCCGGCTCGACATCCTCGTCAACGCCGCCGCCATCCTGCGCCGCGTCCCGATACCGCAGGTGGATCCGGAACTGTGGGACGAGGTGATGGACGCCAATCTGCTGAGCCAGTTCGCGCTGTGCCGCGCCGCGGTGCGGCCGATGCGCCGGCAGAAGAGCGGCCGCATCGTCAATATCAGTTCGACCGCGGCCTTCAATGGCGGCGCCAACGCCTCGTCGGTCTACGCGATCTCGAAAGGCGGCGTGCTGGCGCTCACCAAGTCGCTGGCACGGCAACTCGCGGCCGACGGCGTCGTGGTCAACGCCGTGTGCCCCGGCGGGATCGACACGCCGATGGGCCGTTTCGGCTTTACCGAGGAGAGCTGGAACGCGCATTTCCAGGCGAACGCGCTGCTGCGGCGCGCCGGCCAGCCCGAGGAAGTCGCAGGCGCGATCCTCTTCCTGGTCAGCGACTGGGCGAGCTACGTCACCGGACATACGCTCGACGTCGAAGGCGGATTGATGCTGCGATGATCGACGATCTCTCCCTCCGCGCGCTCGGCCTCGCGGGTCGCGTCGCGATCGTCACCGGTGCGGCGTCCGGCATCGGCCGGGCCGCATCGCGGATCCTGGCCGCGGCCGGCGCGCAGGTCGTGGCGGTCGACATCGATCGCGACGGCCTCGCAGATACGCTGGCCGCCCTCGGTGCCGGCGCGCATGCCGCGGAGACGGTCGACCTCGCCGATGTCGCGGCCTGCGACGCGCTGATCGCGCGCGTCATCGCGCGCACACAGCGCCTCGACGTCCTGCTCAATGTCGCAGGTGTCCTGCGCCGGCTCGATATCGACGCCGTCGACGAGGCGGAATGGCGCCGGCTCATGAACGTCAATCTGCGCAGCCAGTATTTCCTCTGCCGTGCGGCCGGGGAGGCGATGAAGCCGCGGCGCTGGGGCCGGATCGTCAATTTCTCGAGCGGCGCCGGACTGGTCGGCGGTTTCTTCGGCGCAACCGCCTATTCGATCACCAAGGCCGGCACGATCACGCTGACCAAGAGCTTCGCCAAGGAACTGGGTCCGCACGGCATCACCGTGAACACGCTGTCCCCCGGTTCGATCGACACGCCGATGCAGCATACCGGCATGACGCCGCAGACACTGGAGATCGCGCGCAGCAAGATCCCGCTCGGCCGCATGGGCGACCCCGTCGAATGCGCCCGCGGCGCCGTGTTCCTCGCCAGCGATCTGGCGAGCTACGTCACCGGCCATGTCCTCTCGGTGGATGGCGGCCTGCTGATGCGCTGAGCGGGTCGGGTCTGGAAAAGCCGCTTGATCCGCCGAAGGCTTTGCTCGAGCCTGGCGCGGTGACCCGGATCCCTCCAGGCCTCTACGACAAGCTCCTGACGGATGCGCTTGCCACGGCGCTGGAAAGTCTCGCCCCGACCCATACGGCGATCCTTCATGATCTCCAGCCCGCCGAAGCGCATGACCGGATCGCCTTTCATCTGGGCCGCGTTCTGGAGACGACGCTGCGCGGCCTGCCCGAGGTCGATCGCGTCGCGCAGGGAGTCGCGCTTGCGCGCGAACTTCTCGACTGGCTGGAAACGAAAACCGGCTCTCGCTCCGGCACGGATCGTCCAGCCCGGCCGGGCCAGATGCTCAAGGCGGTCACCGGGCGCAATCCCGACGGATCGACGGCAGAGATCAGAGGCCCGCTGACGCCGCTTCTGGATTCGACCCTCCTGACCAATGCGCCGGGCGAACCTCGCCTGGGCCAGCAGATCGCGACCGAGATCGACTCCGCGGATCGTATCGACATCGTCATGGCCTTCGTGCGGTGGACCGGTGTGCGCGAACTCGTCGCACCGCTGGAACGCCACTGCCAGCGCGGGCGTGTCCTGCGCGTGCTCACGACCATCTATACGGGCTCGACCGAAGCCCGCGCCCTTGAAGCGCTCGAACGGCTCGGCGCCGAAATCCGCGTGTCCTACGACACCACCTCGACGCGCCTGCACGCGAAGGCGTGGATGTTCGAACGCGATTCCGGATTCTCGTCCGCGTATATCGGCTCCTCGAACCTCACGCATTCGGCCCAATCGACGGGGCTGGAATGGAACATCCGGATCGCCGAGGCACGCAATCCCGGAATCGTGGACAAGTTCCGCGCGGTCTTCGAATCCTACTGGGCCCATCCGGACTTCGTTCCCTACGACCGCGATCAATTCGCCGCGGCCATGGCCGGTTCGAGACCTGCTGGTGCCGCCCTGCAACTCAGCCCTACCGAGGTCCGCCCCGAACCGTTCCAGGAGCGGCTTCTGGAACAGATCGCACTCGCGCGAGCCAACGGAGCGCACGCCAATCTGCTGGTCGCCGCCACGGGAACCGGCAAGACGGTCATGGCCGCCGTCGACTACGCACGGCTGCGGGCGATCCTACCCCGCGCGCGGCTGCTCTTCGTCGCCCATCGCGAGGAACTTCTCCAGCAGAGCCTCGCGACCTTCCGCCATGCCCTCAGGGAAGCGTCCTTCGGCGAGCTATGGGTAGGCGGCAACCGTCCGCGCGACTTCGAGCATGTCTTCGCATCGATCCAGAGCCTTTCCGGCGCCGGTCTCTCGCATCTCGCGCCGGATCATTTCGACGTCGTGATCATCGACGAGTTCCATCACGCCGCCGCGCGGTCCTACACGGCGCTTCTCGACCATGTGCGGCCGCGCGAACTGCTCGGCCTGACCGCGACCCCGGAACGCAGCGACGGGCTATCCATCCTGAAATGGTTCGGCGGCCGCATCGCCGCCGAACTGCGCGTGTGGGACGCCATCGACCAGCACCGGCTCGCGCCTTTCGCCTATTTCGGTGTCCATGACAACACGGATCTGCGCGGCGTGCCGTGGCGCCGCGGCGTCGGGTACGATGCCGACGGCCTGACCAATATCTTCACCGCGAACGATGCGTGGGCGCATCTCGTCCTCAAGCAGGTCGCGCGACGCTGCGCAGACCCGCGCAAGATGCGCGCGCTCGGTTTCTGCGTCGGCGTCGCGCATGCCCGCTTCATGGCCCGGAGCTTCGCCGCCGCCGGCATTCCCGCCGTCGCGATCTGGTCGGACACGCCGGAAGCCGAGCGCAAGGATGCCCTGCGCGCGCTCGCCGAAAGGCGCGTGAACGCCGTGTTCTCCGTGGACCTCTTCAACGAGGGCGTCGACGTGCCCGACGTCGACACGTTGCTGATGCTGCGCCCCACGGACAGTCCGACGCTTTTCCTCCAGCAACTGGGGCGTGGACTGCGGAAGTCCCGCGACAAGAGCGTCTGCACGGTGCTCGATTTCGTCGGGCACCATCGCAAGGAGTTCCGGATCGACCGCAAGTTCGCCGCACTGCTCCGCTGTCAGCGCGCCGCGCTGGACCGTCAGGTGCGCGACGGTTTCCCGTACCTGCCAGCCGGCTGCCACATGGAACTCGACCGGGTCGCGAGCGACATCGTGCTGCGCAGCATCCGGGACGGCGTGCCACGACTATGGGCCCGCAAAGTCGAGGAACTGCGGCAGCTCGCAAGCGGCGGCCGCGAAATCAGCCTGACCGATTATCTCGACGCGACCGGCCTCGATCTCGAGGACATATTCGACGGCAAGGGGCGCACCTGGAATTCCCTGCGCGAGGCTGCCGATCTGTCGCAACCACCCCCCTGCGCGGGCGCCACGCTCGCCAGTCTGCGCAAGGCCATGGGCAGGATCCTGCATGTCGACGATCGGCTGCGTCTCGATGCATTCCAGGTCCTGTTGCGCCACCCGACGCCTCCCGACACACGCAGTCTGGACACGCATGACAGACGGCTGCTGCGCATGCTGCTCATGCCGCTGGCCCGCTCATCGACAGGTGAGGACGGACCGCAAAAGATCGACGAGGCCGCGTCAGAGCTCTGGGCACAGCCGAACGCCGTCGCCGATCTCCGCGCCCTGTTCGACGTGCTTGCCACCCGCATCGCGCATCTGCCCGTCGCCCTGACCGAACCCCGTGCCTGTCCCCTGATCCTCCATGCGCGCTATGCCCGCACCGAGATCCAGGCGGCCTATGGCGACGGCGACGAGGATGCTCTGCACGTGCCGACCTGGCGCGAAGGCGTGAAGGACATGAAAGCCGCGCGGGCCGACGTCTTCCTGGTCACGCTCGACAAGACGCACGGCACGTTCTCGCCGACGACGCGCTACAACGACTACGCGATCAGCCGCGACCTGATCCACTGGGAGAGCCAGTCGACGACCACCGCGGACAGCCCCACGGGGCTCCGCTACCGCACGCACGCGGCGCAGGGACGCCATATCCATCTGTTCGCGCGTCTGAGCAGCGACGACAGGGCGTTCTTCTTCCTCGGGCCGGCGACCTATGTCTCGCATGTCGGCGAGCGCCCGATGAAGATCACGTGGCGCCTGCAGCACAAGCTCCCGGGCGATCTGTTCGCCAGCTTCGCCGCGGCTGTCGCCTGACCGGCAGCGCGCGCCCTCACCCGCTCGCAGCGGCGAAGGCGAGCACCACGACGCCGCCGCAGACCAGGGCGATCCCGGCGATGTGCAGCGGTGTCAGGGGCTCGTTCCAGATCATGTGCCCGAGAACGGCGATCAGCGCGTAGGACACCGCGACCATCGGCATGGCGACCGAGATCGGGATGCGGCGGATCGCCAGGATGTAGAAGAACGATGCCGCGCCGTAGCAGACGAGCCCGAGCAGCGTCTGCCAGCGCAGGATCTGTTCGACGACGCCGCGATCACCGACGGCGCCAGCCTTCAGCAGCAGCTGCCCGGAGACCGAGATGCAGATCGCGGCGAGCAGAGACGCCCAATGCGCGATCATGCCCCGCTCCCCGGCGCGGTGCGCGCCTCGTCGCCGTCGACGCGACGGATCACCGCCTGGGGCTTGCCTCCGGCGGTCAGCAGCGTGCGCCCGACATACTCGCCGAGGATGCCGAGCAGCATGAACTGCGCGCCGCCCATCAGAAGGATCACCACCATGGTCGACGCCCAGCCGCTGGGCGTGGCGCCGGTGAGCGCCTCGTAGACCACATAGGCGGCGCCGAGGAAGCCCAGCCCCCCGATCGCCGCGCCGGCCAGGATCCCCAGGCGCAGCGGCAGCAGCGAGAAGCTGGTGGCGAGGTTGAGCCAGAGCCGCGCGAGCCGGCGCAGCGTATAGTTGCTGCGTCCCTCGGCACGCGGCAGATGGCGGACCTCGATCGAGTCGATGCGCTGCGTCGTCTGCATGATCAGCCCGTCGATGTAGGGATAGGGACCGGCGTAGCGCGCGACGGCTCCCGCGACCAGCGCGTTCATGCAGCGGAAGCTGGAGAGGTACAGGCCCGGCGGCTTGTCGAGCAGCCAATCCGCGACCTTGTTGGCGAAGCGGCTGCCGAGATTGCGCCACAGGGCGTGTTCCTTGCGGGCATAGCGCGTGTAGACGACGTCGAGATCGTTGTCCCGGCAATGGGCGAGCAGGCGCAGCACCTCCTCGGGCGGGTTCTGCAGATCGTCGTCCATCGTGACGATGTAGCGCCCGCGTGCGTGACGCAGTCCGGTCATGACCGCGTTGTGCTCCCCGTAATTGCGCGCATGTTCGACAAGGACGACCGGAACGGCGGTCGACGCGGCGACCAGCGCGCGGCAGACGGCGGCAGAGTCGTCGGGACTGCCATCGTCGACCAGCACGATCTCGAGGCCATCGGGCAATGCCGCGGCGAGCCCCGTCAGCGCCTCAACCAGGCGACCGACCGTCGCCGCGCCACGATAGACCGGCACCACCACGGAGAGTTCGGGCCCACGCAACGCCCCGGTCATGGCGCGGGCTTCCGCGCGATGGCGAGGATGGAGCCGCCGAACGGCAGGCGCAGCCCCGCCCCCAGCAGGCCGCGCTCCACCGCCATCACCGCGCGCAGGCAGAGATCGAGCGGCGCCGGGACCGGCGCGACATCCGAGCGCCGCGGCCCCCGCGCCAGCGGCGCCAGGACCTTGCGCTGCAGCAGCAGCGCCGGAAACAGCAGGCTGTTCCAGTGATGGGCGTCGATCGTCTCGAAGCCGGCGGCGGCGAGCATGGCGCGTATCTCCCTCAGCGCGTAACGGCTGCGATTATGCACCCGGTCGTCATGGACCGCGTGCAGCCAGCGATGGGCCGGCATGTTCAGCGTCAACGTGCCGCCCGGACCCAGCACGCGATGGAACTCGCGCAGCGCGCTGGCCGGATCGACGGCACGGTGGCAGAGCACGTCGATCGATACCACGGCGCCGAACGCTCCGTCCGGGAAGGGCAACGACGCGACCGAAGCGCGCGCGAGCGAGGCGCGGGTCTTGGCGCGGGCACATGCCAGCGCCGCCGCGGCGATGTCGACGCCCACCAGCCGGCGTCCGGGAAACTCGGCGTCGAGACGCGCCAGCAGACCACCGGTGCCGCACCCCGCATCGAGCACCGGCTGCCGGAGATTGGCCGGAGGACGGCGCAGCGCGGCGATCACGAGCGCATGGGCCGCGGCGAACCACCAATGCCGATGCTCCGTCTCGTCGAGCCGCGCGTATTCCTCCGCCTCCATGCCGGCGCCGTCAGCCGCGATGCGGGTCGGCGACGCGCGGCCACAGCGCGCGGGTGACCCGCGTGAAAGGCAGGCTGCGCATGTCCATCGATCCGGTGCCAGGTGCCGAGACATAGAGGATGTCGTCGGCGACCGGCTGGAACCCGGCATGGAAATGCTGCGTCGACTTGACGATCAGGCCGCGGCAGCGCGCGATGTCGAGGCCCGCGGCCGTGAAGCATTCCGGCGAGAAGCCCTGGGTGCGATAGTCGTTGACCACGATGTCGATCGCCTCGGCGTCGCCGTCGCCGATCCGCAGCCACGCCATGTTGCCCATCGGGGGATTGGCCTTGCCGAAGCGCTGATGGGCATTCTCGACAAGCCCCATGACGGTCGCCCGCACATCGACCGGATCGCCGGAGGCCGGCCCCAGCTTGCCGCCGATGCGCAGGGCGAGGCGCGCGCCGATCCCCGCCTCGAAGGCGGACAACGTCGCCTGCGGATCCCAGAACGGCGCGATGGCGACGCCGCCGACCTTGCGATCGATCAGGCGACGCAGGAGGAAGGTCGAATCGCCCGCCGCGCCGATGCCCGGGTTGTCGGCAGTGTCGGCGAGGACCAGAGGCTTTTCGCCGTTGTGGCCCACGACACGGCCGATCGCGTCCTCGATGCCCATGAAGGGCGGCGCGAGATCGGCGCGCATGTCCCAGAGCTCGCGCCCCAGCCGATCCGCGAGGACCCGCGCCTTGGCGTGGTCGCCGTCGGCGACGACCAGGACGCGCATCCCCACCTCAGGCGTATCGCCCCATGGGAAACCGTGGCCCAGGGACACCGACAGGATACCGTCACGGCCCTCCAGCGCCTGCATGCGATCGACGAAGCCGCGCACCGGCTCGCGCGTGGTCGGGAAGATCCCGAGGATGCGGCAATCATGCATCGCCATGCGTGGATGCACACGACCGGCCAGCGTGTCCACGACGATGCGGAACAGCTCCTCGGCGCGGTCGGTGACGTCGATATGCGGGTATTCCTTGAAGATCACCATCGCATCCACCGACGCGACCTTGAGCTCCGTCAGGTGGCAATGCAGATCGAGTTCGGCGGCGACCAGGACGCCCGGGCCGACCAGCGCCCGGATATGGGCGAGCAGATCGCCCTCGGCGTCGGGATAGCCATCGGCGATCATCGCGCCGTGAAGGTTGATCATCACGGCGTCGACCGGCATGGCGGCGCGCAGATCCGACAGGATTTCGTCGCGCATCGCCTCATAGGCGACGCGCGTCGTGTCGCCGGCGGGCATGGCGAAAGCGGACAGGCCTTCGGCGACATCCCATCCCAGGGCGCGGGCGCGTTCGCGCCAGATGATCAACGGCAGGGCGAAGACATTGGGCTTGTCGCCATGGGCACCGCCGCGCACGAACATCGTCCGCCGGAACAGGTCCATGCCGGTCGGAATGGGGGAGAAGGAATTGGTCTCCGTTCCGAGGCAGGCGGTGAAGATCTTGGTTGGCATGCGCGTGCGGCTCCCATCGCTGGACGCCCTCAGGTTAGGCGCGCACGGCGCCCGCGTCGATGGCCGGAAGCCTGACGCTCAGCCAAAACGCAGCAGCGGTACGGCGGCGGCCGCAAGCAGAACAGAGGCGACGCGAAACCGATCGAACGGTTCCTTGAGCCAGAACACGGCGATCAGCAGGGCGAAGACGGCGCTGGTGTCGCGCAGCGCCGCCGCCGGGGCGATCGGCCCCTGGTCCCAGACCCAGATGATGAGCAGATAGGACGCGATCGAGGCGGCACCCGAGGTGGTCGTCACGACCGGAAACCCCATGACCAGGGTCCAGGGGGTTCCCAAATGGCGCTGGCGCCAGGCCATCACGACCCCGTTCGAGATCGCCGCGCAGCACCCATAGGCGAGCGCCGAGCCGGCGCTGCGAACGCCTTGCGCATCGCACATCACGTAGAGCGCGATGCACAGGCCGGAGGCGACCGTCCACGCCAATCCGCGCATGGGCAGACCGCGTCCCCCGCGCGCACGCGCCGCCAGCAGGCCGAGCGAGACTGCGATCATCGCCACGCCGACCATGGCAAGCGGCCCGATATGCTCGCCAAGGAAGAGCGCCGCCATGGGCACGACGAGGAGCACGGACACCGCGCGCCCGACCGGATAGACGACGCCATAGCCCGCGACCTCGTAGGCCTTGAGCATCGTGGCCACGGTGAACACGTTGACCGCCGTCGACAGCGCGACCCATTTCAGGGACGCGATCTCGGGCAGACCGGTCCAGACGAGCGCAGGAACGGCGAAGACGCCGGCCATGATCATCTGCCCGGCCATCGCCTCGGTGGGACGCGCGGCCGCCTTCACGGCCGCGTTCCACGCCGCGTGAAGAAGGGCGCTCAGCAACGCAGCGGCGACGAGAATCGCGTCCATGAACCCCTACTCGCCCGGGCGATCCCCCGCCCCCGGGGGCGGGCCGCCGACCGGCCGCGCCTTGGTCATAGCGCGGCCGGCGAGCGTCCGGCGAGCAGGATCTCGTCGTCGGAACTGGCCCGCGTTCAGGCCAGGGACACGACGCTCCAGGACGCGGGCGGCAAGGTCAGCTTCATGCGCTCGCCGTCGAGCGAGATCCGACCGAGCTTGCGCGGCGCCACACGGTCGGGCGCCGACGCGCTGTTGACCGCCTGGAGATCCTTGTCGTGCAGGGTCATCGCGGCCGCGACGGACTTGCCACCGAAACCGCGCGCCATCACCTCGACCGAGAGCGGCTCGGTCAGATGACGGTTGAGCATCATCAGGTTGAGCCCCTTGGTCCCGCGATCGGCGATTGCCGAGAGCTTGAGATAGGGGGCGGCGGCGATCGGGTAGTAATTGTCCTGCTTGCCGCGCGGATCGTAGTAGGTCGCGTCATAGGTCGGGCTGTCGACCTTGGCGCGCAGCGCGTGGCCACGGCCGAAGCGGCTCATCTGCGCGAAGGGCCAGAAGATCGTCTGACGCCACGCGGCGCCGCCCTTTTCCGTCATGATCGGCGCGATGACGTTGACGAGCTGCGCGAGGCAGGCCGTCTTCACGCGATCCGCGTGATTGAGGAGGGAGATACAGGCCCCGCCGAAGGCGAGCGCATCCTCCATCGTGTAGATCTCCTCGAGGATCGGCGGCGCGACCGGCCAGCCTTCCTTGACCCGCGTCGCACGGTCACGGCGCGTGCGGTACCAGACGTTCCATTCGTCGAAGGACAGCATGATGCGCTTGCTGGAGCGGCGCTTCGCGGCGACCGAATCGGCGATCGCGACGACCTCCTCGATGAACGTATCCATCAGGTCCGGGCAGGCCAGGAACGCCGCCGTGTCGCCCGCGTAGTTGTTCAGATAGGTGTGGAGCGAGATGTACTCGACCTGGTCGAACGTGTGCTCGAGGACGGTCTGTTCCCACTGGCCGTAGGTCGCCATGCTGCGCGCCGAGGAGCCGCAGGCGGCCAGTTCGATGCTCGGATCGATCCAGCGCATCATCTTCGCGGCTTCGTAGGCGCGCCGGCCGTACTCGTCCGCGGTCTTGGACTCCATCTGCCACGGCCCGTCCATCTCGTTGCCGAGACACCAGAACTTGACGCCGTGGGGCTTTTCCCAGCCATGCTTGCGGCGCAGGTCCGACCATGCCGTCCCAGCCGGAAAATTGCAGTACTCGAGCATGTTGCGCGCCGCGTCGCCGTCGCGCGTGCCGAGATTGACGGCGAGCATCGGTTCGATGCCGGCCATGCGGCACCAGTCGATGAATTCGTTCGTGCCGAAGAGATTCGGCTCCTTGGAGAACCAGGCAAGATCGAGACGCACGGGCCGGTCCTCGACCGGTCCGACACCGTCTTCCCAGTTGTAGCCGGAGACGAAATTACCCCCGGGGTAGCGCATGATCGTGGGCCCGAGTTCCCGCACCAGCGCCATCACATCCTGCCGGAAGCCCTGCTTGTCGGCGGTCGGATGGCCCGGCTCGTAGATGCCCTCGTAGACGCAGCGCCCGAGATGTTCGATGAACGCGCCGAACAGGCGATCGTCGACCGCGCCGATGTCGAAATCCCGGTCCAGCAGGACCTTGGCCTTGATCATGTGTCATTCCCCCGATTGCACCGATGCGACGGCCGCCCCGCCTCCCCGGCGGAGCGGCCGCGCCTTGCCTCAGCGACGGCTCAGCAGCTGGTCGGCGCGCTCCTGCGCGTCCTTCATCGCCTGCACCGCAAGCTTGTTGCCGTTGATGATGTTGTTGACCTCCTCGCCGATCAGCGACTGGAAGCCGAACTGACGGCGCACGTCGTGCGGCAGCGAACGACCGATCTCGGTGATGCGCATGACGTTCGGACGTTCCGGCAGCTTCGCGTAGTCCGCCATCAGCGAGTTGCGGATCGGCAGATGCCCGCCGCCGCGCGCCCAGTCGAAATTGTGGTCCCAGAGATACTTCAGGAAGATCTGGGCCGCCTTGCGGGTCTGCGGATTGGTGCCGCCGCGCAGCATGACCCAGCTATGGTTGTCGGCCCACACCGAATCCTGCTTGAACAGGTTCGGGAAGATCCGCGCCGTATACTCCTTGAGAGCCGATTCGGGCTTTGCCGCCGCGGCGATCATGTCGTCGATGCGCCACGTACCGGTGAGCAGCACCGCGCCGTTGCCGCCGATGAAGCCGCCCAGCGCGCCCGCGCCGTCCGTCCCCTTCGTGATGTAGCCTTCCTTCGAGAGACGCTCGAAGACCTCGAAGGCGTTCTTCGCCTCGGGCGAGTTGAAGTCGGCCTTGTCGAAATTGCCGTCTTTGAAGATCGACGCGTTCTGCGTGTACATCATGGTCCAGAAGCTGCGCGCGCCGTTGCCGGCATCGCCCGCGGCGACCGAGGCCATGACGAAATACGGCTTGCCCGTCTTCTCCTTGATGAGCTTCGCCTGCTGCATCAGTTCGTCGACCGTCTTCGGCACGATCGGCTTGCCGGCGGCGTCGACGAGGCCGGCCTGCTTGAACATGCCGACATTGATGTGCCACAGCCAGGAATGCGTGTCCCAGGGCAGGGCGTGGACCTTGCCGTTCAGCGTCACGCCGGCCTTGGCGTGCGGCGTGAAGTCGTTGATGTCGATGCCGGCCGCCTTGAGGTCGTCTTCGATCGGCTCGACGATGCGCGAACGGACGAAGTCGCCGATCTGCGAGGTGTGCATCACCGCGATCGTCGGCACGTCGCGCGCCGCGATCCGGGCGGTCAGCTGCTGGTAGTACGGGCCCCACTCGATGATCTGCGGCTTGACGACGATGTTGTCCTTGTTCGTCGCGTTGAAGTGGTTGACGAGGGTCGTCATGACCCCGCATTCGCCACGCGCCTTCTGGTAGTCCTGGCTGGTGCCGTAATCGGCATCGCAGGCGCCGAAGAAGCGGGCGAAGCTGATCTCGGTCTTCTGCTGCGCGAACGCCGCGCCGCCGGTCGCGAGCGCGCCGGCCACGATCGCGCCGGCCGCAAGCGCAGATGTCAGTTTCGTGATCGTCATGGACGTCCTCCTTGTCGGGCCCCCGGCCCCTTTTGAACGGCGCGTCGGAAGAACTCCGACGTGCCCGTCGATTCCCCCGCGCGATGGCCCTCTATTTTCCGGCGCCCCCGGCCACCGCGGTCACGATATGGCGCTGGAAGAACAGATAGAGGATCAGGATCGGCAACCCGGCGAACACCGCCTGCGCCATCAGGAACCCGATCCCCTCGGTCTGCGCGAAATTGGTCTGCGTCGCCGCCAGACCGATGGTCAGGGTGTACATTTCAGGCTTGGTGGCCGAGACCAGAGGCCAGAAATATTCGTTCCACGCGTGCAGGAACGTGTAGATGCCGAGCGTCGCCTGCGCCGGCACCGTCAGGGGCAGCACGACGCGGAAGAAGATCCGGAGGCGCGACGCGTTGTCGAGCATCGCCGCCTCCTCGATCTCGCGCGGCACGCCCTTGAAGTACTGGTACATGAGGAAGACGCCGAACGGGAAGGCGAGGCGCGGCGCGATCAGGCCGAAATAGGTGTTATGGAGATGCGCCTCCGCGAACATCGTGTGCAGCGGCACGATGATAGCCTGCTCGGGAACCGCCAGCCCGGCGATGACGAGGATGAAGGCGACGCGCTTGCCCGGAAAATCGGTGCGCGCGAAGCCGTATCCCGCGAGCGTCGAGATGGCGAGCGTCAGGAATGTCTGCCCGATCGCGACGATGAAGCTGTTCAGCATCCAGCCGAACACCGCCGACGTCGCGAGAATGTCGCGGAAGTTCTTGCCCGTGAAGGGCGGCGCGAAGATGCCGCCGGTCGTGCGCATGAGCACGTCGTTCGGCTTGAACGCCAATCCGATCACCCAGACGATGGGCGCGACCCACACGATGGCCAGTCCGACCAGGGCCGCCAGCAGGAGCACGTCGACCAGGTCGAGCTTCTTGACGCCACGCCCCATCACCATGGTCAGCCCCCGTCCTTCTGGCGGCCGATCCACATCTGGAGCATCGCCGCCCCCAGCATGAGGACGAACAGGATCTGCGACGCGGCGGCCGCGTAGCCCAGCATCCAGTCGCGGAAGCCCGCCTCGTAGATGAACATGACGATCGGCCGCGAC
>CAYSUY010000054.1:0-21366 GCA_964434345.1 uncultured Acetobacteraceae bacterium
GCGCAAGCCGCGCCAGCTCTCCGGCGGGCAGCGTCAGCGCGTCGCGATCGGCCGCGCCATCACCCGCGATCCGCGCATCTTCCTGTTCGACGAGCCGCTGTCCAATCTCGACGCCGAGCTGCGCGTGCAGATGCGCGTCGAACTCGCGCGTCTCCATGCGGAGCTGCGGGCGACGATGATCTACGTCACCCACGATCAGGTCGAGGCGATGACGATGGCCGACAAGATCGTGGTTCTGCGCGACGGCCGGCTGGAGCAGGCCGGTCGGCCGCTCGATCTCTACAACCGTCCCGCCAATCGTTTCGTCGCCGGCTTCATCGGTTCGCCCCGCATGAACTTCCTGTCCGGGCGCATCGCCGCGCTGGATGCGAACGCCATCGCGATCGCCGTCGAGGGATTGCCCCTCGCGCGGCTGGCGCCGGCCTCTGGCGTGACGGATCTCGCCATCGGTGCGTCCGCGACGCTGGGCGTGAGGCCGGAGCATCTCGATCTCGATCCAACGGGTGCGCAGGGCTGGCCTCTGGCGATCGAGGTGGTGGAGCATCTCGGCGGCACCAGCCAGATCCATGGACGCCTTCCCGACGGGACGCGTCTGTCCGTCACCGTCGCCGGTCAGACGCCGCTCGCAGCCGGCGCGCGGGTCGGTGTCGCGCCGCGCTCGGGTACGCTGCACGGCTTCGCGACGTCGCCAGGCGAACCTGCCATCTCGAGACCGGGAACTCCGCCATGAGCCGTCCGCCCTATCGCGTCGCCCTGCTCGGGGCGGGTATCGGCGCCCAGCATGTCGAGGCTCTTGCGCGGATGCCCGGCCTGTTCCGGGTCGCGGCGCTTTGCGATGCCGATCCGGCGCGCACGGCGCGACTCGCCGACCTGCTGGTCGCGCGCGGGCAGGAGCGTCCGGCGCATGTCGCCGACTATCGCGATCCGGCGCTGTACGGGTACGGGATCGATATCGTCGATGTCTGCCTGCCGCCCTGGATGCATGCCGATGCGATGCATCGCGCCATCGCCGCGGGCAGGCATGTGATCTGCGAGAAGCCGCTGGTCGGGTCGCTGGCGGAGGCCGACGACATCGCCGCCGCCGCTGCCGCCGCGGGTGTCGTGGTGATGCCGATCTTCCAGTACCGCTTCGGCCGCGGGCTCGCGCGCGCCAGGCATCTGATGACGAGCGGCGCCGCCGGAAAGGTCTTTCTCGCCTCGATCGAGACGCACTGGAAGCGCGGCGCGGACTACTACGCCGTGGCCTGGCGCGGCCGGCGGGCGACCGAACTCGGTGGCGTGATGGCAGGCCATGCCATCCATGCGCACGACATGATGACCCATCTGCTCGGTCCCGTGCGCGCGGTGTCCGCGATGGCGAGCGTCCGGGTCAACGACATCGAGACCGAGGATTGCGCCGGGGCCCTGTTCGAGATGGCGGATGGATCGATCGTCGTGTCCTCGGCGACGCTGGGATCCGCGGACGAGCATTCGCGGCTGCGCATCTGCTGCGCCAACGTCACGATGACGTCGAGCCTCTCGCCCTACGCGCCGGACCGCGAGCCCTGGAGCTTCGTCCCCCGCGATCCGGCGGGTGCGGCGGCGCTCGAGGCGGCGCTGGCGGCCGCGCCGGCAGGCAGCGAGGGCTATGTCGCGCAGTTCGAGGGGCTGCACGCGGCGCTTTCCTGCGGCGGCGCGTTGCCCGTGGCCCTGGCCGAGGCGCGCGCCTCGATCGAACTCGTCACGGCCATGTACCATTCGGCGCGGAGCGGCACACGTGTCGTGCTGCCGCTCGGCACGGGCCATCCCGGCTATCGCGGCTGGCACGGGCAGGAGGGCTGAGCCGCATCTCGTCCAACCAACGGCAACAAGACGACAAGGAGGAAATGCAAGATGCTTGGAAAGATTCGTTCGCTGGTCGGCGCCGCGGCGCTGACGGCGCTGTCGGCCGCCGCGCTCGCGCAGCCCGCCGAAATCCGGATCATGTGGTACTCGGACGGCAACGAGGGCGACGTCGTCCGCGAACTGCTCGACCGCTTCGAGAAAGCCAACACCGACATCAAGGTCAATCTCGACCGCGTGCCCTATCGCGCGATCCTCGAACAATTGCCGCCGCTGCTGAACAGCGGACAGGGGCCCGACATGGCCCGCGTGACCGATCTGGGCGGATTGTCGCGGCACTATCTCGACATCCGTCCGCTGCTGAAGGACGCGAAATACTGGGACGACAATTTCGCCGGCGTTCTGCCCTGGTTGCGCCCTGCCGACGGAGCGGCCAACGGCATCCACGGCCTCATGACCCAGCTGACGCTGACCCTGCCGCTGGTCAACACGACGCTGTTCGAGCAGGCCGGGGTCAAGATGCCGGGCGCAGGCGCGACCTTCGACGACTGGGCGAAGGCGGCGCGCGAGGTGGCCGCGAAGGTGAAGGCGCCGTATCCGATCGCGATCGACCGCTCGGGCCACCGTATCGCCGGTCCGGCGATCTCGATGGGCGGCCGGATCCTGTCGGGGGACAAGCCGGCGTTGATCGACGACGGGTTCAAGCGTGCGATGTCGACGCTCGTCAACTGGCATGGCGACGGCACGATGTCGAAGGCGCTCTGGGGGTCGGTGGGCGGCACCACCTATCGTGGCGCCAACGAGGAATTCGCCAATGCCCAGGTCGTCATGTACCTGAGCGGCAGCTGGCAGTTCCCGCAATTCGCCAAGACCATCGGCAAGAATTTCGATTGGCAGGCGGTCCCCAATCCCTGCGGTCCGGCGGCCTGCAGCGGCATGCCCGGCGGTGCCGCGCTGGTGCCGATCAAGACCACCAAGCATCCGCAGGCCGTCGCGCGGGTGATGGACTATCTGGCGAGCGAACCCGTGCAGGCCGAGTATCATGCCCGCACGCTGTTCCTGCCGGCGCATCTCGGTCTCGCGAAGAAGGGCGTCGCCTACCAGACCGACGATCCGAGCGTGAAGAAGTCCCTGGAGGTGGCCGTGGCCGAGGTCGCCAAGACCTCGCCGATCGCCTTCGCCTTCCAGGGCTACGAGCATAACCGCATCCTGTTCAATGCGATGATCGTGCGCGTCAATCAGGCGATCGCCGGCGAGATGTCGCTCGACGACGCCTATGCGCGCATGCAGGCCGACATCGTAGAAGGCTTCGCGGCGAAGGGCATCAAGCTGCAGTGACGCCCGCTCCACGCGTCGCGCGCATCCCCGGCCGGCCCAGTCCGGCCGGGGAAAACGCGGAGAGTTCATGACCATCGGAACCCATGCCGCGGCGGCGGCCGAGGCGGTCTTCGCGACCGTCATGCGCGCGCTGGAGCCGCCTTTCGCCTGGCTTCAGAGGCGGGTCGGCATCCGCGGCATGGCCTATGTCTTCGTGCTGCCGAACCTTGCCGTGTTCGGCATCTTCGTCGCGCTGCCGATGGCGCTCAATGTCTGGTATGCGCTGTCCGGTTCCAACCGACTGATGCTGGGCGAGCGGCCCTTCGTCGGGGTCGACAATTTCGCGTCGCTGCTGACGTGCCGCGACTATCTCGATCCGAACAGCTGCGTCCAGGACCGGTTCTGGCGCGCGATCCACAACACGCTCGCCTTCGTGGCGCTCCAGGTCGCCGCCATGGTGGCCTTGTCGCTGGTCGCCGCGCTGATCCTCAACGGGCGCATCGTCGCGCGCGGCTTCTTCCGTGCGGTGTTCTTCTTTCCCGTTCTGCTCTCGCCGGTCGTGGTCGCGCTGATCTGGAAATGGATCCTGCAGCGCGACGGCCTGCTCAACGCGGTCGTCGTCGCGATGGGCGGCGACAAGATCGCCTTTCTCCACGACGCGTCCTGGTCCTTCTTCTGGACGGTGTTCGTCTCCGTGTGGGCGCATATGGGCTTCTACACGCTGATCCTGCTTGCCGGACTGCAATCGATCCCCGCCGATCTCTACGAGGCGGCGGAGATGGACGGAACCTCCCGGCGTCGGGTGTTCCTGCGCATCACGCTGCCGCTTCTCATGCCGACGCTGATGGTGGTGCTGGTCCTGAGCCTGATCCGCGCGGTGCAGGCCTTCGACGAGATCTATGTCCTGACCGGCGGCGGGCCGGGGACCGCGACCCAGTACATCGTGCAGTTCATCTACGAGACCGCCTTCGCCAACCAGATCCACCTTCTCGGCCTCGCCGCGGCGGCGTCCATCCTGGTCGGCGGCGTGCTGATGCTGCTGACGCTTCTCCAGTTGCGGGTGACCTACCATGGCAAGGTCTAGGGGCGGCGTGCTTGGATTGCTGACCGCGACGCGCGGCGGTCGGCGCATGGATGCGATCGACATCCTGTCCTATGGCTTCCTTGTCCTCGGCGTGTTCCTGATGTTCGCGCCGGCGCTGTGGCTTGGCGCCTCGTCCTTCAAGACCAAGGCGGCGCTGCAGGAATTCCCGCCCTCCATCCTGCCCCTCGGCCAGAAGGAGGTCGCCATCCCCGGCCGCGACGACCGGCTGCCGGTCTTCGCGGTGACGCGTCCGGATGGCGGCGTCGCGGAACTCGCACTCGTACGCCGCATCGGTCTCCAGGGGCAATTCGTCGATCCGGCGGCACCGGAAGCCGGCGTCATCCGTGCACCGATGGCGAGCGCGACGCCGGTGCGCGAGCTGCGGCTTGCCTGGGAGAATTACCTCGAGCCACTGCGCAAGTTCCGCTTCGACCGCTATCTCTCCAACAGCCTGATCGTGACCATAGCCGCGACGCTGGTCACGCTGCTCATCAATTCGCTGTGCGCGTTCGCGCTCTCGAAATACGAGTTCCGGGGGCGCAACGCGATCTTCGTCTTCATCCTGTCGACGCTGATGGTTCCGTTGTCGGTGATCCTGGTTCCGGCCTTCCTCGTCGTCACGTCGCTCGGCATGACCAATTCGCTCTGGGGCGTCATCCTGCCGCCTGCGGCGACGCCGACCGGCGTGTTCCTGCTTCGCCAGTACATGCTGACGATCCCGGACGAGCTGATCGACGCGGCGCGCATGGATGGTGCCAGCGAGTGGCGCGTCTACTGGCGCATCGTGCTGCCGCTGGCGGCGCCGGCGCTCGCTGTCCTCGCCATCTTCTCGGTCATGTGGCGCTGGAACGACTTCCTGTGGCCGCTGATCGTCCTCAACCGCGAGGAGGTCTTCACGCTGCAGCTCGGCCTCGCCGCCTTCCAGGGCGAACTCGATACACAGTGGCACTACCTGCTCGCGATGACCGTCGTGACGTTGCTGCCCGTCGTTTTCGTCTTCGGCTTCCTGCAGCGCTACATCGCCAGCGGCATCGCTTCGACCGGGATGAAATGACCCCTGACGAGGCGGGCGCGACGCGCGCGCGGCTGGAGGCCCTGCTTGGTCTCGCGCCGCATGTCCCCACGCGGCGCGATGTCCGCACGGGTCGTGTCGAAGACAGGCCCGGGCATCGGCTCGCACAGCTCGAGATCGAGGGCATGCCCGCCTTGCTGTCGCGGCCGCCGGATGGCGGCGGGCCGTTGCCCGTCGTGCTGTACATCCATGCCCATGGCAACCGCCATGACATCGGCAAGCGCGAACTGATCGACGGGCGTGCGAGCCTTCAGGCACCACCCTATGCCGCGGCGCTGGCCGGCATCGGCGTTGCGGCGCTGTGCATCGACCTGCCTTGCTTCGGGGCGCGTGCCGGAGAAGGGGAGAGCGCACGCGCGAAGCGCCGTCTGTGGGAGGGGGGCACGCTCTTCGGCGACATGCTGCGCGACCTGCAGATCGGTCTCGACGCGCTTGCATGCATCGACGGCATCGATGCGCGCCGCGTCGGCGCGCTGGGCCTGTCGATGGGCGCCACGCTGGGGTTCTGGCTCGCGGCGCTGGACACGCGGATCGCGGCGCTCGCGCATCTCTGCTGCTTCTGCGACCTCGAGACCCTGGTCGCCGAGGGCGGACACGACCTCCACGGCCCCTACATGACGGTGCCGGGCTTGCTGCCGGCGGTGTCGACGGGTCGTATCGCGGGCCTCGTGGCGCCACGCCCGCAGCTCTGCTGTGTCGGGCTGGAGGACCCGTTGACGCCGCCATCGGCCGTGGCGCGCGCCGCCGCGGAGACCGCCGCGGCTTATGCCGCGCGCGATGCCTCCGATGCCTGGACACTCGTCGCGGAGCCAGACGCCGGACATCGCGAGACGGTCACGATGCGCGCCGCCGTCCTCGAATTCCTGTCCAGGCACCTGTCGCGCGTCTCGGCGGGTGGACGCGGCCACGGCACCCCGTAGCTACCGGCGCGAGGCCTGTCCTGCCGTGGCGCGGTGCAGGATCCAGTTCGGGACGAGCGCGGCGAGGAAGGTCGCGGTGACCGCCAGGAACCCGTCGCGGAAGGCCAGGGTGCTCGCCTGGGCGAGTATCGCCTCGCCGAGGAAGGCGATCGCCGCCGGGATCTGCTGGGTGTCGGGCAGACCTGCAGTGCGCAGCATCTGCGCGACCCGCCCGAGATAGTCGGCCGTCGCCGCATTGTCGTAGCCTTGCGTCGCCGCCAGCGCATCGGCGTGATGCGCCGTGCGGCGCTCCAGGAAGATCGCGAGCAGGTTGACGCCGAAGGCGCCGCCCAGCTGGCGCACGAAATTGATCGCGCCCGATCCCTGGGCCACCAGTTCGCGCGGCAGGACGCGCAGCGAGCCGGCCGTGAGCGGCGGGAAGATCATCCCGAGGCCGATGCGCGACAGCGCGGTGAGCCACGCCAGGATCCAGAAGGAGGAGCCGATGTCGATCCCCGCGGTCAGCCAGGTGGACAGGGCGAAGATCGCGAGCCCCGCACCGATCGGCAGGCCCGGTGGGACACGGTCGGCGACGCGCCCCATGAGCGGGAAGAGCAGACACAGGACAAGGCCGGCCGGCATCAGCATCAGCCCCGCCTCGGTCGCCGAGAGGCCCTGGATCGTCTGCACGAAGAGCGGCAGCAGGTAGATCGAGCCGAACAGTCCCGCGCCGAGGATGGCGCTGACGACGCTCGCCGCCGCGAAGGGCAGTACGGCGAACAGCCGCAGATCCAGGATCGGCTGCGTCACGCGTCGTTCCCACAGGATGAACCCGGCACCCAAGACCAGCGCGGCGGCGAAGAGCAGCAGGATCGGCGCGCTGGTCCATCCGCGACGTTGCGCATCGGTGAGCGCGACGAGGGCCGCAACCAGGAACCCGCAGAGCAGCAGGAAGCCGATCCAGTCGAAACGCGGACGCGGCCCGTGTCCCGCGCGGGTCGGCAGGAAGGCCTGCGACAGGGCGAGGCCGAGCAGCGCGAAGGGGATGCCGAGATAGAACACGTAGCGCCAGTCGAAGGCATCGACGAGCAGGCCGCCGACCCAGGGCCCGATCGCCGGCGCGAGCACGACGCCGACCCCGAAGATCCCCATCGCCATGCCCCGCTGGTCGGGCGGGTAGACGCGGAACATGAGGACCATCGCAAGCGGCTGGACCACGCCGGTCGCCGCGCCCTGGATGACCCGGGCGAGGGTCAGCACGATCTCGTTCGGCGCCAACGCGCCCAGCATCGATGCGGCGGCAAAGAGGCTCAGCGCCGCGATCATGCCGCCACGCAATCCGAAGGCGCGATCGATCCAGTCGGCGAGCAGCATGGTCGCGGTCATCGCCGCGAGGAACGCCGTCGAGATCCACTGCGCCTCGATCTGCCCGATCCCGAAGGCGCCCATCACGCCTGGGATCGCGACGTTGACGATCGTGGTCGACAGCACGACCGCCGCGGCGGCGATCATCGCCGTCGCGGTCGCCAGCCAGCGATAGGCAGGTCCGTAGCGCGCGAAGAGATCGTCAATCGACGACATCGACCCCGACATCCACCATCATCCCGGGCCGCAGGCGGCCATCGCTCTGCGCGATCGCGATGCGCACGGGAAGCCGCTGCGTCACCTTGGTGAAATTGCCGCTGGGGTTCGGGCTGGGCAGCAGGGCGAACTGGCTTGTCGCGGCGTGCCCCAGGCGGGCGATGCGGCCTTCCAGCAGCAGGCCGGGATAGGCGTCGACGCGGATCTCGACGCGGGCGCCGAGCCTGAGCCGCCGGAAATCGGTCTCCTTCACATTCGCGTCGACCCAGATGCGCTCTGGGTCGTGGTAGATCAGCAGGCGTGTGCCTGCGGAAACGTATTCGCCGGCATCGACGAAGGTGGCGTCGATCACCCCCGTGAAGGCGGCCACGATGTCGCGCTTGGCGAGTTCGATGCGCTTCTGCTCGCCCTGGGCGGCAAGCGCCGTCTCCTGGGTGGCGAGGGTCGCGATCTGGTGACCGAGGACGGCGATCTGCGCTTCCTCGGCCTGGATCGCGCCGCGATTGGCGCGCGCCAGCTCGATTCCGGCGATGGCCGCGGATTCCTGCTGCTGCGCCATCTGCAGCGTCGCCTGCGCGTCCTCGAAGATCTGGCGCGACATCACCGCCCGGTCCATCAGCGCGCTGATCCGGGCGAATTGGGCGCGGGCCTTTTCGAGCGCGGCGCGGCTCGACCGATGGGCGGCCTCGGCCGCGTTGGCCTGCGCGGCCGCCGCTTCGAGCCGGCTCGCGACCTGGGCGCGGATCATTTCCTGCTGCGCGTGGATCTGCGCGCGCTGCGAACGCAGACCGGCCAGCTGGGCCTCGATCACCCTGAGCTCGAGTTCCGCCTGCGCGCGATCGATGCGCAGCATGACGGTGCCGCTGGCGACGGCATCGCCCGGGATCACCGCGATCCCGGACACCCGGCCGCTGACTTCGCTGCTCACGGTGACCATCTCGGCCCCGATCCGCGCATCGTCGATATGCACGCGCTTCCAGCGCGCGGCGAGAAGGCTCGCGCCATAGACCGCGAGCGCTCCGGCCAGGGAGAGGGCGAGGACACGCCATGCCAGGCGCGCGCCGCCGCCAGGCCGCCGCACCGGATCCGATGGCGCCGTCGCGCCGCTCATCGTTGGCCTCCCCTCGATATCCCCGGCCGACAGCCTATCGTATCTGCGCGCGACGAGGCACAGTCGCGCGACGCATGACGGCAGAAAGGTGATCCGATGGCTGACACGGACGCGAGGGCGGCGGCGGGGTTCGCCGTGACGATGACGGACGACGCGTGGCGCACGCGCCTGCCGCCGGAGCGCTACGCGATCCTGCGTCGTCACAAGACCGAGCGTGCCGGGACGAGCCCGCTCAACGCCGAGAAGCGGCCCGGTCGCTTCCGGTGCGCTGGATGCGGCCATGACCTGTTCGACGCGGCGACGAAGTACGAGAGCGGGTCCGGCTGGCCGAGCTTCTGGGCTCCGCTCGACGGCGCGATCGGCACCCGCAGCGACCGTACGCTCTGGATGGTCCGCACCGAGGTGCATTGCCGGAACTGCGGCGGCCATCTTGGCCATGTCTTCGAGGACGGCCCGGCGCCGACCGGCCTGCGCTACTGCATGAACGGACTTGCCCTCGATTTCGAGCCATCGACGACCTGAGCCGCGTGGCACGAGATGTCGGCGCCCGCGAGGCCTGCGCGGTCCCCGTGCCCTCCGGTCGTCGGGGCCCTCAGCGGGTGTTGAGGTTGTATTTCATGATTCGGCCATGGGGGCCGTCGCGATCGCGCTCGAGCGTGTAGCAATCCCCGTCCGGTCCCTTGCGACGGGCGAGGACGGCGTCGATCTCGGCCCGGTCGCGGGCGTCCATCGCGAAGGAGAAGACCTTGAGCGTGTCGGCCAGCTGGTCGGCATAGCGGGCGCCGACGATCGCGCCGGCGACATGGGGCTGGTCGAGCGTCCAGCGCAGCGCCACGGCGGCGATGCCGACGCCATGGCGGGCGCCGACCTGCGCCATCGCGGCCAGCAGGTCCTGGAACAGGTCCCAGCCGCCGAACTCGTCGATGATCAGGAGATACTTGACGAGCGACCGGTTCTCGAGCGCCTCCGGGCGGGCGCGGCCGAGCCAGCGTTCCGAGAGGAACCCGCCGGCGAGGGTGCCGTAGCAGAGCAGCTTCATGCCGCTCTCGGCGCAGAGTGCGCTCATCGCGCCCGCGGGCCGGGTGTCGAGCGGCGAGTACTGGATCTGCATGGACGCGAGCTTGACGCCGGCATCCATCAGCAGCCGCGCGCGCGGTGCGTCGAAATTGGTGCCGCCGATGAGATCGATCCGTCCGTCGCGCTGCAGCCGGGCCAGCATCCGTCCCGCCTCCGCGAGGCGCGGTGCCTCGTAATTCCACCAGTGGAACTGGACGAGGTCGAGCCGGTCCATGCCGAGGCGGGTGCGCGAGCGGTCGATGATGCCTTCGACATAGGCGTCGTCGATGGTCGGCAGAACGTCCCAGTCCGGGACGAACTTGGTGTGGACCTTATGGGCGCGCGTCGCCTCCGCGCCCCGCGTCGCGGCGAGGCGGCGCCGGAACTCGCCGATCGTCTCCTCGACACCGGTGTAGATGTCGGCGCAGTCGAAGACGTTCACGCCGGCATCGACGAAGGCGAACATGTCGCCGATCGCCCGTTCGCGATCGACCGGGCCATGGCCGCCGGCGAGCTGCCAGCCGCCGCGCAGGACGCGCGAGATCCGGTAGCCGGGGGCGAGTTCGATGGTCTCGACGGACATGTCAGCTCTCCTTGGGCGGCAGCGGCACCGCGGTGGTTTCGGCATGGCTGAAGCGGCGCTTGCCGAGGCGCGTGATGCGCAGGCGGGTGGGACAATTCGGGTCGGGGCAGGCGATCTCGGCGTCGCTCGTCATCCAGTCGTTGGGATGGGTCGGACGCTGCTTGGCGGCCAGGAGCGGCAGGACGGCGGCGAGGGAATAGATCGAGAAGCCCTGGCCGGGCGGCAGATGGAGCATCTCGCCACGCAGATCGAAATGGTCGCCCGGCTTCGCTCCGCAGAGCACGCGGCCCTGGTCGGGCACGATCACTTAGACGCGAAGGTCGTGGAGTTCGAAGCTGTCGTCCTGCATTGCGGTGGTCCTCCCGACCGACGGCCCCGGCCCGCGGCATTTCCCGGCCCGGGCGAGCCGCTCATTCGATGCACACCCAATGCGCACCGGCCGCGACGCCGTCAAGGGCTTGTGCGGCGTCCCTGCCGCCGATGGCGCAGGATTTCACGCCCCGCGCCGGGGCGCGTGCGCGCCGGCTGCGGCTGTCCCGCTAGGCCGCCGCGCCGCGCGCCGTCGCGATCAGGGACTGGAAACGGCGGATGACGGCCGGCAGCCCTTCGAACAGGCTTTGCGCGATGAGGAAATGGCCGATCGAGACTTCGGACACGTCAGGCATGCGCGCGATGTCGCCGATGCTGTCATAGGCGAGCCCATGTCCGGCATGGCAGATCAGGCCATGCGCGCGCGCGGCCGCGGCGCCGGCGCGCAGCCGTGTCAGATGCGGTTCGCGCGCCGCCGGCGCCGCGTCGGCATAAGGGCCGGTATGGAGTTCGACGCAGGCCGCGCCGAGCCGCGCCGCGGCGGCGATCTGCACCGGGTCTGCCTCGACGAAGATCGACACGCGCACGCCCGCGCCACGCAGCCGGGCGATCGCCGTGGGCAGGAAGGCCGATGGGCGCAGCAGGTCGAGCCCGCCTTCGGTCGTCAATTCGGCGCGCTTCTCGGGCACGAGGCAGCAGGCGGGAGGGCGCAGACGTTCGGCGATCGCGACCATCTCTTCCGTTGCGGCCATCTCGAAATTGAGCGGCGCTGCGACCTCCGCCCGGATGCGCTCCACATCGCGGTCGCGCATGTGGCGGCGATCCTCGCGCAGATGCACGGTGATCCCGTCGGCGCCGGCGGCGATCGCCTGGCGCGAGGCTTCGACCGGACAGGGGAACGTCCCGCCGCGCGCGTTGCGCAGCGTGGCGACATGGTCGACGTTCACGGAGAGCAGCAGCCTGGTCATGGATCCTGGGTCCTTCCGGAGATGTCGGCGGCGAGGCGCAGAGCGGCGATCAGCGAGGCAGGGTCGGCACGTCCCTGCCCGGCGATATCGAGGGCGGTGCCGTGGTCGGGGCTGGTACGGATGATCGACAGGCCGAGCGTGACGTTGACGCCGCCCGCCATGTCGAGCGTCTTGATCGGGATCAGGGCTTGGTCGTGGTAGAGGCAGATCGCGGCGTCGTAGGTCGGACGGGCGAGGGCGGTGAACATCGTGTCGGGCGGCAGCGGGCCGCGCGCGTCGATGCCCGCGGCGCGCAGCTGCGCGACGGCGGGCGCGACGATCTCGATGTCCTCCCGGCCCATCGTGCCTGCCTCCCCGGCATGCGGGTTGAGGCCGGCCACGGCGAGGCGCGGCCGCGCGATCGCGAAGCGCGTAGCGAGTTCGTGGGCGACGATGCGGGCCGTCGCGACGATCATCTCCGGTGTCAGCCGGGCGATCGCGCGCGACAGCGCCTCGTGAACCGTCACCGGAACGACGCGTAGCTGCGGGCAGGCCAGCATCATGACCGGCGGGACGTCTGTGCCGGCGAGCTCTCCGAGGAACTCGGTATGGCCGGGGTGCGGGAACCCTGCCGCCGCCAGGACGGATTTCTGGATCGGGTTGGTGACCACGGCGGCGGCCTCGCCCGCGCGGGCAAGGGCCACCGCCTCCTCGATCGCAGCGATGACCGCCGGCGCATTGGCGACATCCGGCCGACCGGGAACGGCTACGACGGGCAGCGGCCGGTGCAGGATCGGTAGCGCGCGCGCGAACGCGGCAGGGGCTTCTGCGGGCGAGGCGATCCGCGTGACCGGCACCCCGAATTCGCGCCGTGCGTCGTCGATCAGGAAGAAGGCGGGGCCGGTCGCGGCGAGGGCGCGCCATGCGCCTGCCGAGATTTCGGCGCCGATCCCGGCGGGTTCACCCATGGTGAGTGCGAGGGCAGTCATCCAGGATCGATATAGGCGATGCGAGTGGCGAAGGCGAGGCGTCGCGTCGGCGTAGATCTGCCGGCAGATTTTCTTTTTTTGGTCTATGATCCAAGTCAATCGCCTGCCCGCCGGTAGCGGGCTGCGACAACGATCCCCGGGAGGTGGACCATGAAACTGCCGACACTCAAGATCGCCGCCCTGGCGCTCGCCACGTTCTGCATGGCGGCACCGGCTTCGGCGCAGACGCCGCGCTCGCTCACGCTCGGGACCGCTTCGGTCGGCGGCGTGTTCTTCGTCTATGGCCAGGTCTGGGCGAATATCGCCGCCGACGCCATCAAGGTGCCGATCAACACGCGCCAGACCGACGGCCCGAACCACAACATCATCCTGACCGAGACCAAGCAGATCGATCTCGGCATGACGACCATGGGCGTCGCGCTGCAGGGCTGGAAGGGCGAGGGCGCCTGGACCCAGGGGCGCAAGTTCAACAACATCCGCGCCATGTTCCCGATGTACGACACGATGTTCCATTTCGTGGCGACGCAGAAGAGCGGCATCAAGTCGGTCGAGCAACTCGCCGGCAAGAGCCTCGGGGTCGGTCCCCGCGCGGGCACGCCCGGAACCTATCTGCCGCTGATGATGGAGGCGCTGGGGATCAAGGTTTCCGCGATCCGCAACGGCGGCGCCAGCGACATGACCTCGCAGATGGGCGACGGGCTCATGGACAGCTTCGGCTTCGCCGCCGGACTGCCCTTCCCGGCCTTCTCGGAGGCCGAGGCGTCGAACCCCGTCAATTTCTTCACCTTCACGCCGGCCCAGATCGCCACGCTGAAGCAGAAGATGCCGGAATTGTCGGATGCCGTGATCCCGAAGGGCACCTATCGCACGCTGACCGAAGATCAGCCGACCGTGGGCGTGTTCAACTTCGCCATCGCGCACAAGGACGTTTCCGCCGACATCGTCTACGGGATCGTCAAGTCGGTGATGGAGAACAACCCGCGCATGGTCCAGGGCCACTCGGCCGCCAAGGAGACCCTGCCCGAGAATATCTCGAAGAACACCTTCCTGCCCTTCCATCCGGGCGCGGTACGGTACTTCGAGGAGAAGGGTTTCAAGATCCGCCCCGATCTGAAGGGCTGACGACCGACAGCACGCAGCCGTGCCCGGCCGGGGAGGCCGGGCGCGGACCGACTGCCCGCGCGGAGACCAAGAGATGAAAAATCCGACCACGCCGGGCGCCGGCGAGACCATCTCGGCCGAGCAGGCCGACAAGGCGATGGAGATCGAGTTCGGGGGCCTCAAGCGGACCCTCGGCGGCTGGCAGGGGCAGGCGCTGGCCTGGCTCGGAGCGGCCTATGTGGTCGCCCATCTTCTGGTCCTCAACATCCACCCGATCGATCCCTGGGTCTTCCGCGCCTTCCACGTTTCGGTGGGGTCGGTGATCGGCTTCGCGATCTACGCTGCCGCGCCGGCCCATCGTGAGGGGATCCCCTGGTACGACTGGGCGATGATGGCGGCCAGCGTCGCGGTCCTCGCCTATATCGCGATCAATCTCGACGATCTTCTGTTCCGCGCCGGCGTGCTGCCGACATTCTGGGATATGATCGTCGGCATCGCGGGCACCGCGATGGTGCTCGAGTTGACGCGCCGGGCAGCAGGCCTCGCGCTGCCGATCCTCTCGGGGATCTTCATCGTCTATTCGTTCCTGGGGCCGGTGATGCCCGGGGTGCTGCACCATAACGGCATCCCGGCCGACACGTTCTTCAGCTACATCTACTCGATGCAGGGCATCCACGGCATCACGACGGATGTCTCGGCGACCTACATCATTCTGTTCGTCGCCTTCGCCTGCTTCCTCAACGCCTCCAAGGCCGGCGATTTCTTCAACGACCTTTCGATCGCCCTCGTGGGTTGGGCCCGTGGCGGCCCGGCCAAGGTCGCGGTCGTGTCCGGCGTGCTTTTCGGGACGATCAGCGGCAGCGCGGTCGGCAATGTCGTCGCCTCGGGAATGATCACGATCCCGATGATGCGCCGCGTCGGCTACGACCGGGCGACTGCGGCGGCTGTCGAGGCGACATCGTCGACGGGCGGGCAGATCACGCCGCCGATCATGGGCGCCGGTGCGTTCATCATGGCCGAGATCCTCGGCATTCCCTACACGGACATCGCCGTCGCGGCGATCATCCCGACCATCCTGTTCTATCTCGCCTGCTACGTGCATGCCGATCTCCATGCGCGCAAGCACGGCCTCAGCGGCATTCCGCGCAACGAGTTGCCGCCGCTGCTCGCGGTGCTCAAGCGCGGCCACCTGATGCTGCCGATCGTGCTTCTGATCGGCTTGCTCTTGTCGGGGTATTCGGTGTTCCGCGCGGGTGCAATCGGGATCATCGCGGCGATCGTCGCGAGCTGGCTGTCCGGCCGGGTCGAGCGCATGGGGCCGCGCGCGGTGTTCGAGACGCTCTCGGTGTCGGCGCGCGAGGCGGTGCAGCTGATGGCGATCTGCGCCTGCGCCGGCATCATCGTCGGCGTGATCGCGCTCACCGGCATCGGTGGGCGTTTCTCGAACATGGTTCTCGCGATCGCGGGCGAAAGCCGCTTCCTCGCCCTCGTCTTCGCGATGCTGATCACGCTGGTGCTGGGCATGGGGATGCCGACGACGGCCGCCTATGCCGTGGCGGCATCGGTGGTCGCGCCGGGCCTCGCCCAGCTCGGCGTCCCGCCCCTGACCGCGCATCTCTTCATCTTCTATTACGCGGTCATCTCGGCGATCACGCCGCCGGTCGCGCTCGCCTCCTTCGCGGCGGCGGGCATGGCCAACGCGGATCCCTGGAAGACATCTCTGATCGCGCTCAAGCTCGGCCTTGCCACCTTCATCGTGCCGTTCATGTTCTTCTTCGGCCCCGAATTGCTGATGCGCGGCGAATGGCCGGCGATCGTGCAGGTTCTGATCACCGCCTCGATTGGCGTCTATCTGCTGGCGGCTTCGACCGAGGGCTGGTACGTCGCGCGCCGCATCGACATGGCCTCGCGCGCCGTTCTGTTCGGCTCGGCCCTCTGCCTGATCGTTCCCGGCCTCGTGACCGACATGGTCGGTGCTGCCGGCGCGCTCGCGGTCTATGGCTGGCACTATTTCCGGCCGACCGCGCGAACGGCCTAGCGCGGGGTCAGGTCCAGCATCCCCTGGACGCGGGCATCGGCCGGGCGCTTGCGGCGCGCCGTCGCGGCAGGTTTCTTGCGCGCGGTCGGTGGCAGGCCGGACCGGCGGCTGCCGTGGCGGGCCTGGATCGCGTCGGCGTCGGCGCGGAACGCGGCGCCGCCGCGCACGCCATAGATGCGCTGGCGTGCCTCCGCCGCGGCGAGAACATGGTCGACGAGGCGATGCGGATAGGTTCTGCCGAGTTCGATGCCCGACGCGGCGAGCAGTTCGGGCGGTGCGCACCAGGGTTCGTGGAGGAACGTGTCCGGCAGCCGCGCCAGTTCCGGCACATGCCGCCGGATGAAGGCACCATCGGGGTCCTGATCGCGTGACTGCTTCACGGGATTGTAGATGCGGGCGGTGTTGGTGCCCGTGACCCCGGACTGCATCTGCATCTGCGGGTAGTGGATGCCCGGCTCGAAATCCGTGAACAGCCGCGCCAGATGCCGCGCGGGCAGCCGCCAATCCTCCCAGAGATGGTAGCTGGCGAAGGCCACCGCCATCGCGCGCATGCGGAAATTCAGCCAGCCCGTCGTATCGAGCGACCGCATGCACGCGTCGACGAAGGGAAAGCCGGTGCGTCCCGTCGCCCAGGCCTCCACCCGGGCCGCATGATCCGGTCCGATCGGCCGCAGGTCGCGGCAGGCCGGATGCAGAGCCACGCGCTCCATGCCCGGCTCGTCCTCCAGCTTCTGGATGAAATGGCAGTGCCAGTGGAGGCGCGACCGGAAGGAGGCGATCGACGCCGCATAGACGCCGTCGCCCGCATCCCGCCAGCTCGCATGCGCGCGCAGCGCCGCGCGATTGGTTTCGCGCATCGACAGGCAGCCGAGGGCAAGATGGGCGGAGATGCGCGCGCAAGCTTCGGCACCGGCGGCCGGGCTCGCCATGTCGCGGCGATAGGTCCGGCCGCGGGTGTCGAAGAAGGACCGAAGAAGGCCGATCGCGGCGGCGCGCCCGCCGGTCTGCCGCCCGGGGCAGGGATCGGCCGCGATGCCGAGCGCCGCGGCGTCCGGCGCGTCATCGGAAGGCAGATCGGCAAAGCGCAGGGCTTCTGGCGCCGGAACCGGCGTCGCCTCCATCATCGCGTCCCAGCGGCGCGCCCAGCCATCGCGCGCGCGCAACGCCCGCCACACGCCATGCTGGCGGTATTCGACGACGGGGATGCCGGCGCGACGGGCCCAGGCGCGCACGGCGCGGTCGCGCGCGTAAGTCCAGAGCAACCCCGTCTCCTCGTGGGCGCGCAATGTCGCGATGCCGTGGCTGCGGTGAAGCGCCGCGAGCACGTCGACGGCCTCGCCCACGCGCAGGACAAGCCGCGCACCGAGCCGGGCGAGGCCCGAATCCAGGTCCATGAGGCTCTCGCGCAGGAAGGCGAAATGGCGGCCCGAGGATTCGGGCTGCGCCCAGAGCTCCGGCTCGAGGATATAAAGGGGCAGCACCGCGTGCCCGCTGGCCGCGGCGGCGGCCAGGGGCGCGTGGTCATGGATCCGGAGGTCGCGCTTGAACCAGACGATCTCGAGCATGGGCCACCCTCGACATAGGGCGGACCCCGCGGCGGTCAGCCGGGGCGACGATCAGGGCGTGACGATCAGGGCGCGCGGATAGCGCGTCAGACGTTCGTAGCCGTCCGCGGTGATCGCGATCGTCTCGGAAAAGCCGAAGCTGTCCGCGAGCACGTAGGTGTGGAAGACCATGCCCGGCTCGAATGTCCAGGTCGCGCCCGGCGCCGCCTCCAGCGCCTCGCCACCGACCGGCGGCATCATCAGCCCGATCGAGTAGAAGGTCTTGTTCGTGTAGTCCTTGCGCAGCCCTGCGCCCAGGATGCCCTCACGGTAGATCCGGTCGGGGATGGCCGCCGAGACGCCCGGCCGCACCTCGGCCAGGGCGGCGTCCTGGATTGCGATGATCGTCTCCAGCTTGTGCCGCTCGGCGTCGGTGGCCATCCCGATCTTGATCGTCCGCATGAAGCGCGCGTGATAATGGCGCACGGCGGGGGTGCATTCGCATTGCAGCGTGTCGCCGGTCTCCAGCACGCGGTCGGTGAAGCCGCCATGCAGATGGAAGGCGCGCTCGCCGCTGGACAGCGGTCCGGGGCCGGGATGGTCGCTGCCGGCACGGATCATGGCCGCCACGATCTCGGCCGCCACGATGCGTTCGGACACGCCCGCCCGCGCCGTCGCGACCGCGGCCGTCATGCCGGCCTCCGCCGCGCGCGCGGCGCGGCGCTGGTAATCGATCTCGGCCGGGGATTTCACGAAGCGCAGCCGTGACACGAGATCGCCGGCGTCGACGAATTCGTGGTCGGGAAAGGCGGCCTTGAGCTTCTCCCAGCGCTCTGCGTTCAGCTGCCAGGCCGACATCTCGAGCGCGATGCGGGCCTTGGTTCCGAGCCGGCGGCGCAGGAACGCGGCGGCCACCGCGAAGCGGTCATCCCCGTCCGACCACGTCGCGTTGTCGGCGTAGACGCAGGTCGTGTCGAGGTAATAGCGCGCCACGTCGCGGCACAGCACGCCGGGTTCGCCCTCGGCGGGCACCAGCGCGAACTGGAAGGTCGAATAGCCGCGGGTGAAGAACCCGGTGAGCCAGGTGACCGATTCCGGCTGGAAGGCGATCAGCGCGTCGACCCCGCGCGCGCGCAGCAGGGCCTGCACGCGGGCGACGCGTTGATGGTACTCGGCCGGTTCGAACCAGGCGGCTTTCGACATCGTATGCTCCAGATCTTGGTCGGCGCGCCGTCTATCAGGCGGCGGCGAGGCGGCCGGCCCGCGCGTGGCTCATGAAATTCGCCAGCATGGTCTTGGCCTCGTCGGCATCGACGGCACGACGCTTCAGGGCATCGACATCGGCACCGTCGGATTCGAGCCGGGCGCGGCTGAGGTCGAACCAGTCGCGCGCCTGGGCCGCGTTCACCTCGGGATGCCCCTGGATGCCCCAGGCCGGATGCCGCTTGTGCTTCCAGACATGGTTCGGGCAGTCGGGCGAATGCGCCAGGATCGTCATGTCCGGGTGGCTCGCGCGCACCTCGTCGTTATGCCAGACGAACATCTCGACGCTCGACCCGAGGTCGCACGCGACCGGGTCGCGCCGCGCCGCGTCGGTGACGTCGAGATGCAGATAGCCCACCTCGCAGGACGAGCGGCGGAACACCTGATCCCGGCCGCACAGGGCCGATCCGAGAATCTGGCTGCCGAAGCAGATGCCCAGCATCGGGACGCCGCGCGCGGCAAGGTCGCGGAGCAGGTCATGCTCGCGCTCGATCCAGGGGATCGTCTCGTAGGCACCATGCGGGCTGCCCGACACGAAGCAGGCTCCATAGGCGCCGAGATCCTCCGGGAACTCGCCCTGATAGGCCCAGCGCACGTCGACATCGAAGCCGGCCGCTGCGAAGCGGTCCTCGAGCGCCGACACCGACCTGCGCCGCGGACCATTCTGCAAATAAAGAAGCTTCATCGTCGTCTCCCCGGAGAGGGAGACGATAATCGGAAAAACCGCGCGCGGCGCGCAACCTGATTCGACGCGCGGGCGCCGTCACTGCGCGCTCAGGGCGAGGCCGACGCCTCGCGCGTGTCCTGGGGCATGCGCGCCAACGGCGACGCGCCTGGGCCGGAGTCGGGAATGGCGGCGCGGCGGCGCTGCGCCGCAAGCACCTGCGGCAGGGCAAAGGCGAGCGCGGCGATCGCGCGCTGCGCCTCCTCGAGCCGTGCTTCCGGCGCCGCGGCGCCGTCGCGCGGCGGGCGCCTGCCTTCCGCGAGACCGGCGAGATCCTCCACCAGCGCAGCGATATTCCTCAACGCCGCGGTCGCGGCCTCGATCGCGGTCGCGCCGCCGCCCGACCTGGCGGGGTGCGGCTTTTCGAAGGCGACGAAACGCGTGTGGCGCAGCAGCGCGTCGACCAGACGCACATCCGGCACCTCGTGGAGCAGGAGGTTGATGTCCATCGGCGAGAACGGAACCCGGCCGCTCACCCGCGCATGCAGGGCCGCGTAGGACAGGCCGAGCGCCGCGGCGACGTCGCGCATCGGTCGCCGGCGTTCGCGAATGAGGATCTGGTGCACGATCGCCGCGAAACCGCCGCCCTCGGGCGTGGCGGGCGGTCTCGTCGGGTGACTGGTGGATTTGTCCATGGGGCCGTGGCTCCTGCGCGATGCCGTCGCAGGCTGGCGGCAACCGGCCGCGCGGGCATTGAGGCGGATCGCGCCGCGACGATGCGCGGCGGCATGTCGCGCGCCGTCCTTGAGACTGGCGTGGCGGGCCTCTATGTTCCGGCCCGCGCGGCGGTCCTCCGGACGATGCCGCATCCTCGAGATCCTCGATCGACCGCGTCCGCGATCCCGGACCCTGCCAGGACCCATGACCGACCTCGACCGAATCCGCAATTTCGCGATCATCGCCCATATCGACCACGGCAAGTCGACGCTCGCCGACCGGTTGATCCAGTTCTGCGGCGCGGTCGAACAACGCGAGTTCCGCGATCAGATGCTCGATTCGATGGATATCGAGCGCGAGCGCGGGATCACGATCAAGGCGCAGACCGTGCGCCTCGCCTACCGTGCCCAGGACGGCAAGGACTATGTCCTCAACCTGATGGACACGCCGGGCCATGTCGACTTCGCCTACGAGGTCAGCCGCAGCCTCGCAGCGTGCGAAGGTTCGATCCTGGTCGTCGACGCGTCCCAGGGCGTCGAGGCGCAGACCCTCGCGAATGTCTACCAGGCGATCGACAACGGGCATGAGATCGTTCCGGTCCTCAACAAGGTCGACCTTCCCGCCGCCGACCCCGGCCGCGTGAAGCAGCAGATCGAGGACGTCATCGGTATCGACGCGTCCGGCGCGGTCGAGGTGTCGGCCAAGACGGGGCTGAACATCGGCGCCGTGCTGGAGGCGCTGGTGCAGCGCCTGCCGGCGCCGGTGGGCGACGTGGCGGCGCCGCTCAAGGCGCTGCTCGTCGATTCCTGGTACGACCCGTATCTCGGCGTCGTCGTCCTCGTGCGAATCCGCGATGGTCGCCTGGTGAGGGGGCAGAAGATCCGGATGATGGCCGCTGGCGCGACCTACGAGGTCGACCGTGTCGGCGTATTCACGCCCAAGCCCAAGGACATGGCCGCGCTCGGACCGGGCGAGATGGGTTTCATCACCGCCGGCATCAAGGCGGTGGCCGACGTCAAGGTCGGCGACACGATCACCGAAGAACGGCGCCCCGCCGCCGAGCCGCTTCCGGGGTTCAAGCCGTCCCTGCCGGTCGTGTTCTGCGGTCTGTTCCCGACCGATACCGCGGATTTCGAGCATCTGCGCGAGAGCCTCGCGAAGCTGCGCCTCAACGATGCCTCCTTCGTCTACGAGCCGGAGAGTTCGGCGGCGCTCGGCTTCGGCTTCCGCTGCGGCTTCCTCGGCCTGCTCCACCTCGAGATCATCCAGG
>CAYSUY010000055.1:0-21202 GCA_964434345.1 uncultured Acetobacteraceae bacterium
AGATGTCGAAGTCCCTGGGCAACGTCGTCTCGCCGCAGGAGGTGGTCGACAAGCTGGGCGCCGACATCCTGCGCCTGTGGGTGGTGTCGTCCGACTACTCCGACGACCTGCGCATCGGACCCGAGATCCTGAAGCAGCAGGCGGAGGTCTACCGCCGGCTGCGCAACACGCTGCGGTATCTGCTGGGCGCGCTGAAAGGCTACACCCCGGACGAGCGCGTGCCCGAGGCCGAACTGCCGGAACTCGAGCGCTTCGTGCTGCATCGCCTCTGCGAACTCGACGCCGCGCTGAAGCAGGCCAACGCGACCTACGAGTTCAACCCGTTCTTCGCCGCGCTGCATAATTTCTGCGCGGTGGACCTGTCGGCCTTCTACTTCGACATCCGCAAGGACGCGCTCTACTGCGACCATCCGCATGCTGCGCGTCGGCGCGCGACGCGCAGCACGATGGCCACGGTGTTCGACTGCATCCTGCGCTGGATGGCGCCCGTGCTGTGCTTCACGGCCGAGGAGGCCTGGCTCGCCCTGCATCCCGGCGAGGAGTCGAGCGTGCACCTCGAGCTCTTCCCGGAGATCCCGGCCGCCTGGCGCGACGAGGCGCTGGCGACGAAATGGCGTGCCGTGCGCGATCTGCGTCGTGTCGTCACCGGGTGCCTCGAGAAGGCGCGCGAGCGCAAGCAGATCGGCTCGAGCCTCCAGGCCGCGCCGACCCTGCATGTGACCGCGGAGGCGGCGGCGGTTCTCGCGGGTCTCGATCTCGACGAGATCTTCATCACCTCCGGCCATCGTCTCGAGACGGGCGAGGTGCCGGCGGGGGACGATCTGTTCCGCCTGCCCGACGTGCCGCAGGCCGCGGCGGCATTTCGCGCGGCGGAGGGCGAAAAATGCCAGCGCTGCTGGAAGGTCCTGCCCGAGGTCGGCACGCATGCGCATCACAGGATGCTCTGCCTGCGCTGCGCCGATGCGGTCGATCGCACCCGGGCGGGCTGAGCGATGCTGCGCCCCGGGCTCGCCCTCGCCGCGGCAGTGGCGGTCGCCGACCAGGCGACCAAATGGGCGGCGTTCACGGGGCTCACCGGGCTCGCCTTCTGGGACCCGGCGCCGGATCCCCTGCCGCGCGTGCCGGGCGTCGAGGTGACCGGGTTCTTCAACCTCGTCACGGTGTGGAATTTCGGGGTCAGCTTCGGGATGTTCAACCGCGGTTCGGACGAGGCGGCCTGGGTCCTTGCCCTGGTCGCCGCGGCGATCACGGCGGCGCTGGTGGTCTGGTTGCGCTCCGCGCCGAACCGTCTGGTGGCCGCGGCGTTGGGCGCGGTGATCGGTGGCGCCGTCGGCAACGTGATCGACAGGCTGAGATTCGGCGCCGTGTTCGACTTCCTCGACGTCCACGCCGCCGGCTGGCACTGGCCGGCCTTCAACGTGGCGGACGCGGCGATCGCGATCGGGGTCGGGCTCCTGCTGCTCGATGCCTTGTTCGCGCCCAAGCCCTCGGCTAAATAAAGGGCATGGTCCAGCGTATCCACATCGTTTCGGTCGCACTCCTGGCGCTCGCGCTCGGCGGATGCGGCGAGGCGCGCAAGGCGATCGGCTGGGACAAGAACCCGCCCGACGAATTCCGTGTCGTCACCCGCGCCCCGCTCTCGGTGCCGCCCGAATTCGGGTTGCGGCCGCCGACCCCCGGCGCCCCCCGGCCCCAGGAAGGCTCGACCACCGATCAGGCGCGCAATGCGGTCACCGGCAATCGCACGGCGAGTGCCGGCCGCGCGGCGCCTGCGGCGACGGCGGTGTCGCGCCAGAGCCCGGGCGAGAGCGCGCTGCTCGCCCGCGCCGGTGCCGATCGCGCCGACCCCGCCATCCGGACGACCGTCGACCGCGAGGCGGCCGCGCTGTCGGATGCGGATCGCAGCTTCACCGACAAGCTGGTCTTCTGGCGCCAGTCCGAGCCGCCTGGCACGGTCGTGGATGCGGAGCGAGAGGCCAAGCGGTTGCGCGAGAACCAGGCCCTGGGTCGTGCGACGACCGAGGGCGACACGCCGATCATCCGTCGCCGTCAGCGCGGCCTCTTCGAGGGGCTTTTCTGAGGTGGGCGGGGGCCGCGCCTTGCCGCGCGGCGGCGGCGCGACATGTCTGACGGCATGACCTCTTCGCGTCTCCCCTCCCGGCTCCTTGCGGGCCTTGCCCTCTGTCTGCTCGTGCTCTCCGCAGCGCGGGCACAGGTCTTCCACCCCGTCACATTCACCCTCGGCAACGGCCTCCAGGTCGTCGTGGTCGAGAACCGGCGCGCGCCCATCGTCACGCACATGGTCTGGTACCGCGCCGGCGCCGCCGACGAACCGCCGGGCAAATCGGGTATCGCCCATTTCCTCGAACACCTGATGTTCAAGGGGACCGAGCGCCTGGCGCCGGGCGAGTTTTCGCGCATCGTGGCGCGCCAGGGTGGCCGCGACAACGCCTTCACCAGCTGGGACTACACCGGCTATGTCCAGACCATCGCCCGCGACCGGCTCGGCCTCGTGATGGAGATGGAGGCCGACCGCATGGTCAATCTGCGCCTCGCCGAGGACATCGTGGCCACCGAGCGCGACGTCATCCTCGAGGAACGCCGCCAGGTCGTCGAGAACGTCCCGGGCGCGCGGCTGCGCGAGCAGATGAACGCGGCGATGTTCCTCAACCATCCCTATGGGCGGCCGATCATCGGCTGGGCGCACGAGATACGCGCCCTGACCCGCGCCGACGCGCTCGACTGGTACAAGACCTGGTATGCGCCCAACAACGCGGTGCTGATCGTCGCGGGCGACGTCTCCGCGCCCGAGGTCCGGGCCCTCGCCGAGACCCATTACGGGCCCATCGCGGCGCGTCCCGTTCCGGTGCGCAGCCGGCTCGCGGAGCCCGAGCCGCAGGCGGCGCGGCGGGTCGTATTGAAGGACGAGCGGGTGCGCCAGCCCAGCCTGACGCGCGCCTATCTCGCGCCGAGTGCCCAGCGCGGCGACACCGTGCACGCCTACCCGCTGGAGGTCCTCGCCTCCGTCATCGGCGCGCAGTCGGGGCGGATCTATCGCGCCCTCGTCATGGACCGGCAGCTCGCCGTGTCCGCCGGGGCCGGCTACGGCTCCGACGCGTTCGACCTCACGACGTTTTCCTTCTATGCGAGCCCGCGGCCGGGGATCGATATCCAGGTCCTCGAGACGGCGCTGGACGAGGAGATCGCAGCCTTGCTGCGCGACGGCATCGACGCGGCGGACGTGGCGCGGGCCCAGTCCCGCCTGCGCGACGGGGCGATCCTGGCGCGCGACCCGCTCGGGGCCGCGCCGCGATCGATCGGCAATGAACTGATGACCGGAAAGAGCATCGAAGAGGGAGAGGCCTGGCCGGCGCGGATCGCGGCGGTCACCGTGGCCGAGGTGAATGCGGCGGCACGCGCGGTGTTGCAGGAGCGCCGCAGCGTCACGGGCCTGCTGCTGCCGGAGACACGGCCGTGATCCGGCGCGCGGTCATGCCGCTGCTTCTGGTCCTCGCGATCATCGTCGGCGCGCTTCAGCCGGCGCGGGCCATGGACATCATGCGCGTCGTGTCGCCGGGCGGCATCGTCGCGTGGCTGGTCCGGGATACGACGCTGCCGCTGCTCGCACTCCAGTTCCGGTTCCGCGGCGGCACTGCCGCCGAGCCCGCCGAACGGGCCGGTGTCGGGCGGTTCGCCATCGACCTGCTCGACGAGGGCGCCGGCGACCTCGACGCGACCGCCTTCGCACAGGCGCTGGAAGAGCGCGCGATCACGCTCGACATCTCGGCCGGCGGCGACAACATCGGCGGCGGCCTGCGGGTGCTCGACACGCATCGCGACCAGGGGGCCGACTTGCTGCGGCTGATGCTGACCGCACCGCGCTTCGACGCCGCCGCGATCGAACGGGTGCGCGCGCGGCTTCTGGCCGGCTATGCGCGCGAGGCGGAGGAGCCGCGCGCGCTGCTGCGCCGGACCTTCCAGCGGCTCGCCATCGGCGAGCATCCCTACACGGTGCCGCTCGCGGCGGAGATCGCCGGCACCAAGGCCGCGACGCAGGAGGATCTGCGCCGCTTCGTCGCCGCACGGCTGGCGCGCGACAACCTGACCGTCGGCGCGGTCGGCAACATCGATGCGGCCGAGCTCGGCGCGCTGCTCGATCGCGTCTTCGGCGGCCTGCCCGCCACATCGGCGCCGTATGCGGTGCCGGAGGCGCGCATGCGTCTCGACGGACCGCGCACGGTCGTCGTGCCGCGCGCGCTGCCGCAGGCGCTCAAGATGTTCGGCGCCCCGGGGATCAACCGCGCGGATCCGGACTGGTTCGCGGCCCAACTCGTCAACTACGTACTGGGCGGCGGCGGCTTCAATTCGCGGCTGATGACCGAACTGCGCGAGAAGCGCGGCCTGACCTATGGCGTGTCGACCATGATCTCCGTGCCCGATCACGGCGCGCTGATGATCGGCAGCTTCTCGACCGAGACGGCGCGTGCCGCGGAGGCGCTCGCGCTGGTCCGGGCGGAGTGGCGTCGCATGGCGGAGGAGGGACCGGACGCCGAGGAACTGGAGAACGCCAAGGCCTATCTCACCGGATCCTTCCCGCTCGGGCTGGATTCGAGCACCTCGGTGGCGCGGCTTCTGGTCGCCCTGCAGTACGACGGCCTCGGCATCGATTATGTCGCGCGGCGCGATGCGCTGATCCGCGGCGTGACCCTTGACGATGCCCGTCGCGTCGCGCGCCGATTGCTGGGCGGGCCGGAGATGCTGACGGTCATCGTCGGCGCCGTCGAAGGACTTCCCGACGCGGTGATCCAGAAGACCGTGCCGTGATCCGCCGGCTGCCCGACACGCTGGTCAACCAGATCGCCGCCGGCGAGGTGATCGAGCGGCCCGCCGCGGCCCTCAAGGAAATCGTCGAGAACGCGATCGACGCCGGCGCGCGACGCATCGACATCACGCTGTCCGAGGCCGGCAAGGCGGCGATCGTCGTCGCGGATGACGGCCGCGGCATGGACCGCGCGGATCTGGAACTGGCGGTCGAACGCCATGCGACCTCCAAGCTGCCCGCCGACGACCTGACCGCGATCGCCAGCTTCGGCTTCCGTGGCGAGGCCCTGCCGTCGATCGGCGCGGTCGCGCGGCTCGCGATCACGAGCCGCGCCGCCGGCGCGCGCGAGGCCTGGAGCATCCGCGTAGAGGGCGGTGCGCGGCGACTGGCCGAGCCGGCGGCGCATGGCGCGGGCACCCGGGTCGAGATCCGCGACCTGTTCTTCGCCACGCCCGCGCGACTCAAATTCCTCAAGGGCGACCGCGCCGAGGTGGCCGCCTGTGTCGACGCCGTGGAACGCCTCGCGATGGCGAACCCGGCGATCGCCTTCTCCGTGGTCGCCGATGGGCGGCAGGTCCTGCGCCTCGCCGCGCTGCCTGGCGGCGGCGATGCGGCGCGGCTGGAGCGGCTTTCCGCCGTGATCGATCGCGACTTCTTCGACAACGCTCTGGTGATCGCCGCCGAGCGCGACGGCGTCCGTCTGAGCGGACATGCGAGCCTGCCGACCTTCCATCGCGCCACGGCGCAGATGCAGTATCTCTTCGTCAACGGTCGGCCAGTGCGCGATCGTCTTCTCGCCGGCGCCGTGCGCGGTGCCTATGCGGATTTCCTCGCCCGCGATCGCCACCCCGTCGTCGCGCTGTTCGTCGACCTGCCGCCCGACGAGGTCGACGTGAACGTCCATCCGGCCAAGGCCGAAGTCCGTTTCCGCGATTCCGGGCTCGTGCGCGGACTGGTGGTCGGTGCCCTCAAGCATGCGCTGGCCGAGGCCGGGTTCCGGGCCGCCACCACGCCGGGGCTGGAGGCGCTGGGCGCCTTCCGTCCCGGCCACGTGCCGCCGCAGCGTCCGGGCTTGGGCGAGAGCGCGGCGGCGTTCGCCTTCCAGGCGCCGCTCGCCTCCTTCGCCCCGGCGGCGCGCGCGCTGCCCGGTGCGCCCGTGTCCACTGCGCCCGGTGTCGCGTGGACGCAGCCGGCCGCGGCGTCAGCTCCGCAGGCCAGCGACGAGGCGCCGGTGGAGTTTCCGCTCGGCGTCGCGCGCGCCCAACTCTTCGAGACCTATATCGTCGCCCAGGCCGGCGACCGGATGGTGATCGTCGACCAGCACGCCGCGCATGAGCGGCTGGTCTATGAGCGCATCAAGGCCGCGCTGGCGAACGACGGGGTGAAGCGCCAGATGCTCCTGATCCCCGAGATCGTCGAGATGGACGAGGCGCGCGCCGACCGGCTGCTCGCCCATGCCGACGCGTTCGGGCGCCTTGGCCTGTCGATCGAGGGCTTCGGCCGCGGCGCGATCGCCGTGCGCGAGGTACCTGCCCTGCTCGGCTCCGTCGACGCAGCCGGCCTGGTCCGCGATCTCGCCGACGAACTCGAGGAGCATGGCGACGCGCTCGCGCTCGACGATCGCCTCGCGGAGATCTGTTCGACCATGGCCTGCCATGGCAGCGTGCGCGCCGGCCGGCGTCTGGGTGCCGAGGAGATGAACGCGCTGCTGCGGCAGATGGAGGCGACGCCCCATTCCGGCCAGTGCAACCATGGCCGCCCGACCTACGTCGAATTGCGGCTGGCGGATATCGAGAAGCTCTTCGGCCGGCGCTGAGCGCCGCCCGCCTCACGCCCAGCGCACGCCGAGATAGGTGCGATCGTCGGCCTTCACCGCGCCGAGCGTGCCCTTGACGCTGGCATAGCCGCCGAGCTTCGACGGGTCCTCCCGCTCGACCGCCTCGAAGGCGCGCTCCCACGCATCGACACCGAACCCGTCGCCGGGCCGGAAATAGCCGTCGCTGTACAGTTCGACGCAGGCGAGCCCCGTGCGCGGCACGATTTCGTGGTGCACGAGGCCAGCCGGGACATCGAAGCCGTCGAGGCAGGAATAGCCGAGCGGCGAGACGGCGTTGTTCTGGTAGCCGCCCTGCGCGTTGACGATGCCGCCGCGCACCAGGGCGAGGATGTCGGCCGCGGGCAGATGCGGCATGGCGTGCGCGGCCGCAGCGCGCGCCTCGGCTTCGATCGCCGCGAGGTCGGCCCGATCGAGCACCCCTTCGAGCCCGGCGGGGTCCTGACCGGTCCCGCCCCAGGCGACGCGACGCGACAGGGTCTCGCGCCGGGCAAGCTCGTCGCTGCGCGCGGCGATGCGCGTCCAGGCCACCCGCCGTGTCGTCGCGGTGACGCGGTCGAGATCCTTGTCGAGCCGGAGGTCGCGCGCGCAGCCAAGACGTATGCCGCTGTCGCCGACAAGGAGCAGTTCGAGCGCGTCGGAGCGCTCGAGCACCAGCGCCAGCGTCGCCGAAAAGCGCCGGTTGGTGTCGCGGTGCGCGGCCTCCAGCGTCCCATGGCGGGCATAGGCGTCGGCAATGGCGGCCGTCAGCGGCGCGATCAGCGCGCGGGCGTCGCCGGGCCAGCCCTCGCGCCGTCCCAGCGTCGCTTCCAGCGTCTCCTTGACGAGGACGGCGCCGTACTGGCCGGCGAGCATGCCGTCGTAGCGCGTGCCGAGCCTGTCGGTCACCCCGTCGATCACCGCGTAGGCGCGACCCGGAAGCACCACGAAACGATCCTCGTTGGCCTCCGGCCGCGCGGGATCCTTGCCCTCTGAAAATGCCTCTATGCGCATGACGCGGCGGAACGTGGACGGCAGCGCGCTGCTTGTAAAGCGCGAACCAGTCGCCGCTATACGAGGGGCTACGATGTGTGGGTACCCTCAATTTCCGCGATTCGGTGCGACTACGGGGGCGGTCTAAACCGGATTGGAGCAGTCTCTCTCAGCACGGGTTTGGCGTGACCATGCCTGCGGATCAATAGTCCCTATTGAAGTTATGGGAACGATTGCGCGGCAAGTGGCACGCGCGTCGCTACCGATGCCGGGCCGCACCGATTGTGCCGCCAGGGCAAAACCGGGGGGGACTTCATGGACGAGCGGGAAGGGGCGCAGATGCCCTACCGGCGGATGCTGGCTTTGATGCGCTATCGCGGCCTGGTCGGCGGCGAAGCCGTCGACGTTGCGAGCGCCCAGCAGCGCCAGTTCGAGGAGACAGTAGGACAGTTGCTCGACAACCACGCGCGGGCGGTCGAGCAGTTCGCGGCGCAGGCCGTGGCGCAGATCCCCAATCAGGCGGCGCGCGATTTCGTCGCCACCGCCATCGGCGCCCAGGTCGAGATGCAGCGCCAGACGATGGATCTTGCACTTCGTCAGGCCGAAGACATGGTGTCCCATGCGTGGCGTGCCTATGGGGACGTCGCGACCATGCTCGGACGCGCCGGTCTCGTGCCGGGGTCGCGCGAGCCGCGGTCGTGAGCGAACCTCTGCGCGAGGCCCGCGCCACGCGCGATTTTTCTGAGCGAGATGCCGCGCCGTGTACGCAAGTTTCGGCGCAGTGGGAAAGGCTGGCAGCGCCGCTGCGCAAGCTCGCCCGCGACGATCCCGGAGCTTTCGCTGCCGCCCTGCGCAATCTCATCGGTCGAAAGCCTGGCGACCCATAAGGCGCACGGTGCGACGGCGCCGTGGCCCAATCGGAGGAGATCGGTAATGCTCGATGGAAAAGTTGCCCTCGTCACGGGTTCCACCAGCGGCATTGGCCTCGGCATCGCCGAGGCATTTGCGGGAGCTGGCGCCGATGTCGTGCTGAACGGCTTCGGTGACGCCGACGTGATCGAGGGGCTGCGCACCGAGCTTGCGGCCCGTCATCGGGTGGCGGTCACCTATTCCGGCGCCGACATGTCGCGGCCGACGGCAATCGCCGGCATGGTCGAAGACGCGATCCGCGATCATGGCAAGGTCGACATCCTCGTCAACAACGCCGGCATCCAGTACGTCGCGGCTATCGAGGAATTTCCCGAGGCGAAATGGGACGCGATACTCGCCATCAACCTATCGTCGGCTTTCCATGCGACGAAGGCCGTGCTGCCTGGGATGAAGCAGCGCAAATGGGGTCGCATCGTCAACGTCGCCTCTGCGCATGGTCTCGTCGGATCACCGTTCAAATCGGCCTATGTCGCCGCGAAACACGGTGTGCTCGGTCTGACGAAAGTCACGGCGCTGGAGACGGCAGAGACCGGGATCACCTGCAATGCCATCTGCCCGGGATATGTGTGGACGCCGCTCGTCCAGAAGCAGATCCCCGAGCAGGCGCGGGTGCATGGATTGTCTGAGGCGGAGGTCGTGCGAGAGGTCCTGCTCGCCAACCAGCCGAATAAGCGCTTTGCGACCGTCGAGGAGATGGGCGCGCTGGCGGTCTTCCTGTGTTCGCAGGGCGCAGCATCGATGACTGGCGCGGCGTTGCCCGTCGACGGAGCGTGGACCGCACACTGAAGCACATCGTATCGGCGGTTTCTCAATCCTCCGGATCCGTGAGCAGCGCGCGCAGCGCCTCGGGGTCGGGGGCGTCGATCACGCGGCAGGACAGGTCACGCGGGAAGCCGGCGCGGGCGAGGATGGCGAGGTCCTTGTCGCGCCGTGCGGCGCGCTCCGCGTCTTGCCGGAAGGGGCCGAGGCGGCGGCGCCGCGCGAGGTTGATCGCCGCCGTTCGCTCGGGATGCGGCGTCTCGGCTTCCAGCGCGTCGAGGGCCCGGGCGACGCCTCCGGCATCGATGCCCTTGTCGCGCAGCGTGGCCTTGATCGCGGCGGCGGATCGGCCGCGGGCCACGAGGCTGCGCGCGCGGCCCTCCGCGAAGCGCGCGTCGTCGAGCAGGCCGAGTCCGGCGAGCTTGTCGAGGACGCGCCGCGCGGTCTCGTGCGCCGCCTCGGCGCCGGCCTCGCCGATCACGCCGCGCCGGACGGCCATCGCGATGCGGCGTTCGAGGACGCGCGCGACGGCTGCGTGCGACGCGGCGTAGCGCGCGAGATAGTCGACCGCCGCGCGCTCCAGCGACGCGGCATCGAGCGTGGCCGGCGTGACCGCGTCGTCGGGTCCGGGCATGTGCGTTTGGTCGTCTTCGTGTTCGTCCATGGCGGCCATGCTGGCACAGGAACCGCCCGGCACGCATCACGACGCGCAGGTCGCGGTCACGGGGCCGCGCCGCCGCCCCCCGGCACGGCACGAATGTTCCATGCGCTCATGAAGGCGGGGCGCGGCTGGTCGCAGAGGACGAGGCGGCCCTGGGCGAGCCTGCGGGTCGGGATCGCGCGGCGGTCGATCGCCCCTTCGAGCGTCATGGCAAGGTCGCGGGCGAAGACACGGTCGCCGACATGCCAGGAATGGGTGAAATTCGCGCCTTCGGCGAAGACCGCCTGGGCGGGATCGAGGGCGGCGAAATACGGCCCGCAATCGACATCGACTACCTTGGCCTCGGGATCGGCCGGCGCGCCGACGCGGCCGACGCGCGGCGCGGTCCCCAGTCGCTTCGCGTTGGAGACCGCGAGTGCCGAATCATACGGGCTCGAATAGTTGGTCAGTCGCATGATGCGGCGGAACATGGGCGCCGACCACGCATCGCCACCGGCGAGGCTGCTGGCCGCCACATCGCCGCCGATGAAGGCGACCTGGCCGACGCGCCAGGGGCTCTTGAACAGCGCGCCGTCCTTTTCCGCCTGCGCGAAGGCCTCCATGATCACGTAGGCGCCGGTCGAATGGCCCAGCAGGTGCACGTTGGTGACGCAGCCCCGCCGCTGCGCCTTGGCGAGGCGGGTGACGCAGCCGCGCACCAGTTCGAGCGCCACGGTCGCCGCGTCCCAGCGATCCTCGAGGTAGTTGAGCGTACTTACCGCGCAGGGCCAGTCGAAGCCGATCACGGTGCCGCGCCAGCCCTCTGCCGCGAGATCCGCACGCAGGCGACGCTGCCGCCAGAGGATCGTCCGCGGATCGTTGTTGTAGCCGTGCACGAACACGAGCACGTCGCCGCGCAGGCTGATCGAATGCGGGTTTTCGTCGCCGTCGGCGAGGCCGATCACCTCGTCGATCCAGCCGGCGAGGTCACCGGCGCCGGTCGTGGCGTGCGAGGGCCGCGCGGCGGGCGCGTCGGATGGCACGCGCAGATAGCGGACCGGCCCCGGCTCGGTCGTGAAGTCCGTCTGCGCGATCCTGCGCGCGCTGATGACGTAGTCGTGCACCATGTCGGTTTCCTCCCTGAGCGTCGGCGCCGCGGCCGGACATGCGGATGGAGCGAAGCACGAGCGGCCGGCTCGATCGACCGCGGAGCGGGCGAGAGGCCGCGCGCACGCGCGCGTTGCGGCGCGCGGCGCGCGGGCGTAAGTCTCCCCCCGCCATGATGCCCGCTGATCCGCCGTCCGTGTCGCCGCCCGAGCCCCGCCGTTATGGTGCCGTCAACTGGATCGGCCTGTCGACGCTGGTCGCGCGCGAGGTGCGGCGGTTCCTCAAAGTCGGCACGCAGACCGTCGCCGCGCCCGCCGTCACCACGCTCCTGCTTCTCGCGGTCTTCGCGCTGGCGCTGGGAGGCGCAGTGCGCGACATCGCCGGCGTGCGCTTCGCCGAGTTCCTCGCACCCGGCCTGATCGTGATGGCGATGGTGCAGAACGCCTTCGCCAACAGCTCCTCGTCGCTGATCATCGCCAAGGTCCAGGGGAACATCGTCGACTCCCTGATGCCGCCATTGAGCGCCGGAGAACTGACGGTCGGCTTCGCGCTGGGCGGGGTGGTCCGCGGGCTCGTCGTCGGCGGGGCGGTCGCGCTCTGTCTGGCGCCGTTCGTGCGGCTGCATGTCCATGCGCCGGCGTTCATCCTGTTCCACGGCCTGGCGGCGACGCTCCTGCTGTCCCTGCTCGGCATCGTGGCCGGGATCTGGGCGCAGAAATTCGACCATATCGCGGCCTTCACCAACTTCGTCGTCACGCCGCTCGCGTTCCTGTCGGGCACGTTCTACACGATCGATCGCCTGCCGCCGCCGTGGCATGCGATCGCGCTGGCGAACCCGTTCTTCTACATGATCGACGGCTTCCGTTTCGGCTTCCTCGGGCATCACGACGGCGACCTCGCGATCGGGGTCGTGGCGATGACCATCGCCAATCTCGCCCTGCTGGCGCTCTGCCACCGCCTGTTCGCGACCGGATACCGGCTGCGCGCCTGAAAGCGGCTTTTTGGCGGAAGATTGACAGGGGCGTCCGAAGCACGAATAAATGCCGGTTTCGCTGCATGGGGCCCGCTGAGCGGGTCCTTTGTCGTTTTGGAAGCGCGCGGAACGACCGCGTGCCCGTCCGAGGAGACCCGAAGTGAGCGTCGCCACGTCCCAGGCGTTCCCGCCCGTCATGCCCACCTATGCCCGGCTCGACCTCGCCATCGAGCGCGGCGAGGGCGTGTACCTGCACGGGACCGACGGCCGACGCTACCTGGACTTCATGAGCGGCATCGCCGTGACCGCGCTCGGCCACGCCCATCCGAGGCTGGTGGCCGCGCTGGTCGAGCAGGCGCAGAAGCTCTGGCACGTCTCCAACATCTTCCGCATCCCCGAGGGCGAGCGCCTCGCGCGGCGCCTCGTCGAGCACAGCTTCGCCGACACGGTGTTCTTCACCAATTCCGGCGCCGAGGCGATGGAGTGCGGCATCAAGACGGTGCGCAAGTACCACGCCCACCACGGCCATCCCGAGCGCTACCGGCTGGTGACCTTCGAGGGCGCCTTCCATGGCCGCACCCTCGCGACGATCGCCGCGGGCGGGAACAGGAAGTACATCGACGGCTTCGGCCCCGCGGTCGACGGCTTCGACCAGGTGCCCTTCGGCGACCACGAGGCGCTGAAGGCGGCGATCGGCCCGCAGACCGCCGGCATCCTGATCGAGCCGGTGCAGGGCGAGGGCGGCATCCGCCCCGTGCCGTCGCAATGCCTGCGCGGCCTGCGCGAGCTCTGCGACAGGCACGGCATCCTGCTGTTCTTCGACGAGATCCAGTGCGGCATGGGCCGCACCGGCCGCCTCTTCGCGCATGAATGGGCCGGCGTGACGCCGGACGTCATGTCGCTCGCCAAGGCGATCGGCGGCGGCTTCCCGCTCGGCGCCTGCCTCGCGACCGCCAAGGCGGCATCCGGCATGGTCGCCGGCACCCACGGGTCGACCTATGGCGGCAATCCACTCGCCATGGCCTGCGGGAACGCCGTCCTCGACGTGATGCTCGAGCCGGGTTTCCTTGATCACGTGCAGACCGTGTCGAGCCATCTGGTCCAGCAACTCCAGGGCATCGTCGAACGCCATCCCGACGTGTTCGAGGAGGTGCGCGGCCAGGGATTGATGCTCGGCCTGAAATGCCGGCTTCCGCAGGGCGACGTCGCGGCGGCGCTGCGCGCCCGCAGCCTTCTGACGGTGAACGCCGGCGACAACGTCGTGCGACTTCTCCCGCCGCTGATCGCCGAGGCGTCGCATGTCGTCGAAGCCTGCGCGATCATCGAGGCCGCCGCCGCCGAGCTCGGGGCGCAGGCCAAGGCCGGCGCGGGCAAGGCGGGGTAAGGCCGTGAGCACGACCTCCGGGCCCAGGCATTTCCTGGATCTCGATCGTCTCGATGCGGGAACCCTGCGCGGGATCATGTCGCTTGCCACGGCCCACAAGCGGCGCGATCCCCCGGGGGGCGACGCAAAGCCGCTCGCCGGGAAGACCCTGGCGATGATCTTCGAGAAGCCCTCGACGCGCACCCGCGTGTCCTTCGAGGTGGGGATCCGCCAGCTGGGCGGCGACGCCGTGATCCTGACGCCGAACGACACGCAGCTCGGCCGCGGCGAGACGATCGCCGACACCGCGCGCGTCCTGTCGCGCTATGTCGACGCGATCATGATCCGCACGACCTCGCATGCGCGGCTGATGGAAATGGCCGCCCACGCCACCGTGCCGGTCATCAATGGACTGACCGAGCGCACCCATCCCTGCCAGGTCATGGCCGATGTCATGACCTTCGAGGAGCACCGCGGCCCGATCGCCGGGCGCACGGTCGCCTGGTCGGGCGACGGCAACAACATGGCGGGGTCGTGGATCCAGGCCGCGGCGCGCTTCGACTTCACCCTCAAGCTTGCCTGCCCGCCGGAACTGGCGCCGCCGGCCGAAATCATCGGCTGGGCGCGCGGCGCCGGCGCGCGCGTGATCGTGACCCATGATCCCCAGGCGGCGGTCGCCGGGGCCGATGCGGTGGTCACCGACACCTGGGTCTCCATGGACCAGGAGAGCGATGCGGCGAAGCTGGGGCACGAGACGCGGCACAACATGCTGGCGCCGTTCCGCGTCGACCGCGCCTTGATGGCGCATGCGCGTCCCGACGCGATCTTCATGCACTGCCTGCCCGCCCATCGCGGGGAGGAAGTCACGGACGAGATCCTCGACGGGCCGCAATCCGTCGTCTGGGACGAGGCCGAGAACCGCCTGCATGTCCAGAAGGGCATCCTGGCCTGGTGCATGGGCTGAAACCGCCGGGCGCGGAACCGGACGAAAGGCGCGGAAGATGAGCTACAGCTACGATGTCGTCGGTCTCGGCAACGCGATCGTCGACGTGATCGCGCGCACCGACGATGCGTTCCTCGCGCGCCACGGCCTCGCCAAGGGCGCGATGACGCTGATCAGCGCCGAGACCGCGGACCGGCTCTATGCCGACATGGAGCCGGCGATCGAGGTGTCCGGCGGATCGGCCGCGAACACCATGGCCGGCATCGCCTCGCTGGGTGGACGCGCCGCCTATATGGGCCGCGTCTTCGCCGACCAGCTGGGCCAGGTCTTCCGGCACGACATCCGCGCCGCGGGCGTCGCCTTCGACACGGCGGCGGCGAGTTCCGGTCCGCCGACCGCACGCTGCCTCGTCCTCGTGACGCCCGACGCGCAGCGCACGATGCAGACCTATCTCGGCGCCTGCGTCGATTTCGGCCCCGCCGACGTCGCCGCCGGCGTCGTCGAGGCGTCCCGCATCGTCTATCTGGAGGGCTATCTCTGGGACAAGCCGCAGGCGAAGGAAGCCTTCCGCAAGGCGGTCCGCGTCGCGCATGCCAACGGCAACAAGGTGGCGCTGACGCTCTCCGACGCCTTCTGCGTCGACCGCCATCGCGCCGAGTTCCGGGCCCTGATCGAGGACGGCATCGACATCGTGCTGGCCAACGAGGCGGAGATCGTCTCGCTCTGGCAGGTCGGCGCGATCGAGGATGCGATCGCCGCCTGCCAGCACTACGCCGATCGCATCTGGGCGGTGACGCGCTCCGAAAAGGGCTCGGTGGTCATCGGCGGCGGTACCTGCACCCATGTCCCGGCCGAGAAGATCACGCGCCTCGTCGATACGACGGGGGCCGGCGATCTCTACGCGTCGGGGTTCCTCTATGGGCTGTCGCAGGCGCGGCCGCTGGCCGAATGCGCGCGGCTTGGCCATGTCTGCGCCAGCGAGGTGATCTCGCATTACGGGGCGCGGCCTGAGATCAGCCTCAAGGTCCTTGCCGCCGCCCGGATGAAGTGACTCAGGGCTCCCGGCGGACGGACCCGAAGGCGCCGGCTTCGTAGATCAGCGCGACCCCGTCTTCGCGCGCCCGGACTTCGACCACGCGGCAGATGAGGATCGTGTGGGTGCCGACGTCCACCGTGTCGACGACGACGCAGTCGAACGCGGCCAGCGCGTCGGCGAGCACCGGCGCGCCGGTCGCAAGACGTGTCCACTCGCCGGCCTCGAACCGCTCCGGCCCATGCACGCCATCGATGCCGGCGAAGCGCGCCGCGAGCCCGCGATGCTCGAGCGCGAGCGCGTTGACGCACAGCGCCGCGCCCTTGCGGATGAGATCATGGGCCGCCGCCGAGCGATTGACGCAGACCAGAAGTTGCGGCGGCTCGGCGGTCAGCGACGTCACCGCGGTCGCCGTCAGCCCGTTGATGTCGCCCCCATGCGCCGCGGTGATGATCGTGACGCCGCCGGCGAGCCGGCGCATGCCCCGCTTGAAGGCGTCGGCGGCGACCGCGGGGATCCCGGACGGCACGGCTCAGGGAGCCGCGAGGGCGACGACGACGCGCCGGTTGCGCTTGCCCTTGCTCTCGATCTTCTCGACCACCAGCGTCCCGATTTCCGCGAGGCTGGCGACATGCGTTCCGCCGCAGGGCTGCAGGTCGATGCCGTCGATGTCGATCAGGCGCACACGTCCGGCACCGGTCGGCGGCTTCACGGACATCGTGCGCACGAGGTCGGGCTGCGCAGCGAGCTCGTCGTCGCTGATCCAGCGCGCGGTCGCGGCCTTGCCGGTCGCGATCAGCGCGTTGAGCGCGGTCTCGATCCCGTCCTTGTCGAGGCTGCCGTCGCCGATGTCGAAATCGAGCCGGCTGCGCGCGTCGCCGACCTGTCCGCCGGTGACGCCGTAGGGCACGACGGCGCAGAGCACGTGAAGCGCCGTATGCATGCGCATGTGGCGATGGCGGCGTGCCCAGTCGAGTTCGGCGCGCACGACGTCGCCGACCGCAAGCATGGGCTGGTCGGGTGCGGGGACATGCGCGATCTCGCCGGGCGCCGCGCCCTTGCGCGTGTCGGCGATCGTGACCAAGACACCGTCCGCGCGCACGAGACGCCCGCTATCGCCGGGCTGCCCGCCGCCCATCGGATAGAACACGGTGCGGTCGAGCCGGATCCCGGTCTCGTCGACCGCGACGACGCGCGCGTCGCAGTCGCGCAGATAGGAATCCTGGCGGAAAAGCTCTTCGGTCATGTCGCCTCGGATGCGGGGGATGGAGAGTGCGGAACGGGGTCAGTCATCGCGTGCCATCCAGGCGAGCAGGCGCCGTGCCGGCCAGAGCCAGCCGAGACCGGCGGCGAGGAAGAACGCGAACTGGGCGAGCCAATGCGCGGGTACCAGCGTTGCGCCGGCCAGCATCGCCGCGAGCGCGTAGACGCACAGGCCGAGGACCAGGAGCAGCATCCCGACGGCATTGCGCCAGCGTGGCACGGCGGTGTGCCCGCGCTCAGAAGCTATGCCCATCGCGCAGCGCCTTGGTGCGCAGATAGGCCTCGTTGTGCGGATTGGCGGCGATCACCAGCGGGACGCGATCGACCACCTCGACGCCCAGCTGGTCGAGCGCGGCGCGCTTGCCGGGATTGTTGGTGAGCAGCCTGATGCGGGTGATCCCGAGCCGCCGCAGGATCTCGCCGGCGACGACGTAGCTGCGCTCGTCGGGTTCGAAGCCGAGATGGGTGTTGGCGTCGATCGTGTCGAAACCCGCGTCCTGGAGCGCATAGGCGCGCAGCTTGTTGACGAGCCCGATGCCGCGCCCTTCCTGGGGCAGATAGACGACGACGCCAGCCCCCTGATCGGCGATCGCCCGGATCGCGCCGCGCAACTGGTCGCCGCAATCGCAGCGCAGGCTGCCGATCAGGTCGCCGGTGAAGCAGGACGAGTGGATGCGGGTCAGGACGGGTTGCGCGACATCCGGCTGGCCGATCACGATCGCCAGATGCTCCGGACCGCCGCCCCAGGGGCGGAAGGCGACGATATGCGTCTCTTCCGCGTCCGCGAGCGGCAGCCGGGTCGCCGCGACCTGGGTCAGCCAGCGCGACGAATCCACCGCGAACCCCGCCACCGCCGCCAGCGGCAGCGGCGCGTGGTCGAGCGCGGGGCCATCGCCACGGGCAACCAGCAGCATCGGCATCAATCCGGCGAGCTTGGCGAGGTCGAGCGCGGCCGCGACCGACGGGCTGGCCTCGTCCGGGGTGCCGGAGGCAAGCAGGGCCTGCGGTTCCGTGGCGATCGGCTGGGCCAGCGCACGAAGCTCGGCGCAGGTGGTCCCCGGCCGCAGCCGGGCGAGGAACGGCGCGCGTTCGGCGCCGAGGCCCAGCGCGCCCGCCCGCGGCGGGGTCATGGCCAGCGCCAGGGCGTCGTCCGGGCTCCGCGCGCGCAGACCGGCCAGCGTGTCCTCGGACAGGGTCTCGACCGCGGCCACGAACACACGATCCTGGGCAGGGCCGATCGCGACCACGTCGCCGCGGCGCAATCTGTCGATGCCATGGCGCACCGCTTCGCTGCGAGCGGCGATGTCCGGGAGGTCGGTCAGGTCGGTAGGGGAGGGTTCGTTGGCCATCTCGCGCCGCTTGCTGGAATTCCTGCCGTGCCAGAGACGGCCGGGGTGGGATATACACCGGATGGCGGGCCGCAGGGAGTGCCTGATCGGCTCGCATGTCGGAGACGCATGACGATCGACGCTGAAACGGCCTGGATGGCCTTGCTGCGCGCGCGGTCCGCCTGGCGTGGCGGGTCGCCGCCCGCGCCGGTGGAGGTCGCCGACTCGGCCGGCGGCGCATTCGAACTGCATCCCGACGGGACCTGGCAGGCCAGCGGCTGCGCGGTGCAGGCAGATGCCGCCGCCCTGCTCGAACTCTACCTGCCCGTGCTGCGGCCGGATCTCGTGATCGGTCAGCTGGGCCAGAGCCTCGATGGCCGGATCGCCACCCGGACCGGGCATTCCCATTACGTGACCGGCGCCGACAGCCTCGTCCATCTGCACCGCTTGCGCGCGCTCGTCGACGCGGTGGTGGTCGGGGCCGGGACTGTCCTGGCCGACGATCCGCGTCTGACCGTGCGCCATTGCCCGGGCGTGAACCCGCTGCGCGTCGTCCTGGATCCGCGGCGACGCCTGACTGGCGTGCATCGCGTCTTTTCCGATGGTGCGGCGCCGACGCTGGTGATCGGGGCCACCGACGGGGTGGCGCCCGGCCAGGCCCTGAGTGCCACCTTGCCGGTGGCGGCGGGCGAGGACGGCTTCGCGCCCGCGCGCATCCTCGGTCTGCTGGCGGATCGCGGCGCGCGGCGGGTGCTCGTCGAGGGCGGCGGCATCACGGTCTCGCGTTTCCTCGCCGCCGGCGCGCTGGATGTCCTGCATGTCGCGATCGCGCCGATGCTGATCGGCTCTGGCCGCCAGGGCATATCCCTGCCGCCGATCGACCGCCTCGACCAGGCCTTGCGCCCGTCGGTCCATCGCGTCCCGCTCGGCGAGGACATGCTTTACGCGTTGTCCTTCCGGTGAGCGGCGCCCCGGCCAGCCCGGCGCGGGCGTATTGGGCGGTGGCGCCCGGGCAGGGCGCCCTGCGTCCCGTCGACGTGCCGCAGGCCGGTCCAGGCGAGGTCGCCGTGCGCATGCGCGCCAGCGGCGTCAGCCGCGGGACCGAACGCCTCGTTCTGCACGGACGTGTTCCGGAGAGCGAGCACGCGCGCATGCGCTGTCCTTTCCAGGAGGGCGAGTTTCCGTTCCCGGTCAAGTACGGCTACTGCGCCGTCGGCGTCGTCGAGGACGGCGCGCGTGCCGGCCAGCGTGTCTTCGTGCTGCACCCGCATCAGGAGCGCTTCGTCGTGCCGTCGTCCTGGGCGCACGACATCCCGGACACGGTGCCCGATGCACGCGCCACCTTGGCGGCGAACATGGAGACGGCGCTGAACGCCCTCTGGGACGCGGAAATCGTTCCGGGGGAGCGCGTGGCGGTGATCGGGGCCGGCGTGGTCGGCCTGCTCGTCGCCTGCCTGGCGCGCGACGCGACGACCGTGCCGCCGCTGGTGGTCGAGCCCGATCCCGCGCGCTGCGCCCTCGCGCGCCGGCTTGGCCTGGAGACCGCGTCGGCGGCCACCGGCGAGCATGATGTCGTGTTCCACGCCAGCGGCAATCCCGACGGCCTTGTCGCCGCGCTGTCGGTGGCGGCCTTCGAAGGTCGCATCGTCGAGCTCAGCTGGTTCGGCGACCGTCCGGTGACCCTGCCGCTGGGCGGTGCGTTCCATGCGCGCCGGCTGCGCCTGATCGCCTCCCAGGTCGGGCATGTGGCGCGGCCCAAGCGGGCGACCACGACCCATGCCGATCGCCTCGCCCAGGCTCTCGCGCTGCTCGCCGACCCGCGCTACGACGCGCTGATCGGCCCGCGTATCGCCTTCGCGGACCTGCCCGCGCGGCTGCCCGCGCTGCTCGAGGCAAACCCGCTGCCACCGCATATCGTCGTCGCGTACTGACCCACCGGAGACCGCCATGTACAGCCTTACCGTCTGCAACCACTTCATGATCGCCCACAGCTTCCGCGGCGAGGTCTTCGGGCCGGCGCAGCGGCTGCACGGCGCGACCTATGCGGTCGAACTCGAAATACGTTGCGCGGCGCTCGACGCGCACGGTCTGGTGGCCGATATCGGCCGTCTCGCCGACATGCTGGCGAAGACGCTCGAGGCGCTCAACTACCGCAATCTCGACGACGAGAGCGATTTCGCCGGGATCAACACGACGACGGAGTTCCTCGCGGGCGAGATCTGGCGGCGCGCCAGCACGGCGATCGCCGCCGGCGCGCTGGCGCCGTCGCCGTCGCCTGCGGCAATGAAGGTGACCCTGCGCGAGTCGCCGACCGCCTGGGCCGCCTACGAGGCGCCGCTGGCATGATGGCGGCGGCGGCGCGCGCGGCGCTGCATTTCGCCTGTCCCGGGCCGATCGGCCAGCCGACCGGCGGCTATCGCTACGATGCCGAGATCCTGCGCGGCATGCGGGCCGCCGGTCGCGACATCGTTCTGCACGAACTGGCCGGGCGCTTTCCCGAGGCCGACCGCACCGCGATGGACGCGGCGCAGGCCTGCGTCGCGGCCGCGCGCGGCGCGGTGCTCGCGATCGACGGGCTGGCGTTGCCGGGCTTCGCCGGATCGCTGCCGGCCGGGCAGGCCACGGTCATCGCCCTGATCCATCATCCGCTGGCCCTGGAGACCGGGATCCCGGCGCCGCTGCGGCGCCGCTTCGCGGCGCTGGAGCCGGAACTGGTCCGCGCCTGCGCCGGCGTGATCGTCACCTCGCCCGCCACGGTGCCGGCGATCCGCGCGATGGGCGTCGCCGCGGAGCGGATCCGCGTCGTCGTGCCGGCGGTCGGGCGGAGCGGCGCGACGTCCTGGCGGCGCAATGGCGGGCGCGCGCGTCTGCTCTGCGTCGCCTCGCTCACGCCGCGCAAGGGTCACCGCGTCCTGCTCGCCGCTCTTGCGCGTCTGCGTGCGCTCGCCTGGCGGATCGATCTCGTCGGTCCGCGGCACTACGACCGGCGCGAGGCCGGTCGCATCGCCACCGCGATCGGCGCCCGCGGCCTGCGCGGGCGGGTCCGTCTGACCGGCGCGGTGGCTGCCGCGCGCGTCGCGGCCGCCTATCGCGGCGCGGATCTCTTCGTCCTGCCGTCGTTCCATGAAGGCTACGGCATGGCCTTCGCCGAGGCGATCGCCGCCGGTCTGCCGGTGGTCGGCGCGCGCGCCGGCGCCGTGCCGAGCACGGTGCCGCCGCGCGCGGGCGTGCTGGC
>CAYSUY010000056.1:0-21117 GCA_964434345.1 uncultured Acetobacteraceae bacterium
GCCGGCGGGCAGACCGGTACCGAGAAGCGCCGCGGCGGCCGCGCGCGCGGCTGCATCCCCCGCGCGCAGACGCAGCATGACCAGACCCGGTGCGGGCGCGCGGGTCAGGACCAGTCCCGGGGATTCGAAACGGGGCCACTCAGACATGCAGGTTCGCTCCGGCGGGATCGACGAAGCACGGCGCGACCACATGCGCGGCGCGGCGCCGTCCCTCGTCGACGAGGATGATGCGCTCGCCCATCCGCGCCCGGCCGCGCCGCAGCATGCCGAGCCCGATCGGGCGCCCCAGCGCGGGGCTCCAGCAGGCCGACGTGACATAGCCCTCCGACCGCCCATCGGCCGCGGCGACGACATGCGCGCCGGCGCGCAGGGGCTGGTGCGGATCGTCGGGCAGGATGCCGACGAGTTGGTGGCGGTCGTCGCGCAGCGCCTCTGGCCGCATCAGCGAGCGGCGCCCGACGAAATCCGATGCCTTGCGCGCGATGCCGCCGGCCATGCCGAGATCGCCGGGCAGGGTCGTGCCATCGCTGTCGCTGCCGACATGGATGTAGCCCTTCTCGATGCGCAGCGTCATCAGCGCCTCGATGCCGAAAGGCGCGATGCCGAAGGCCGCACCCGCATCGACCAATCGATCCCAGAGCGCCGGCGCGGCGCCTGCCGCCACCTGGATCTCGTAGCTCGCCTCGCCGGTGAAGCTGACGCGCATCACCCGCACGGGCAGGCCGGCGATCCGGCCCTCGCGCCAATGCATGTGCGGGAAGGCGCCGCGCGACAGGTCGATGTCGCTGCCTGCGGCCGCGATCGTCGCGCGCGCGCGCGGCCCCGTGACGGTCACGACGCCGAACTGGTGGGTGAGCGGGGTGGCGAAGACGCGCAGATCCGGCCATTCGCCCTGCAGCCACTCGTCGAGCATCGCCGCGATGCGCGAGGCCGCGGCCGAGGTGGTGGCCACCAGGAAGCTCTCGGGGCCGAGCCGCGCGCAGACGCCGTCGTCGGTCACGACGCCGTGCTCGGTCAGCATGAGCCCGTAGCGCAGGCGCCCCGGCGCCAGGGTCGACATGGTGCCGACATAGATCCGGTCGAGGAAGGTCGCGGCATCCGGCCCTTCGACCATGATCTTGCCCAGCGGCGAGCCGTCGAAGATGCCGACGGCGGCGCGCACATGCGCGGCCTCGCGCCGCGCGGCGGCCGCGAGATCCTCGCCCGCGCGCGGGTAGGCAGCCGGACGCTGCCAGCCGCCGAAATCCTCGAAGAGCGCACCCGCCGCGACATGGCCCGCATGCATCGGCAGCGTCGCGCGTGGCCGGTAGAAATCGCCGCGCTCGCGTCCGGCCATGGCACCGATCGGCACGGGATCGAAGGGCGGGCGGAAGCGCGTCGTCCCGACGGCGGGAATGCTGCGTCCGGTGGCCTCTGCGAGCAGCGCGAGTCCAACGACATTCGACGTCTTGCCCTGGTCGGTCGCCATGCCCAGCGTGGTGTAGCGCTTGAGATGCTCGACCGAGACATAGTTCTCGCGCGCGGCCAGACGCACGTCGTCGCTGGTCACGTCGCTCAAGAGATCGACCCAGGCCTTGCCGCCGCCAGGAACCTCCCAGAGCGGCTCCAGCGGCGCCTCGGCGATCGTCGGTGTGCGCGGAACGGCGCGGCGCAACACCTCGTCACCGCCCGCCCAGGCCCCGGCTGCCGCACCCTGCGCCAGCGCCATGTCGCATGCGAAGGCACCGGCGGCGGCGCCCGCCGAACGCTCCGCCTGCACCGATGTTCCCGGCAGGAAAGCCGCGCGCGCCGTATCGAAGATCAGCTTGCCACCGGATTGGCAGAACAGATGCACGGCCGGATTCCAGCCACCGGAGACGGCGATCAGATCCACGTCGAGCATGATGCGTCCACCGCCCTGGCGCTGGATTTCCGCCCCCTCGACCGCGCGACGGCCGCGCGCGCGGCGCAACACGGCACCGCTCAGGATCGGGATGCCGCGTGCGCGCGCCGCATCGCCGAGCGCGCCGCCGCCATCGGGGCGCGAATCGCACAGCGCGGCGACCTCGACGCCCGCGTCGTGCAACGCCAGCGCGGTGCGATAGGCGTCGTCGTTGTTGGTCGCGACGACCGCCCGCTGCCCGGGCGCCACCGCCCAGCGCGCGAGATAGCTGCGCACCGCCGAGGCGAGCATGACGCCAGGAAGGTCGTTGCCGCCGAAGGCGAAAGGCCGCTCGAAGGCACCGGTCGCGAGCACCACGCGCCGTGCGCGGATCCGCCAGAGCCGTCCGGCCGGCGCGTCTGGCTCGTCCGCGCGCCCCCAAGGCAGACGGCGCTCATAGGCGCCGAGCAGGTTATGGTCGTAATAGCCGAACACGGTCGTCCGCCGCAGGATGCGCAGGCCCTCCTGCGCGTCCAACTCGCGCGTGAGGGCCGCGAGCCATGACGCGGCTTCCTGGCCGTCGATCTCCCCGCCATCGGACAGCAGACGGCCACCGAGTTCGGTATCCTGGTCCGCGAGGATCACGCGCAGGCCCCGCCCCGCCGCCTCGCGCGCGGCCGCGAGCCCCGCCGGCCCGGCGCCGACGACGAGCACGTCGCAATGCGCGGTCAGCTTCTCGTGACGGTCGGGATCGGCATCGCGCGGCGCATGGCCGAGGCCTGCGGCGCGCCGGATTGCGGGCTCGAACATGTGCCAGTCCGGCCGCATGAAGGTCTTGTAGTAGAAGCCGGCGGGCAGGAAGCGGCCGAAGAGACCGATCGCGGCACCGATGTCGAATGCGGCGGACGGCCAGCAATTGACGCTGCGGGCGATCAGGCCTTCGACGAGCGCCACCTGCGTCGCCTTGAGGTTCGGCGTCGCATGCGTCCCGCTTCCCACCGTGACGATCGCGTTGGGTTCCTCGACCCCGGCGGCGAAGAGGCCGCGGCGACGGTGATATTTGAAGCTGCGCCCGACCGTCGAGACGCCGTTGGCGAGAAGCGCAGAGGCCAGCGTGTCGCCCGCGAAACCCTCCATCGGCATGCCGTCGAAGACGAAGCGCAGCGGTCTTGCACGGTCGATGCGGCCGCCGGCCGCGAGCCGGTATCCGCTCATGTCACATCCGGCCGCGTGTCGAGCAGGCCGTAGACGGCCCTGACCTCGTGGGTGAGCGTGTCGCGCGCGACATTGAACCACTGGCCGCAGCCATGGCGATGCAGCCAGCGCTCGAAATGCAGGCCCTTGGGATTGTCGCGTTCGAAGAGGTAGCGGGCCCAGTCGGCGTCGCTCGTGGCGTCGGGCGGGCCGGGGCGCGCGATATGGGTCTGGCCGCCGCAGACGAATTCGGCCTCGTCGCGCGGGCCGCAATGGGGACAGGCGATCAGCAGCATCAATGCGCGATCCCCGAGGCCGCGGCCTCGTCGATGAGGGCGCCGCGCGCGAACCGGTCGAGGCCGAAGCCCTCGACGAGCGGATGCGGCGCCTGGTTGGCGATGGTGTGGGCGAAGGTCCAGCCGCCGGCCGGGATCGCCTTGAACCCGCCCGTGCCCCAGCCGCAATTGAGCCAGATCCCCGCGACCGGCGCCGCGCCGATGATCGGCGAGGAATCGTGCACGACATCGGTCATGCCCGCCCATTGCCGCAGGAAGCGCACGCGCGCCATCGACGGGAACAACTCGAGGAACCCTGACATCACATGCTCGGCCACCGGCAGATTGCCGCGCTGCGCGTAGGACGGATAGAGATCGAGCGCGCCGCCGAGCACGATCTCGCCTTTGTCGGACTGGCTGGCATAGACGCCGGTCGCGGGCGAGATGACGACCTTGTCGAGCCAGGGCTTGAGCGGTTCGGAGACGAAGGCCTGCAGCGCGTAGGTGGTCAGCGGCAGGCGGAACCCGGCCATGCCGGCGAGCACGCTCTGATGCCCGGCGGCGGCCAGACCGATCCGCCCGGCCATGATGGTTCCGCGCGAGGTCTGGACACCCGCCGCGCGCGGACCGTCGAAGACGAACCCCGTGACCTCGCAATTCTGGATGATGTCGACGCCCAGCGCGTCGGCGGCGCGCGCATAGCCCCAGACCACGGCGTCGTGGCGCGCGATGCCGCCGCGGCGCTGCATGAAGCCGCCATGGATCGGATGGCGTGCGCCCGGGCTGCAGTCGAGATCCGGCACCATCCGCGCGATGTCGGCGGTGGTCAGCATCTCCGAATCGATGCCGTTGAGATGCATCGCGTTGACCCAGCGCCGCGCGCCCTCGAGGTCGTGGCGCGAATGCGACAGGGTGATCAGCCCGCGCTGGCTGACCATGGTGTTGTAGTTCAGCTCCCGCGCGGAGGTCTCGTAGAGGCGCAACGCGAATTCGTAGAACGCCGCGCTCTCCGGGAAGAAATAGTTGGACCGGATGACCGTGGTGTTGCGGCCGGAATTTCCCTGGCCGATCCAGCCGCGCTCCAGCACCGCGACGTTGCGGATGCCGTGATTGCGCGCGAGGTAATAGGCGGTCGCGAGGCCATGGCCACCGCCCCCGACGATCACCACGTCGTAGGATGGCCGCGGCGCGGGATCGCGCCACGCCTTCGGCCAGCCGCGATGTCCGGCGAGGCCTTCGCGTAGGAGGGACCAGAGCGAATAGCGCGTCATGCGTCGATCGAATTGCCTGGTTGCGATACGCAACGATAGTCGAGCCGCGCGCGGCCGTCGCGCCCCTTGTAGACTGCCCCGGACCCGGACCCCTGGAGGACGATGCGATGACCGCCCCTGCGCTGAAGACGCCGCCCGGCGCCTGCGACACGCATATGCATTTCTACGACACGCGTTTTCCGACTGCGCCGACCGCGACCGGAACCCAGCCCGACGCCACACCGGAGGATTACCGCGCGGTCCAGCGACGGCTTGGATTGCAGCGCGTCGTCGTCGTCCAGCCCTCGTCCTATGGCGCGGACAATCGCGCGACCATGGAGGGCGTCGCCGCCTTCGGCCGCGACGCGCGCGCCGTGGTCGTGGTGGAGCGCGACGCGCCCTCGTCGCAGTTGCTGCGGCTTGCCGATGCAGGCGCCGTCGGGCTGCGATTCTTCCTCTTCCCCGGCAAGTACTACGACTGGCCCGACCTCGAGCGCATGGCGCGCCGCGCCGCCGATCACGGCTGGCATCTGCAGCTGCAATTCGACGGTCGCGCGATCCCCGACTACCTGTCGCGGCTTCTCGCGCTGCCCTGCGAGATCGTCATCGACCACAATGCGCGTTTCGTCGAGCCGGTGCAGACGGACCATCCGTCCTTCGCGGCGCTGCTGCGCCTGCTCGACAGCGGGCGTTGCTGGGTCAAATGCTCCGCGATGTACGACACGTCCAAACTCGGCCCTCCGCTCTATCCCGACGTCGCGCCGATCGCGCGCGCGATCATCCGTCATGCGCCGGAGCGCGTGGTCTGGGCCAGCAACTGGCCCCATCCGAACAACTTCCCCAAGCCCGACGACGCGATGCTGCTCGACACGCTGCTCGACTACGCGCCCGACGACGCGACTAGGCACCGGATCCTGGTCGACAATCCGGCCCGCCTCTACCGTTTCGACTGACCCAACCCGGAGATCGCACCGATGAAGCTCTTCTACTCGCCCGGCGCCTGTTCGCTTTCGCCGCATATCGTCCTGCGCGAGGCGGGCGTCGATGTCGCGCTGGAGCGCGTCGACCTCAAGTCGAAGACGACCGAGCGGGGCACCGACTTCACGACCATCAACCCCAAGGGTCAGGTGCCGACCTTGCAGCTCGATTCGGGCGAGATCCTGACCGAGGGGCCGGTGATCGTGCAGTACATCGCCGAACTCAACCCCGCCGCCGGCCTGACCGGCGCGCCGGGCTCGATGACGCGCTGGCGCGTGCTCGAATGGCTGAACCACATCACCTCTGAACTCCACAAGGGTTTCAGCCCGCTCTTCCGCCCGAACACGCCCGACGCCTACAAGGAGATCGCGCGCGCCAATCTCGCGGCGAAATTCGACGCTTTGGAAAAGCACATGGCCGGGCGGGACTATCTGACCGGCGATGCCTTCACCGCCGCCGATGCATATCTGTTCACGGTCATGAACTGGGGCAGGTTCACGGGGATCGACATCGCCCGCTGGCCCACGCTCGCCGCCTACCACGCCCGCGTCGCCGCCCGCCCGAAGGTCCAGCAAGCACTCGCCGCCGAGGGCCTCAAACGCTGACCAAAATCGCATCCAGACAACCATTTCGAGCCCCGGAGCATCGCGGCGGGCGGTGAGCGGCCCCGGTTCGATGACCGACCGACGCGGCCGGAATAGTCCCCACCCGCCCGGCGTTGTCGCGCCGGGGGCTTCCGCCCCCGGGACTCCGGAGGGTTCGATGCGTCCGACCATCTTCGCCACCGCCGTCACCGTCCTGTGCGCCGCGGTGCTCGGCGCATCGGCCGCCGCCGAGGTGATCGGCGCGACCGGACAGGAGGCGCTGGAGACCGGCCGTTCAGGCACGGTCTTCACCTGGCGGACGCCCGACGATGGCGCGAATGGCAGCTTCGTCCCCAGACCCGCCTTCCAGGACGCGTCGGGCCGTATCTGCCGCGGCTTCGATCAGACCGTCACGATCGGTGGCCAGGTGCAACAGGTCCAGGGCACGGCATGCCGCCAGCCCGATGGCTGGTGGGAGTTGCGAAGCGCCGCCGTCGATGGCCCGCCGCCGCGCTTCGTCCCCGCGGCGCCCCCCGTGATCGTCCACGCGCCGCCGCCCGTCATCTACGATTACCGCCCGGTCTATCACGGGCCGGTCTACCGCTATCCGCGCCCTCATCCGCAGGCGTCGGTCCATATCCGGATCGGCCCCCATCACCGTCTCCACAACCATCACCGCCATCGCCACCCCCATCGCCATCGCCTCTGGTAGGAGGGCCGAGGTCGATCCGTCCGCGTGCCGGGCTGCTTCGCGAGACCGGGACCATCCGATACTCTGGTCAGGGTTTCCGTAGGGAGAGCAGCCGCATGGGTGTGGCCGTTCCAGGCACAGCACGGATCGTCATCGCCGCGGCTGTGGCCATCTTCGGGCTGGCGCCGCCGGCTTCATCCGCACGATCGACGCAGCGGCCCGACTATGTCCGGGCCGATGGCGGGCCCGTCGCCCAGGCCTTCGGCGCCGCCATGGCCGAGCGCATCCTGTCGGACGAATTCCACAAGACGCGCGCCTGGGCGGTGGTCACGTCGGCGCGCGAGATGCCCGGCTACGCCTGTCCCAAGGATCTCGTCGTCCAGCTCGACGTGGTGACGCCCTTTCCCGTCCAGCCCGGCGCGGTATCCTGGATCGAGCACTGGCGCATACGCTGCGACGTCACGGTGCGCAGGAATTTTCTCGCGATCCTGGAGACCGACAGCAAGCTGCGCATGCTCCAGCTTGCCCCCGGGGCCTCGCTTGCCGACCCGGTCCTGCAGCGCGATGCCGCGCGCGGGGTCCACATGCATGCCGCGCAGATGAAGCCCGGCGGCTGCGATGCGCAGGGCGTCGTGATCGACACCGCCGTGACCAGGATGCCCGAGCGTCCCGGAACCCCCTGGACCGAGGTCTGGACGGTCCTGCAATGCGAGGCGAAGGTGCCGGTGACCGTGAGCTTCGCGCCCGCGCCGAGCGGCGGCGTGACCTGGAGCATCGCCTCCCCGCCAGACAGGTCCGCGGCGGCGGCGGGCTGCGCCGCGCATCGCGAGCGATTCGCCGCGCTGATCGGCAAGAGCGAGCCCGAGGCGAGGGCGGCACTCGTCAAGATGGGCGGCATCATGACGATCCGCAGCGGCGCCCCTGGCATGCCCATGACCCGCGACTACCGCGCCGATCGGGCGACCCTCGTGGTCGAGACCGGCCGCGTCACATCGGTCGTCTGCGGTTGACGAGGACATGTCCGCCCGGCCGACGCGGCCGGTACCCGGGCAGCGTCGCCGCGCCCCGGGCGCTAGGCTCCGCGGGCGTCCGGCGGCGCGATGGCAAGGTCCGCGGCGAGGGTCGTCAGAGCCTGCCATGTTCCGTCATCGACCGGGATGCCGTCACGCGATCGCGTCGCGCGGCTCGCGCGCTCGGGGTCGCCGGCCATCATGACCTCACCGCCCGCCTCGGCGGGCGCGCAGCCGAGCACGTAATCCATCAGGGCATCGTACTCGCCCTCGCCGCCGCCGCCGAAACGCGACGGATCGATGACGATCGACAGCATGCCGTTGACGATGCCGCGGTCGCGCGGATTGCCGGGCTGGATCGTTCCGGCGCCGGCGACGATGCCCGCGAGGATGTCGCAGGCGAGCGCGAGGCCATAGCCCTTGTGCTCGCCGAAGGGCAGCAGCACACCGCGCGGCGCGCGGTACATGACGCCGGGATCGGTGGTCGGCGTCCCTTCGGCGTCGAGCAGCGCACCTTCGACCACCGGCTTGCCCGCGTTGTTCGCCACGCGCACCTTGCCCATGGCGATGCGACTGGTGGCGAAATCGAGCACGAAGCGCGGATGGCGGGCGCTGCCCGGCATGGCGATGCACACGGGGTTCGTGGCGAAGCGGCCCTCGCGACCGCCCCAGGGCGCGACCGGCGGCGGTCCGGAATTGCCGTTGACGAAATGCAGCGACGCGAAGCCCGCCTCGGCCGCCATCTCGCCATAGGCGCCGACCCGGCCGATGTGATGCGTGCGGCGCAGCGCGACGACCGCGACACCATGCGCGCGCGCGAGGCGCAGGCCCACCTCCATGGCGTCGCGCGCGATCACCTGGCCATAGCCGCCATCGCCATCGACCGCCGCCAGCGGGCCGCTTTCCATCGTCACGCGACCACGCCGGTTGGCGACCAGCACGCCGGAGCGCCGATGCGTCGCATAGGCGGGCAGCATGCCGACGCCATGGCTGTCATGGCCGGTCAGATTGGCCTCGACCAGATGCGCGGCGACGATACGCGCCTCGCCAGCCTCGCTGCCGAGCGCGGTCAGCGCGGCGACGGCGAAACATTCGAGTGCGGAGGCGTCGGCGTTGTTCATGGGCGACTTTCCAGGATGACCCCGCACTGCGCCGCGCCGCGCGCGCCATCGTGGGCGGTATCTTTTCGCGCGCGACCTTAACGCGCGACGGCACATGGATCCAGGCGCGCTTCGCGCTAGACTGGGGCCATGACGCAGACCTATCGCGTGATCGACATGCATACGGCCGGCGAGCCGGTGCGCATCGTCGTCGAGGGCTATCCGGCGCTCGCCGGGGCCACGATCCTGGACAAGCGCCGCGATGCGCTGGAGCGCCATGACCATGTGCGCCGCTTGCTGATGCTGGAGCCGCGCGGCCATGCCGAGATGTATGGCGCGATCCTGGTGCCGCCCTCGGCGCCTGGCGCGGCGCTCGGCGTGCTGTTCTGCCATCACGAGGGCTACAGCACGATGTGCGGGCACGCGACCATCGCGCTCGGCCGCTTCGCGGTGGATCGCGGACTGGTGCCGGCGACCGCGCCGGTGGCGCGCTTCGGGCTCGAATGCCCCTGCGGCGTCGTCGACGTGACGGTCGCGATCGGGGCCGATGGTCGTCCGGGCGAGGTCTCGTTCGACTCGGTGCCGGCCTTCGTCCTGGCGCGCGACCTGGACGTCGCGGTCGACGGGCTCGGCACCGTGCGGCTCGACATCGCCTATGGCGGCGCGTTCTACGCGATCCTGCCGGCAAGCCGGATCGGGCATGCGCTGGTCGGCGCGCCGGTCGCGGCGCTGCGCGACGCCGCCTGCCGGATCACCGAGGCGATCCGCGCGACGGTCCCCATCGCCCATCCGACGGAGCCGGACCTTGGTTTCCTGTACGGCACGATCCTGACCGACGACGTGGCGCCGGGCGAGGGCCGCACCAGCGCCAATCTCTGCGTCTTCGGCGACGGGCAGATCGACCGCAGCCCCACCGGCAGCGGCGTCACAGCGCGCCTTGCCCTCGCGCACGCGCGCGGCGAGATCGCGCGCGGTGCGCGCATGCGCTTTGCGGGCGCCACCGGCCATTGCTTCACCGGACAGGTCGTGGCGACCGGCCGGATCGGCGCGCATGACGCGGCGACGATCCGTGTCGGCGGCCGTTCGCATTACAGCGGCGAAAGCGTGTTCCGACTCGAACCGGGGGATGCGCTCGGGGCCGGCTTCCTGCTCGACCGCTTCGCCGCGCCCGTCGGCTGAGCGCCGCTCAGCCGTCGCGTTCGACCGCGTCCATGTCCGCGTCGGAGAAGCCGAAATGATGGCCGATCTCGTGGATCAGCACATGACGCACGAGGTGGCGCAGATCGCCGCCGGTCTCGCACCATTCGTCGAGCAGGGGTCGGCGGAACAGGAAGATGCGGTCGGTATCCTGGGCGACATGGCCGCTCGTCTTGTGCGGCTCGGCCGTGCCGCTGTAGAGGCCGGAGAGATCCCATGGGCTCTCGATGCCGAGTTCGTCGAGGATGTCGTCGTCGGTGCAGAAATCCTCGATCAGGATCGGCACATCGGCGACCATGGAGCGGAACGGCTCCGGCAGGCGGTCGCGCTCCTCGAAGGCGATGGCCTCGAGATCGGCGAGCGTGGGCGGGTGCGTATGGTCGGGCATGACGATGGCCGCGAAGCTAGCGCGAGCCGGCGAAAGGGAGAAGACGATGATCGCGATCCTCGATCCGCATCGGCGCGCCGCGGCGCTGCGCGACCTGCCGGCGTGGCAGTCGAGCCCGGACGGACGGTCCATCCGCAGGACCCTGCGTTTCGATGGCTTCGGCGCCGCCTTCGCGTTCATGACGCGCGTGGCCTTCGAGGCCGAGCGCCGCGACCACCATCCCGACTGGCGCAACGTCTATGATCGCGTCGAGGTCGAGCTGACGACCCACGACGCGGGCGGGCTTACCGAGCGCGACATCGCGCTCGCGCGCTTCATCGATGACCTCGCCCCGTCCGCCACGCCGGCCGGCTGACATTCCGGCCGACGCCGCGAAACGACCGGCGCGCCGGTCGCGCGGCACGGGACGCGTGCGCATCGAGGATGTCGCGCGCGCCGCCGGGGTCTCCGCGCAGAGTGTCTCGCGCTGGCTGCGCGATGCGGGAAAGCTCGCTCCGGAGACTGGCCGGCGCATCGCCGCCGCCGTGCGCGATGTCGGCTATGTGCCGAACCTGATCGCCGGATCACTCGCCTCCAACCGCAGCCACGTCGTCGCGATCCTCGTTCCGACCCTCGCCAATCCAGTGCATGCCGGGCCGGTGGAAGGTCTGTCCCAGGCGCTGCGCCCGGCCGGCTATCAGGTTCTGGTCGGCACCACCGACTACCAGCCCGACATCGAGGAGGCGCTGATCCGCGCCTTCGTCGCGCGGCGCGTCGACGGGCTGGTCCTGACGGGAAGCCATCTCACCACCGGCTCGCGCCGCATCCTCAAGGCGGCAGGCATTCCGGTCGTACAGCTCTGGGAATTGCCCGCCTCGCCCTTCGACATGGCCGTGGGCATGTCGAACCCGGCGATCGGCGCGCGCGTCGCGCGGCATTTCGCCGAGCGGGGTCACCGGCACCTCGCGGTGGTCGGTCACGCCGAGTCCTCCGACACGCGCTCGGCCGGGCGCGTATCCGGGTTCGTCGCCGAATGCGCGCGGCTCGGCCTGCCGGCGCCGCGCGTGCTGGAGGTGCCGCGACCGATGGCGGTGCGCGATGCGGTGCCGATCCTCGTGGAACTTCGGCGTGGCGCGCGGCCGGCGCGCGCGGTGTTCTGCACCAGCGGTCAGCTCGGGATCGTGCTGCTGCTCGATGCGCGCAAGCTCGCGATCGATGTGCCGGGCGAACTCGCCATCGTCGGTTTCGAGACGGCACTCGCCACCGTCGTCGCGCCCAATCTCACCGCGGTACGCATCCCCGTCCACGAGCTCGGCTTCAAGGCCGGCGAGATGCTGCTGCGCCGCATGGCCGGCGAGGCGCCGGCGCAGCGCCGCGTCGATACCGGCTTCGAGCTGATCGTCCGCGATTCGTCGTGAGACGACGCGCGGCGCTTGACAGACGACGCGTCCACGCCGGATCGTGTTAGCGCTAAACCAGACCGGATGGCGCGGGCCGTCCGGCACGGATCGGGGGAGGATCTCGCCATGTCGTCACGCCTCGCGCTCGCTGCGGGCTTCATGCTCGGCGCCGCCATCTCGGCCTCGGTGCCGGCGATGGCCCAGGACCTGAAGCAGGTCGCGCGCAATCGCACGCTCGTCACCCAGGGATGGGATTTCTACAACCAGGTGCAGTCGCCCGGGAATCTGAGCCCGTACAACGGCGTGCTCCTCAACCAGCGCCAGGTGCTGCACTACACGGTCACCGAGTCGCTGTTCTACACCAACCATGTGACCAACGAGCTCGTGCCCTGGCAGGCCCAGAGCTACACGGTCAGCCCGGATTTCCGCGAGGTCACGATCGTGCTGCGCGACGGCGTGCGCTGGGCCGACGGCAAGCCCTTCACCGCCGCCGACGTCGCGTTCACCTTCGACACGCTCAAGGCCAACGCGCCCGAGATGGCGCTGTCGGGCGCCATCCGCGAATGGGTGGAGAGCGCGACCGCGGTCGATGCGCGCACGGTGCGCATCAAGCTCAACAAGCCCGGCCCGCGCTGGGCCCAGGACACGCTCGCCACCGGCCAGGTGACGCGCTTCGTCGTGCTGCCGAAGCATGTCTGGGAGGGCAAGGACGCCAAGACCTTCGGCAATGTCGACATGGCGCAGGGCTGGCCGCTGGGCACGGGCCCGTATCGCGTCGTGCGCAGCGACGCGAACAGCATCGTCTTCGACCGGCTCGACAAATGGTGGGCGCTCGATGCCGGCCTCGCCAAGGCGCTGCCGGCGCCGGAGCGCATCATCTACCGTCCGGCCGCCGCCGACGCGATGGCGCAGCTCTTCACCAGCGGCGAGATCGACATGGGCCGCGCGCTGCATGTCGGCGCCTTCGAGGCCGCGCGCCAGCGCAATCCCAATCTGGTGTCATGGAACACGCGCGGCCCGGTCTGGGGCGTCAGCGCCGGCTGCACGCATCGCGTGGTCTTCAACAACCAGTCCGCGCCCTTCGACAAGGCGGAGGTGCGCCGCGCCGTCGCCGCGGCGATCAACCGCGAGCAGATCGCCGATCTCGCCTGGGAGGGGTCCGCGCCCGTCGTCTTCGCGCCCTTCGCATCATATGACGGGATGAAGGCCTATACGCGCCAGCTCGACGCGCAGATCCGCGAGGCTGCCGGCAAGCCGGACGTCGCGCGCGCGCAGACGATGCTGAGCGCCGCGGGCTTCACCCGCGGACCGGACCAGCGCTGGCGCCTGCCCGACGGGCAGCCCTGGCAGGTGACCATCAACACCCAGCAGGGCGACCCGATCGGCCCGGTCGTGGCGCGGCAGATGCAGGCCGCCGGCATCGACACCGTCTTCAAGCCGATGGCCGACGCGCAGTATTTCGACGCGCTCGCGGGCGGCACCTACAACGCCGCGGTCTTCGTCCATTGCGGCAGCCTCTACGACCCCTGGCAGACGCTGGAGCATTTCCATTCGAAATACGCGCCGGCCGCCGGCACGCGCGCGCCGAACCTGCGGGCGATCACGCGCTACCGCAATCCGGAGCTCGATGCGCTGCTCGACCGCATGGAGGCGCGGCGCCCCTCGCCGACCGACGCCGACTACATGGCGCTGGTCCGCGAGGCGACGGGGATCGTCATGCGCGACATGCCGCAGGTCTCGGTCACCGAGGAGATGCACACGCTGACCATGAACACGACCTACTGGACCGGCTGGCCGTCCGCGGCCGATCCCTATGTGGCGCCGTTCCCGGCCTGGGACGGGTTCGCGCTGGTCATCCATCGTCTCAAGCCGCGCCAATAGGCGGCGCGTCATGATCACGATCGCCCGCATCGAGGCCGTCGCGATCCGCAGCGATCTGGTGGGCGGCCCGGGAACCACCCCGGGCCGCCGGCCACCCTGGGGCGCGGGGGCGGAGGTCGCCGGCCCGATGTCGCGCTATCCGCGCTTCAAGCGCGACCGCTCCCAGTGGCGGCCGCGCTGGCCCGCGGTCGGCTGTCTCGTCACGGCGAGCGACGGGACCTGGGGCTTCGGCGTGAGCCGCTACGGCAGCCCGGTGATCGACGTCGTCAACGAGCATCTCGGGCCGCTGCTGATCGGCGAGCCGGCGCTCGCGACCGAGCGGCTCTGGGACATGATGATGCGCATGGCCCAGCCCTACGCGGCGACCGGCCTCGCGGGCTACGCGATCAGCGCGCTCGATCTCGCGCTCTGGGACCTCAAGGGCAAGATCCTCGGCCAGCCGGTCTATGCGCTGATCGGCGGCCCGGCACGGCCGCATGTCGACTGCTACGCCACCGGCAACGACACCGATTGGCACATGGAACTCGGTTTCCGCGCGACCAAGCTCGCCTGCCCGCACGGGCCGGCCGACGGCCTCGCCGGTCTCGACGCCAACGAGGCGCTGGTCGCGAAGACGCGCGCGCTGATCGGCAAGGATGTCGAGCTGATGCTCGATTGCTGGATGGCGTTCGACGTCGAATACGCCGTGCGTCTCGCCCGGCGCCTCGTGCCCTATGGCCTGCGCTGGATGGAGGATTGCCTTCTGCCCGACGATCTCGACGGCCAGGACGCGCTGCGCCGCCGCCTGCCGGAGGCCGGGCTCGCGACGGGCGAGCATTGGTACGTGCCACAGACCTTCGCCCATGCGGCGGCGCGGCGCGCCGTCGACATCTTCCAGCCGGATATCGGCTGGGCCTGCGGCCTGACGGGGCTGCTGCGCATCGCGGCGATCGGCGACGCGGCGGGCATCGCGGTGATCCCGCATGCCGGCATGAACACGCCCTATGGACAGCATTTCGGGCTCGCGGTTCCGGGCAGTCCGATGGGCGAGTTCTTCCTCGGCACGGCGCCGGGGATCCCGCTCGCCGAGACGCGCCTCTTCCCGGGCATGGCCGTGCCGGAGAATGGCCGCCTCGTGCCGCCGGATGCGCCGGGCTTCGGATTGGCGGCCAGCCTGGACGATCTGGCCGCGATGCGGGCATGAGCGGGCTCGGCGCCTACGCGCTCAACCGGCTGGCGATGGCCGGGCTCGTCATCCTGGTCGCGCTCAGCGTCAATTTCGTCATCCCCAGGCTGATGCCCGGCGATCCCGTCGAGCAGCAGCTGGCGGCGATCTCGGCCGCCGGCGGTCAGGTCGGCGACATGGCTGCCGCCGCCGCGGCGCTGCGCGAGCGGCTGGGCCTCGACCGGCCGATCTTCGTCCAGTACCTCTCCTATCTCGGCAACGCGCTGCGCTTCGATCTCGGCGTCTCGGCGGCGAGCTATCCGCAGCGCGTGTCGGAGATCGTCTTTTCCGCGCTGCCCTGGACGATCGGTCTCCTGGGCATGTCGACCCTGATCAGCTTCGTCCTCGGCACGGTGATGGGCGCGGCGCTCGCCTGGCCGCGCGCGCCGCTGCTGCTCAAGGCCTTGGCCCTGCCGGTCATCGCCCTCTCGGCGATCCCCTATTTCATCCTGGGCATCTTGCTGCTCGCGTTGTTCGCCATCGTCTGGCCGGTGCTGCCCGCAGGCGGCGGCTATCCGTTCGGGCGCGTGCTCAACGCCGATCTCGAGACCGCCGCGGGGATCCTCCGCCACGGGGTGCTGCCCGGGCTGTCGATCGTGCTCGCGTCGCTGGGCACCTGGGCGGTCGCCATGCGCGGCATGGTGGTGGGCGTCCTGGGCGAGGACTACATCACGCTCGCCGAGGCCAAGGGACTGCCGCAGGGGCGTATCTTCCTCGCCTACGGGATCCGCAACGCGCTGCTGCCGCAGCTGACCCAGCTCGCGCTCAAGCTCGGCCTGCTGGTCTCCGGCGCGATCCTGGTCGAGGTGGTCTTCGCCTATCCGGGGATCGGCTATCGCCTCTACGTCGCGATCGGACAGAAGGACGTCTTCGTCGTCCAGGGCATCGTGCTGCTGCTGTCGGTATCGATCGCCCTCACCATGCTGGTGCTCGACCTCATCTACCCGCTGATCGATCCGCGGGTCGCGGCGCGAACGGCATGACCGGGGTGCTCGCTACGCTGCGACGCGAGGCGCCGATCGCGGTGGGCCTCGCGGTGCTGCTCACGATGGCGGCGCTGCCCCTGCTGGCGCCGCTGGTCGTCGATCCCGGCCTCGCCGCGATCGGCTCCGTGCCGCCGCGTCGGCCGCCCGGGGGGGCGCACTGGCTCGGCACCGACACCCAGGGGCGCGACGTGCTCGCCTCGCTGCTCACCGCGATCCCGAAGACGCTGGAGATCGGTCTGCTCGCCGGGCTGATCGGGCTCGGCATAGGCACCCTGCTCGGGCTTGCCGCCGGGTGGTTCCGCGGCGCGACCGATATCGTGATCCGCACCGCCTGCGACGTCATGATGACCATCCCCGCGATCGCGGTCCTGGTGCTGGTGGGGACCAGCCTGCGCGTGATGACGGTGGAGGCGATGGCGCTGATCGTCGCCGGTCTGTCCTGGATGGTGCCGGCGCGCGCGGTGCGCGCGCAGGTCCTGTCGCTGCGCGAGCGGTCCTGGATCGACGTCGCGCGCCTCAACGGGTCGAGCGGCATGGCGATCGTGCTGACCGAGCTGCTGCCCAATCTGGCGCCCTATCTCGCCGCCAGCTTCGTGATCGCGGTGTCGACCGCGATGCTGGCGACGATCGGGCTGGAGGCGCTGGGGCTCGGTCCGCAGAACGACATCACGCTCGGCATGATGATCTACTGGGCCCAGTATTCCGGCGCGATCCTGCGCGGCATGTGGTGGTGGTGGGTGCCACCGGTCGTCGCGCTGGCGGCGATCTTCGTCGCGCTGCTGACCCTGTCCTCCGGCATGGACCGCATCGTCAACGCGCGGCTGCGGACGCTGCGATGAGCGCTGCGCCCATCCTGTCGGTCGAGGGGTTGAGCGTCACCTTCGCGACGCCCCGTGGACCGGCGCGCGCGGTCGATGGCGTGTCCTTCGCGCTGCGGCCCGGCGAACGACTCGGTCTCGTGGGCGAAAGCGGCTCGGGAAAGACCACGACCGCGCTCGCGCTCATGCGTCTGCTCAAGCCGCCCGCCCGCATCGAGTCCGGCCGCATCCTGCTCGGCGGTACGGATCTCGTCACTGCGCCGGCGCCCGAATTGCGGCGGCTGCGCGCGGCGCGCATCGCCCTGGTTCCACAGGGCGCCATGAACGCGCTCAATCCGGTCCTGACCTGCGGCGCGCAATTCGCGGACATGTTCGTCGCCCATGGCGCGGCCGGCGGCCCGGCGCGGATCGCGGGTCTGCTGCGTTCGGTCGGTCTCGAGCCGGGCGTGGCGGATCTCTATCCCCACCAGCTGAGTGGCGGCATGAAGCAGCGCGTCTGCATCGCGCTCGCCATGGCGCTCGGCCCCGCGGTGATCGTCGCCGACGAACCGACTAGCGCACTCGACGTCGTGGTCCAGAAGCAGGTGATGACCACCCTGGTGCGCGTCCAGCGCGCGCTTGGCGCGGCGATCGTGATGGTCGGGCACGACATGGGGCTGATGGCGCAGGCGGTCCACCGCATCGGCGTGATGTATGCCGGACGCCTCGTCGAGATCGGACCTGTGCAGCGGATCTTCGCGGAACCGCGCCACCCGTATACGCGGATGCTGGTCGAGAGCCTGCCCGGCTTCGGCGCGCGCGGCGTGTTTCGCGGCATCGCCGGCCTGCCGCCCTCCCTGGTCGATCTGCCCCCGGGCTGCGCCTTCGCGCCGCGCTGTCCGCGCGCCGAGGGGCGCTGCGCGCAGGAGCGACCGGTGGCCCGCCCGATCGGCGACGATGGCGAGGTGCGCTGTCATCGCGCCGAGGAGCCCAGCCATGCCGCTTGAGGTCGCCGGCGCCTGGGTCGAATTCGGCGGCGGCCTGTTCGCGGGGCCGCGCAAGGCGGCGCTGCGCGGTGTCGACCTGCGGCTTCCCGAGGGCGAAGGCGGCCACATCCTCGCCGTCGTCGGCGAGAGCGGCAGCGGCAAGACGACGCTGACACGCCTGCTGCTGGGCTTGCTGGCACCGACGCGCGGCCAGGTCCTGTGGCAGGGCCGCGACCTCGCCACGCTCGACGGCGCCGCGCGCACCGCCTATCGCCGCGACGTCCAGGCGGTGTTCCAGGATCCGTTCGGGGCCTTCAACCCGGTCTACCGCATCGACCGGATGCTGACGCTGCCCGCGCTGCGCTTCGGCCTCGCCCGCGATCCCGCCGAGGCGCGCGCCCTGGCCGAAGCCGCGCTGGAGTCGGTCGGCCTGCGGCCATCGGAGACCCTGGGTCGTTTCCCGCACCAGCTCAGCGGGGGCCAGCGCCAGCGCACCATGGTCGCGCGCGCGGTCATGCTGCGCCCGCGCGTCCTGGTCGCCGACGAACCGGTCTCGATGGTCGACGCCTCGCTGCGCGCGACCATCCTGGAGAGCCTGTGGCGCCTGCGGCACGACAACGGCATGTCGCTGGTCTATGTGACCCACGACCTCGCCACCGCCTACCAGATCGCCGACAGCATCGTGGTGATGCGCGACGGCGCGATCGTCGAGGCCGGCGGGGCCGAGACCACGATCCGCGCGCCGCGCCACCCCTATACGCGCGAGCTGCTCGCCGCCCTGCCCCCGGCCGATCCGACGATCGGCTGGGCGCTCGACGACGACACGGCGCATCCATCGGCGAAGGAGGAGACCGCATGATCAGGGCCAGCGTCATCGGGGCGGGCTGGTACGCCGCCGACAGCCACATTCCGACCCTCGCAGCACAGCCCGGCGTCGTGCTCGACGGCGTGTGCCGCCTCGGCGCGGCGGAGCTGGAGCGCGTGCGCGCCGCGTTCGGCTTCGCCTTCGCGTCGGAGGATCATCGCGCCGTGCTTGCCCGGCGGCCCGACATCGTCATCGTCTCCTCGCCGCACGGGCTCCATTACCGCCACGCCCTCGACGCGCTCGAGGCTGGTGCCCATGTGCTGTGCGAAAAGCCGATGACGGTGGATCCGCGCGAGGCCTGGCATCTTGTCGAACGCGCGCGCGCGCTGGGTCGCCATCTGCTGATCGCCAATGGCCACAACTACCTGCCTTATCTGCAGGGCGTGCGGCGCGACCTGGCGGCAGGGCGGGTCGGCAGGATCGAACATGTCCAGTGCATGTTCGTGTCCGGCACACGGCGGGTCTTCGACGGCGATGTCGGGCTGGAGCGCTGGACGCGCACCTTCTTCCGGCCCGCGGCTTCGACCTGGCAGGATCCGTCCCAGGGCGGCGGTTTCGCCTATGGCCAGATGTCGCATTCGATCGCGCTGATGCTCTGGCTCACGGGGCTGGAGCCGCGCATGGTCTCGGCGCTGATCAGCGGCAATGGCAGCGTCGATCTCGCCGACGCCGCCATCCTGTCCTGCGAGGGCGGCGCGATCGCCTCGCTCTGCGGGTCGGGCGCGCTGCCGCAGGGAAACCGCGCGCTCATGCGGATCGCCGTATCCGGCTCCGAGGGGTTGCTGACGCTCGACTTCGATCGCGACGAAGGCGTCTTCCGCACGACCGACGGCAAGGTCGAGCGCCTGCCGGTGGCGCCTGGCGAATGGGTCTATCACTGCCGCGGACCGATCGTGGCGCTGGCCGATCTTGCCGCGGGCCGCGGCGCGAATCTCGCGCCAGGCGAGACCGGCGCCGCCACCGTCGCGGTTCTGGCGGCCATGGCGCAGTCGGCGCAGGCAGGCGGCGACCCGACCCCGGTCTATCGCCCCACGGCGTGAAGCGCGACGCTCACGCCGCGGCGGTGGCCGGCGTGGGCGGCGCGCGGTGCGCCTGCTGGATCAGGATCGCGAGCACGGCCGCGACCAGACAGGCGACGCCCGAGATGATGAAGGATTGCAGGTAGGTCTCGAGCGCCGTGCGCATGTAGCCGGCGCCGAAGGCCGCGATCGCGCCGCCGACCTGATGGATCGCGAGCAGCCAGCCGAACACGACCGCGGCGCGCTCCTTGCCGAAGATGTCGCCCGCGAGGCGCACGGTCGGCGGCACGGTCGCGATCCAGTCCAGACCGTAGAACACCGAGAAGATCGTCAGGCTGACCGCGTCGAAGCCGCTGAACGGCAGGCAGATCAGCGACAGGCCGCGCAGCCCGTAATACCAGAACAGCAGCCAGCGCGAGTCGAAGCGATCGGTCAGCCAGCCCGACAGCGTCGTGCCGATGATGTTGAACACGCCGATGAAGGCGAGCAGCGCCGCACCGCGCGTCTCGGGAATGCCGTTGTCGAAGCAATAGGGAATGAAATGCGTGGCGACGAGGCCGCTGGTCGACAGCCCGCACACGAAGAACGTCGCCGCCAGCAACCAGAAGGCGCGCGAGGCCCGGACGTCTGCCAGGACGGTCACGGCCGCGACCAGCGGATTGGTGCGGCTGGGCGGCGGCGGGGTCTCGATGCGCGTTCCGCCGAGCGGCGGCAGGCCCTTGTCGGCGGGATGCTCGCGCAAAAACACGGCGGCGAGCGCGACGACCCCCGCGCAGACGGTGACCGCAAGCGCGACCGGACGCCAGCCGCCCTGCTCGGAGAGATAGGCGAGCGACGGAAGAAACACGAGCTGTCCCGCCGCCATCGCCGCGGTCAGCAGACCGACGACGAGGCCGCGATGCGAGACGAACCAGCGATTGACGATCGCCGTCCCCAGGGGCAACGACACGACGCCGGCGCCGATCCCCATCATCACGCCCCAGGTCAGCATCAGCTCCCAGGGATGGGTCATGGCGAGGCTGCCGGCGGTGGCGAGCGCCATCAGGAACAGCGCCGCCAGCAGCGTGCGCACGATGCCGAAATTCTGCACCGCCGCGGCCGCGAAGGGTCCGGTGAAGCCGTAGAAGAAGATCGACAGCGCGGCGGCCATCGAGATCGTCGCGCGCGACCAGCCGAACTCCTGCTCGAGGGGCAGGATCAGTACGCCGATCGTGCCGCGGATCCCGGCCGAGACCAGGAGCATCGCGAAGGCGATCGCCGCGATCACCCAGGCGTAGTGGAAGCGCGGCGTGGCGGCGGGTGCGGTCATGGCATCATGTCCTGTTCGAAAGCGCGGCGAAGGCCGAGGCGGATCATGGGGAGGTTCGGGCGGTCTCGCCACCCGCCCGCGCGCGCAGCCGCGCGAGCTGCGCCTCGCGGCGCGCGATGTAGATAGAGGCCGCGGCGATCATCGTCCCGCCGATCCAGGTCCA
>CAYSUY010000057.1:0-21065 GCA_964434345.1 uncultured Acetobacteraceae bacterium
AGTCCTCGCCCATGTTGCCGAACACCATCGCCTGCACGTTGACCGCCGTGCCCCAATCCTCGGGAATGGCGTGCAGTTTGCGGTAGGTGATCGCGCGCTGGTTCATCCAGCTCGAGAACACGGCGCCGATGGCGCCCCAGAGCTGTTCGCGCGGTTCCTGCGGGAAGGGGCGACCGAGTTCCTGCTCGACCATCGCCTTGTAGCGGCCGACCAGGTCGCGCCATTCCTCCGCGCCGAGGTCGGTGTCGAGCGAGACGCCCTTCTCGTCCTTCAGATGATCGAGGAGCTCCTCGAAATGATGGTGGTCGATGTCGAGCACCACGTTGCCGTACATCTGGATGAAGCGGCGATAGCTGTCCCAGGCAAAGCGCTCGTTGCGCGCGGATCGTGCCAGCCCGAGCACGGTGCGATCGTTGAGGCCCAGATTGAGGACGGTGTCCATCATGCCCGGCATCGAGGCGCGGGCACCGGAACGCACGGACACCAGCAGCGGATCGGCGGCATCGCCGAAGCGCCGCCCGACGACGCGCTCGATCTCGGCGAGCGCAGCCTTCACCTGGGCCTCGAGTTCGCCCGGATAGCGCCGCTCATGGGCGTAGAAATGGGTGCAGACCTCGGTGGTGATCGTGAAGCCCGGCGGAACGGGAAGGCCGAGATTGCTCATCTCGGCAAGGTTCGCGCCCTTGCCGCCAAGCAGATTGCGCAGCGCGGCGCTGCCGTCGCTGCGGCCCTCGCCGAAGGAATAGACCCATTTCGCCATGTGCTTCACCGTCACCCTTCGATGCGCGTGAAATCCGCCACCTGACCGAGCGTCGCGCGGATGCGCGACAACAGGCGCAGGCGATTGGCCCGCAGGGCCGGGGCCGGGTCGTTCACGGTCACCTTGGCGAAGAACGCATCGACCGGTCCCCTTAATCCGGCGAGCGCGGCCATCGCGGCCGCGAAATCCTCACGCGCCAGCGCCGCGTCGACCACCGGACCCGCGTCCCGCAGGGCGGCTTCCAGGGCGCGTTCCTCGTCGAGGAGCAGATCGGCGACCGAGACCGGTCCATCGTGGCGCGCCTTGTCCTTCTTTTCTTCGATCGCGACGATGTTCGCGCCACGACGGAAGGCGATCAGGAGATTGGCGCCGTCCTCGCCGCCGAGGAAGGTGCCCAGAGCGTCGACACGCGCCAGCAGGCGCACGAGGTCGTCCTCGCCGCCGAGCGCGAAGACGGCGTCGATGAGGTCGTGGCGCACGCCCTTCTCGCGCAGCGCCACCTTGAGCCGGTCGGCGAAGAACGCGAGCAGGTCCGCGACCGGAGATCCCGCGCGCGGCGCGCCGTCCTCCGGCGCCTTGCCATGCAGGCGCAGCGCGGCGGCGAAGGCCGCGGCGAGCGGCAGGCGCAGACGGTTCTCGACGATGAGCCGGATCACGCCCAAAGCCGCGCGGCGCAGCGCGAAGGGATCCTTGGAGCCGGTCGGCTTCTCCCCGATCGCGAAGAACCCGGTCAGCGTGTCGAGCTTGTCCGCCAGAGCCACCGCGACCGAAACGGGCGCCGAGGGGCAGCGATCATTCGGCCCCTGCGGCGCGTAGTGGTCGCGCAGCGCCTCCGCGACCGCGTCGGCCTCGCCGTCCGCGCGCGCGTAGTAGCGCCCCATCGTGCCCTGGAGTTCGGGGAACTCCCCGACCATTCCGGTCGTCAGGTCGGCCTTTGCAAGCAGGCCGGCACGCTGCGCAGCGGCGCGATCGCAGCCGGGAATGCGCGTGGCGAGTTCGCCGGCGAGGACCTGGAGACGGACCGCCTTGTCCTCGAGCGAACCGAGGCCCGCATAGAAAATGCGATCCTTGAGCGCGGGCACGCGCGCATCGAGGCGCGCCTTGCGATCCTGCTCCCAGAAGAAACGCGCATCCGACAGCCGCGCGCGCAACACGCGCTCGTTGCCCGTGACGATGTTGGCGGTGCCTGCCGGATCGGTCCGCATGTTGGCGACGACCACGAAATGCGGCGCCGTGCGGCCGTCGGGGTGAAGGAGGGTGAAGTAGCGCTGATGCGCCCGCATCGAGGTCGCCAGAACCTCCGGCGGCAATTCCATGAAGGCGTCGTCGATACGCCCGACATGCGCGACCGGCCATTCCACGAGGCCGGTGACCTCGTCGAGCAGCCCAGGATCGTCCTTCAGCACGAGGCCGAGTGTCGCCGCGGCCGCCTTCGCCTGGGCCTCGATCGCGGCACGACGCTCGGCCGGGTCGAGGATCACATGCGCGGCGCGCAGCCCATCGCGGTAGCTCGCGAAATCCGCGACATCGAAGGGGTCCGGCGACAGAAAGCGATGACCGGACGTACGGCGACCGAATGCGATGCGGTCGCCGCCGAGGTCGATCTCGCCGGTGATCGCCGCGCCGTCCAGGACGGCGACGATCGCGTGCAGCGGGCGCACCCAGGGTTGGCGATTGGTGGCCCAGCGCATCGATTTCGGCCAGGGAAACTGCGCGACCGCCGCGGCGATCGCGGTGGCCGTGGCGGCCGACGTGGCGACGCCGGGAATGCGTCGCAGGAAGACCCAGGACTCGCTCTTGCCGTCGCTGCGGGTCTCGCAATCGGCCAGGGTCCTGCCCTCGCCCAGCTTGCGCAGGAAGCCCTGGATGGCCTGGTCGGGCGCGCCGACGCGCGGCCCCTTGACCTCTTCGGTGCGATCCGGCGTGGACAGCGGCAGACCATCGACGACCAGGGCGAGGCGCCGCGGCGTCGCGAAGGCGCGCGCCGTGCCCCAGCTGAGCCCGGCCCCCTTGAGCCCGTCGCAGATCAACCGCAGCAGATCCTCCGAGGCGCGGGCCTGCATGCGCGCGGGGATTTCCTCGGAGAGGAGTTCGATCAGCAGTTCAGCCATTGGCGGGCGCCTGGGTCTTGAGCCACTGCTCGCAGCAGGCTTTCGCCAGCGCGCGCACGCGGCCGATATAGGCCTGACGCTCGGCCACCGAGATGGCGCCGCGCGCGTCGAGCAGGTTGAATCGATGGCTCGCCTTGATGCACTGGTCGTAGGCGGGCAGCGCGAGGCCGCGCGCGAGCAGCGCCTCGCACTCCTTCTCCGCGTCGCGGAAGTGCTGCAGCAGCATGGCGACGTCGGCATGCTCGAAGTTGTGCCGCGAATACTCGACCTCGGCCTGGTGGAAGACGTCGCGGTAGAGCACCGGCGCGCGGCTGCCGGGATCGTTGAACGGCAGGTCGTAGACGCTGCGGCGGTCGAACAGGTACATCGCCAGCCGCTCGAGCCCGTAGGTCAGCTCGACCGGCACGGGGTCGCACTCGATGCCGCCGACCTGCTGGAAATAGGTGAACTGCGTCACCTCCATGCCGTCGCACCAGACTTCCCAGCCGAGGCCCCAGGCGCCCAGCGTCGGGCTTTCCCAATCGTCCTCGACGAAACGAATGTCGTGCCGGGCCGGATCGATCCCGATCGCGCGCAACGACCCGAGATACAGGTCCTGCGCGTCCGCCGGGGACGGCTTCATGATGACCTGGAACTGGTAATAATGCTGAAGCCGGTTCGGGTTTTCGCCGTAGCGGCCGTCGGCGGGGCGCCGGGACGGCTGCACATAGGCGGCGTTCCAGCGCTGCGGCCCCAGGGCGCGCAGCGTGGTCGCGGGATGGAACGTCCCGGCACCGACTTCCATGTCGTAGGGCTGAAGGATGACGCAGCCTTGGGCGGCCCAATAGGCCTGGAGCGTCAGGATGAGCCCCTGAAACGATTTTGGTTTTTCCACGAGACCCCGCGCCGACCCGAGTCGATTTTGCGGCGCAACATAACCACCGCGACTCGCGAGTCAACGCCCGAAGCCGTGTCCGCCGCGCGCGTCAGAAAGACGCGGGGGCGCGGCGACGATCATCGCGGGTAGGGACAAGCGGCCTTTCCGCAGCTCCGCGCGCCGACGGCGACGAAGGCACCGCACTGCCGGCATTTGGCGAGATCCTCGACCTCGGCCGGCTCGCGGCCGCCACGGTTACGGCGCATCGCGTCCTGCGCGTCGCGACGTTCGGCGAGCATGCGACGCTCCTTTTCCCAGCGCTGGAACCAGCGCCAGCCAAACCAGGCGATCGCGACCACCGCCACCACAAGGAGCAATTTGCCGAAGTCTCCCGTCTCCGCTGCCGCGCCGCGGACACCGCGCGCGCACGAATGCCATCCAGTTCCCGTCCGGCCCCCGGCATGCCGTTCGCCCGTCCTCGGCGATCGCGACGCCGCCGTGGCGCCACAGCCGTCGCCACAGAACGACGTCGAACAATGCCCGGGTCTCGACACGGGCGCGAATCCGCCGCGCGATGTCCGGCCGCACGAACCCATACCACGCGGCGACCGCGGCCGCGGCGGCAAGGATGAGACCCGGCCAGCCCGCCAGCCATCCAGCCGCGGCAATGGCGACGACCAGAGCATAGAGCCAGCGGGTGGACTCGGCCTGGACCGAAACCGGACTATCGGGCTTGTCGAGGCGCGGCGCATCGAGCTCGAGGATGACGCGACCGCCGTCGAGCAGGTCACGCAACTGCGCCAGGAGTTCGACGTCGCTGCGATCGGGCATCGCGCCCTCACCCGCCCGCCGGGTCGAGCCCAGGCATGGACAGCGCCGCGCCAAGCCGCAGGATCGCCTCGGCGGCGGCGGTGAAGCGACCATCGGCCTCGTGCAGCACGAGCCCCGGCAGCATCCGCGCCGCGCCGCGGCTGCCGAGCCGCGCCCCGAGCAGGATCCGCCGCGCCGGCTCGTCCGCACGCGGCCAAAGCGGCACGAGGACGATGTCACCGAAGCGGCCGGCCAGGGTCGCCACCACATGATCGAAGCGGTCGGCGCGATGGATCATCCAGAGCGTTCCCCGCGGCCGCAGGATCGTCCGCGCGGCGTCCACCCAGGCGGCGAGCCCGGCATCGCCTTCGACATGGGCGCGCCGCTTGTCAGGATGCGGCGACGGGCTCGCGCGCTGCGGAAGATCATAGGGCGGATTGAAAAAAACGACGCCGGCAGAGCCGCGCATCGCCGGCGCGCAGGCGGCGACATCGGCCTCGATCACCTCGACACGCCCCGCGAAACCGTTCGCGGCCAGGTTGCGCCGCGCGAGCGCCGCCATCGCAGGATCGATCTCGACCGCACGGATCGACAGGCCACCGCACCGTGCCGCGAGGCACAGGGTCGCGGCGCCGGCGCCTGCCCCGAGTTCCACGGCGTCGGCGGCACCGGCCGGGATCGTCGCCGCGAGGAGCACCGGATCGATGGCCGCGCGGTAGCCCTGCGCGGGCTGCTCGAAGCTGATCCTGCCGCCCAGCAGGCTGCCATGGGTCGTCTGCGTGCCTGGATCCATTCGCCTCGCCTCGCGTTGCTTGATCGCGCCCCGGCGAAGACTATGCTCCGCGCAGTTCGTCCTCGGAGCAAGTCGGGAGCAGCCTGTGGCAATCGTCGTCAATCTGGAAGGCGGGCGAGATCGTGGTCGCGCGCCATCGCTCGCACCGCTCATGTCACTCGTCGGCGACGATCTCAAGCGCGTCAACGAAGTCATCCTGCGGCGCATGCACAGCCCGGTGGCACTGATCCCGCAGCTCGCCGGCCATATCGTCGCCGCCGGCGGAAAACGGATGCGCCCGATGCTCACCCTCGCGGCGGCGCGGATGTGCGGCGTCACCGCCAGCGAGCGCCACGTCAATCTCGCGGCCTGCGTGGAGTTCATACACACCGCCACGCTGCTCCATGACGACGTCGTCGACGAGTCGGACCTGCGGCGTGGCCGGGCCACGGCCAACGCGGTCTGGGGCAACAAGGCCTCCGTCCTGGTGGGTGATTTCCTGTTCAGCCGCGCCTTCGAGGTCATGGTCGAGGACGGCTCGCTCGACGTGCTGCGGATCCTGTCGCACGCCTCGGCGGTGATCGCCGAGGGCGAAGTGCTGCAGCTGACCACCGCCAACGACACGGAGACGACCGAGAACGCCTATTTGGAGGTGATCAAGGCGAAGACCGCGACCCTGTTCGCGGCGGCGGCCCGCGTCGGCGCGGTGGTCGCCAACCGCCCGAAGATCGAGGAGGAAGCGCTCGAAAGCTACGGCCTCAATCTCGGCATCGCCTTCCAGCTGGTCGACGACGTCATCGATTACGCCTCGACGGCAGAGAAGATGGGCAAGTCGGTCGGCGACGATTTCCGCGACGGCAAGATCACCCTGCCCGTCGTTCTCGCCTTCCTGCGCGGCGACGAACCGGAACGCCAGTTCTGGCGTCGGACGCTGGAGGGCCTCGACCAGAAGCCAGGGGACCTGGAGCACGCCATCGACCTGATGACGCGCCACGGGTCGCTGCGCGATACCGTCGAGCGCGCGCGCCACTACGGCGCGATCGCCCGCGACGCGCTCGGAATCTTCCCCGACCACCCGGTCAAGCGCGCCCTCGGGGAACTGGTCGAATTCGCCATCCACAGGGCGCATTGAAAAGGGCCACGCGCGTCGCTTGCAGCCCCGGCGGCGCGGGGCTATAACGCGCGCCCGTCCGACGTGCCGACTGGCGCGCCGGAGATCCGGTCGGAGTGTAGCTCAGCCTGGTAGAGCACTTGGTTCGGGACCAAGGGGCCGGAGGTTCGAATCCTCTCACTCCGACCATTTTCGGGCCGACCATTTTCGGGTCGACTATTTTAGGGTCGACCATTTTCTGGCCCATGGTTATTGGGCTGATCCCGCAGGATTTCGAGTTTTCGGTGCGCGAGGCAGACGTTTTGCCTCGGGCCTTGCGTCAGCGCGCAGGGGCGTTCGCGGGCTGAAAGCGCGCGGCGAGGAACTCCAGCAACTCCGCGCCGATCTCGTCGACCTGGGTCAGAATCCGCGCGATCACCGTCTCGACGAAACGATCGCGATCGCCCGGCATGCCGTCGAACGGGGTTTCCGCGATGGCCGTCAGCGCCGCGCGGATCACCGGCAGAAAGGTTCCGGGGATACGCGCCTTTTCGTTCACCGAATTGAATCCGCGCACACGCGGATCGTGCAGCATCGACTGCACCGTCGCGAGCGGCAGACCGGAACGCAGCGAGACCGCCATCTCGAAGAAGGCGAGATCGCCCGTGCAGAGCGCCTTGAGCGCGAGCAGGGGCGGCAATTTCCCCTGCTGATGCCATTGCCGCGCCAGCGCCCGCGATGCCTCGGCCGGACGGAAGGTGGCGCCCTCGCCCGCCCGCATGGCCTGCGGCGACGCGGGCCCGGCTGTCACATCGGCCACCGGTTCGACCGGTGCCGCATCCGGCGCGGGGGCCACAGGCGGAGGTACGGCGGTCTCGGGAGACGGGCGCGCACCACGGTAATTCGCGTTGAGTCGGCTCGAGACGCGCGCGACGACCTTTTCTGCGACCGAAGCGGGCAGGCGGTCGCGCTTGGCGAGCGCCACGAGAACCGGCCACGCATCCTCGAACCGCTCCAGGATGCGCTCGAGATCGGCGTCGGACAGCGCCGCGCCCTTGTTCGCGGCCAGGCGTGCGACGGGTGCCTGTGCGCAGCCGTCGATGATCACTCGGCTGACATCCTCGGAGACATGGCTTCGCCCGGCGATCGCATCCTGCTTCTGCGGATCGCCCTCGGCGATCACGTCGATCAGGACCGTGTCGCTGAGCAGATCCGAATGCGCAAGGATCGGTCGCGCCACGTCGATCACGTCATGCGCGAGACGCTCGGCGGTTCCGGTCGACACGTTGGCATTGCGCTTCACGGTTTCGGCGAGAACCGCACGCACGACGGTCGCCGGATCGCGCGCGAAGACATCGACGAGGTGCTGCCATTCCTCGACCTGCGTCCTCTTGAGCCGCGGCAACTCCCCGATCTTGGCGACCGCGGCGGCGACGAGCGAGCGCGAACTCGGCGATCCATCCGCGAGAAGCCGCTCGGCTTCGTCGACAAGCGCCTGGAGTTTATTGCCCTGCCCCACGATAGCGACGGCCCCTATTCCCGCACCGACACGACCCTGAATTCCGCCGGTTAATCGCCCGTGGGGTAATCTTGTCCCCTGGGGATCCCACATGCAAAGGGTTTTCAGACGACAGCCGCGCACGGGGGATGCGCGGACGCGGCGATCTGCCATAGCATGCCCGCCGTTTTGTCCGCTCCGAGCCGAGGCGCGCCATGGATCTGAAGCCCTACATACGCGACGTTCCCGATTTCCCGAAGCCCGGGATCCTGTTCCGCGACATTTCACCGCTGCTCGCCGATGCCCGAGCCTGGCAGGCCTGCGTGGACGGCCTGGCCGCGCTGATCCGTCCCCACAAGCCCGATCTTCTCGCCGGGATCGAGTCGCGGGGCTTCCTGGTCACCGCCCCGCTCGCGCTTGCCCTGGGTTGCGGGTTCATCATGGTCCGCAAGCGGGGCAAGTTGCCCGGCCGGACGCTGCCGCACACCTACGAACTCGAATACGGATCCGACACGATCGAGATCCAGGACGATGCCGTGCGGCCGGGCCAGCGCGTCGTGGTGCTCGACGACGTGCTCGCCACGGGCGGCACGCTCGCGGCGGCGATCACGCTCCTCCGCAAGGCCGGAGCCGACGTGCGTGGCGCCGCGTGCATCATGGAACTTGGCTTCCTCGAGGGCCGCAAGCGCCTCGATACGGCCTTCGACGCGCTCGTCGCCTATTGACGGGCGCGCGCCCAGTCCAGACAGGCGCCGAGGCAGGCCTCCAGCACCGGGCGCACGCGCGCGGCGCGCTCCGGATCCCAGGCAAAGGGCGGCCCCTCGGCCATGTAGGCGCTCTGCGCCATCTCCAGTTGCAGCGCGTGGACGTCCTGCGCCGGCTTGCCGTAATGCCGCGTGATGTAGCCGCCCTTGAAGCGACCGTTATGGACCGCGCTGAAGCCCGGCGCCGCCGCGAGGATCGCATGGACGCGCGCGGCGAGCGCCGGGTCGCAGCTTGCGCCGTCGGCCGTGCCGAGGTTGAAGTCCGGAAGCGTGCCCGCGAAAAAACGCGGCGCGCGCGAGACGATCGAGTGGGCGTCCCATAGCACGGCGACGCCGAACCGCGCCCGCACGCGGGCGAGTTCCGCCGCAAGCGCGGCATGATAGGGACGCCAACAGGTCTCGACGCGCGCGGCGATCTCGGCCGCGTCGGGGGCCCCGCCGTCCCGATAGACCGGGCCGTCGGCGAAGGTTCCCAGTGGGCAGAGTTCGGTATTGCTCGCACCGGGATAGAGAGGCTGCCCCGACGGGTCGCGGTTGAGATCGATGACGAGGCGCGAATGCGTCGCCGCGATCACCGAGGCGCCTAGGCCGCGGGCGAAATCGTAGAGGCGCTCGATATGCCAGTCGGTATCGGCGAGTTCGGCGGCTTCGGGCGTGAGCCGGCCCAGGATGGCGGCCGGCACATAGGTGCCGACATGAGGCGCGCTGACGACCAGGGGCGTATCTCCGGCCGTGAACAGATGGGTCTGGGTCATGGGCGTATCTCCTGTGGTCGACCGGCGCGCAGCACCGCATGCAACGGGTTTCGGGCGATCCAGTAGACGAGTTCGGCCGGACGCTCGATGTCCCAGAACGCGACATCCGCGACCTTGCCGGTCTCGAGCGTGCCGAGCCGGTCCTGCAGCCCGAGGGCACGCGCGCCGTTGCGCGTCAGTCCCGCCAGCGCCTCCTCCGGCGTCAGACGAAATAGAGTCGCCGCCATGTTCATGACCAGCAGGGGCGACAGCAGCGGCGAGGATCCGGGATTGGCGTCCGTCGCCAGCGCGATCGCGACGCCGTGGCGCCGCAACGCATCGACCGGTGGCAACTTCGTCTCGCGCAGGAAATAGAAGGCGCCTGGCAGCAGGACGGCAACCGTGCCGGCCGCCGCCATGGCGGCGGCGCCGGCCTCGGACGTGTACTCGAGATGATCCGCCGACAAAGCGCCGAAGCGCGCGGCCAGCGCCGCGCCGCCCTGGTCGCTCAGTTGGTCCGCGTGGAGCTTCACCGCGAGGCCCCTGGCCCGGGCCGCGGTGAAGAGGCGCGCCGTCTCGTCCGGCGTGAAGGCGATCCGCTCGGCGAAGCAATCGACGGCGTCGGCGAGCCCCTCCGCCGCGACGGCGTCGAGCATCGGACCCGCGACGAGATCGACATAGTCGGCCTGCCGTCCCTGAAATTCGTGCGGCACGGCATGCGCCCCGAGGAACGTGGTCGCCACCCGCACCGGCCCCTCCGCGCCGAGCCGCCGCGCCGCACGCAGCTGTCGCAGTTCGGTCGCGATGTCGAGCCCGTAGCCGGACTTGATCTCGACGGTCGTGACGCCCTCGCGGGCAAGGGCGGCCAAGCGCGGGCGCGCGGAGGCGATCAGCACCTCGAGCGGGGACGCACGGGTCGCCGACACGGTCGAACGGATGCCGCCGCCGGCCTGGGCGATCTGCTCGTAGGTCGCGCCGCCGAGCCGCATCTCGAATTCCTGTGCGCGATCGCCGCCGAACACCAGATGGGTGTGACAATCGACCAGCCCGGGCGTCGCCCATCGGCCGCCGCCATCATGGGTCTCGCGTGCCGTGCCTCCCGGCAAGTCGCAGCGTCGCCCGACCCAGGCGATGCGGCCATCGCGGATCGCCATCGCGCCATCCTCGATCGCCCCATAGGCCACGGCGCCGGACACCATCGTGGCGAGGCGCAGATTGATCCAGAGGCTGTCCCACATCTCGCTCATCGCCGCGTCCCCCGTGAAACGCCTTGCACGCGGGTCGATGCCGCGGGCAAGACTGTCTCGCTGTTCTAGACCGCCGCACGGAGCGCCGTCGATGCCCCGCTACCTCGCCGAATCCGCCTGGCTGCCCGAAGGCTGGGCCCGTGATGTCGTGATCGATGTGGACGGTGCCGGGGCGATCACCGCGGTGGCGCCGGGCGGCGACCCGGCCGGCGCGACCCGCCTCGCCGGCCCCGCCCTGCCCGGCATCCCGAACCTTCATTCCCACGCCTTCCAGCGCGCGATGGCCGGGCTGACCGAAGTGGCGGGACCTGCGGGCGACGATTTCTGGAGCTGGCGCGATCTCATGTATCGCTTCCTCGACCGGCTCGGCCCCGCCGATGTCGAGGCGATCGCGGCCCAGCTCCATGTCGAGTTGCTCAAGCACGGCTACACGGCGATCGCCGAGTTTCATTATCTGCACAACGACCGCGGCGGCGGCGCCTACGAGAGCGAGACGACGCTGAGCGACGCGATCTGCGCCGCGGCGGGCGCCAGCGGCATCGGGCTGACGCTGCTTCCCGTCGCCTACCGGCACGGCGGCTTCGGCGGCAAGCCCACCAGCCCCGCGCAGCGCCGCTTCGTGCTGCCGCCGGATGGCTATGCCCGCCTCGTCGAGACGCTCGGGCATCGCCACCGCAGGGATCCGCAGATCAGGATCGGAGTCGCCCCGCACTCGCTGCGCGCGGTCGCACCGGATGATCTCGGTGGCCTCGTCGCGCTGGCCGCGAAGCTCGACGCGACTGCGCCGATCCATATCCATGTCGCCGAGCAGACCCGCGAGGTCGAGGACTGCATCGCCTGGTCTGGGCAGCGACCGGTCGCCTGGCTGCTGGAGCACGCGCCGGTGGACGCGCGCTGGTGCCTTGTCCACGCGACCCACATGGACGCAGACGAGATCGCGCGCCTCGCCCGCAGCGGTGCGGTCGCCGGGCTGTGCCCGACCACCGAAGCCAATCTCGGTGACGGACTCTTCCCGCTCGGTGCGTTCAGGCGCGCAGGCGGCGCGATCGGCATCGGATCGGATTCGAACGTCTCGACGAGCCCGGTCGAGGAACTGCGCTGGCTCGAATATGCGCAGCGCCTCTCGGCGCGGGCGCGCAACCTGGCGGCCCCCGGGCCCGGATCATCGACGGGCGTGGCGCTCCTGAAGGCGGCGCTTGCCGGCGGCGCGCGGGCCTGCGCGCGGCCGATCGGCGCCATCGCCCCGGGCCTGCGCGCGGACATCGTCGTCCTCGATCCTGATCATCCGGTGCTCGTGGCGCGCAGCGGCGACGCGCTCATCGACGGATGGATCTTCTCCGGCAACGACACGCCGGTGCGCGACGTGATGGTCGGCGGCCATTGGGTGGTACGCGAAGGCCATCACGTACACGAAGATCAGGCGCGGGCCGATTTCACGCGCCGCATGCGGCATCTGCTGGCGGAGGCTTGAGCCATGGACATGCGCGACATCCCCTTCGGCACCACGGACTGGTCGGCGATCCTGCCGACCACCCATCCCGGCGAGACCGGGGTTGCGACGTGGCGCACGCGCAACTTCGCCGGCATCCGCGTGCGGATGGTCGAGTACAGCGCCGGCTACAAGGCCGATCACTGGTGCGCCAAGGGCCATATCCTCCTGGTGCTCGCCGGCGAACTGGACACAGAGCTTGCCGACGGCCGGGTCTTCCGTCTCGCGCCCGGGCAGAGCTATCAGGTGGCCGATGGCGCCGAACCGCACCGGTCCTCGACCGCAGCGGGGGCGACGCTGTTCATCGTCGATTGAGCGCGGACATGGAGCGGGCGCCGGCCGATCTCGCCGTCCTCGGTATCGAGACCAGCTGCGACGAAACCGCCGCCGCCGTCGTGCGCGGCGATCGCCGCATCCTGTCCAGCGTGGTGCTGTCCCAGGGCGACCTTCACGCGATCCATGGCGGCGTGGTCCCCGAGATCGCCGCGCGCGCTCATCTCGACCATTGCGACGCGGTGATCCGCCATGCGCTCGACAAGGCGGGGCTCGGCCTCGACCGGATCGACGCCGTCGCAGCCACGATCGGCCCCGGGCTCATCGGCGGATTGCTGGTCGGGGCGATGACCGGCAAGGCCATCGCCCTCGCGCGCGGCCTGCCCTTCCTCGGGATGAACCATCTCGAGGGGCATGCCCTGTCGGCCCGGCTCGATCCAGGAATCGCGTTCCCGTATCTTCTCCTGCTCGCTTCGGGCGGGCACTGCCAGTTCCTGATCGTCGCCGAAGGCGGGCTCTATACCCGGCTCGGCACCACCATCGACGATGCCGCGGGCGAGGCATTCGACAAGACCGCGAAGCTGCTCGGCCTCGGCTATCCGGGCGGACCCGCGCTCGAACGCCTGGCCGCGCGCGGCGATCCGTTGCGCTTCGCCCTGCCGCGCCCGCTGCTCGGCAGGCCCGGTTGCGACTTCTCCTTCTCCGGCCTGAAGACCGCCATGCGTCTCGTCATCGATCGCCTGGGCGACGGGATCGACGACGCACGCGCGGATCTGGCGGCATCGTTCCAGCGCGCGGTCGCGGATGTGGTCGCCGACCGGACGACGCATGCCATCGCCGCGACGCATGCGCGGGGCGTCGTGCCGACCGCGCTCGTCGTCGCCGGCGGCGTCGCGGCGAATACCGAGATCCGCGACCGGCTCGCGGCGACCGGCGCGGCCCATGGCCTCGCCCTGCGCGCACCACCGCTCGCGCTGTGCACCGACAACGCCGCGATGATCGCCTGGGCTGGGATCGAACGGCTGCGTCGCGGCGAACGCGACGCGCTCGACATTCCGGCACGACCCCGCTGGCCGCTCGATCCGGCCGCGGCCTAGGACATGATCCGCGCTGCCGGACGCGCGGTTCGCGCTCTGGCTATCCGTCTCGTGGCGTGACCGGTATCTGCGACGATCACGCTTCAGGCGCGCTCGCGGTAATCAGAGAGGGTCGCCGCGATCGCGGCCTCGAGACCCGTTGTCTGGAAACCCGGCAGGAGGCGGCGCCTCGCCGGATCGTCCAGGATCACGGCATCCTCGAACAGGTAATCGAGTTCCAGCATCTCGCGTAGCGTCGGATCGAAAGGTGCCGCCAGACGAAGCGCCCACCATGGCACCGTCCGCGCCACACGCCCGCGCAGCCCCGCGCCGGCCGCTATCGCGGCCAGGAAATCACCCTGCCGCGTGAAGACATGGCCCGAGAGATGCACGGCTTGACACGGTGCAAGCGCTTCGCGCCGTGCGACAAGGTCGCCTGCGAGACGTGCGAGGTCGGGCCCGTAGCCCCATTGATGGGGGACGGAGAGACGCCCCGGCCAGAGCATCGGACGGCCGGCGAGCGCGCGTCCGAACAACCGGTCGACGAGGCCGTTGCGCAGACCGGGCCCGAAGAGATCGCCGGCGCGCACGATGATCGCGCGCATCCGCCCATCGTCGCAGCCGCGGCGGATCATGTACTCGAGATCCGCCCGCAGACGCCCCTTGCGCGTCGTCGCGTCCTGCAGCGCATCCTCCGGCAGGGCGCGACCCGTCTGCCGTCCGAAGCCGTGGACAGTCCCGGGAAACAGCAGGAGAGCACCCGCTTCGCGGCATGCCGCGATCGCCTTCGCGGTGGCGTCGCGCATGCCCGGATCCCATTGCGCGACGGGATAGTTCACGGCGAGCGCGACGACCTCGCAGCCCTGCACGGCACGCGCCAGGACCACACGGTCGCGTGCATCGCCCTCCACGACCTCGACACCATCGGGGAATGAACCGGGCGCGGTCGGGCGGCGGACCAGTGCGCGCACCGACCAGCCGCGCGCCGCGAATTCCGAAACGACACAGCGGCCAAGACCGCCCGCGGCGCCCAGGACGAGAATGCGTGATACCATGCCCGCACTTCACCACGCTCCCCAGACGCGCGCCAGCCATCCGCGCTTGCGTCGATGCCACGCCTGCCACGACAATCCGTCGCGCATGGACAAACAGGATTCGATCGCCGTCATCGGCGCGGGCGCCTGGGGCACCGCCCTGGCGCAGGTGCTGGCCCGCGACGGAAGACATGTCGCGCTGTGGGCGCGACGCGAAGATGTCGTGGCCGCGATCCGGATGTCCGGCGAGAACACGCCATGCCTGCCCGGCATCCGTCTGTCGCCCGGCATCGTGGCGTCGACAGACCTCGCGGCCACGCTCGCGCGATCTCCGACCGCCATCCTCGCAGTCCCCGCGGCCTTCGCCCCCATGGTCGCCGCCGCGATCGCCGACCATCCGTACCATCCCGCCGCGACGATCGTCGCGGCCAAGGGCTTCGCGGAACCTGGATCGCGTCTGCTCGACCGCGCGATCGGCGCCGCGTTGCCCGGCACGATCATCGCGACGCTGTCGGGACCGAGCTTCGCGCGCGATGTGGCGCTCGGCCTGCCGACCGCCGTGGTCCTCGCTGCGGCACGGACGGACGACGCGCTGGCGCTTGCCGCCCGCCTGGCGACCCCGCTGCTGCGGATCTACGCCAGCGACGATCCGGTCGGCGTCCAGGTCGGCGGCGCGTTGAAGAACGTGATCGCGATCGCCTGCGGGATCGTCATCGGGAGAGGCCTGGGCGAGAGCGCCCGCGCGGCGCTGCTGACGCGCGGTCTCGCCGAGATGGCGCGGCTCGCGGTCGCCCTCGGCGGACGTCGCGCGACGCTGATGGGACTGTCCGGGCTGGGTGATCTCGCGCTCACCTGCGCGTCGCCGCAGTCGCGCAATCATGCGCTCGGCATCTCCCTGGGGCGCGGATCTCGTCTCGCGGACCTGCTGGCCGGCCGACGCAGCGTCGTGGAAGGTGTCGGCGCCGCGGCCGCAGCCATGCGTCTCGCGCGCGATCTGGCGATCGACCTGCCGATCGCCGCGTCCGTCGACGCCATTCTGCACCACGGGGCCGATATCGACGCGACCATCGCCGCGCTGATGGCGCGACCGCTCAAGGAGGAAGCATGACCACGCAATATTGGCTGATGAAGTCTGAGCCCGACGTCTATCCGTGGTCACGCCTCGTCGCGGACGGGCGCGGACACTGGGACGGCGTGCGCAACCACCAGGCCGCCAGGAACCTCCGCGACATGCGCTGCGGCGACCGCGCATTTTTCTACCACTCGAACATCGGCAAGGAGATCGTCGGCACGATGACGATCGTGCGGACCTGGTATCCGGACCATACCGATCCGACGGGCAAATGGGGCATGGTCGACGTCGCGCCGCTCGCGCCCGCATCGACACCGCTGACCCTCGCCGAGATCAAGGTCGATCCGGCGCTCGCCGACATGGCCTTGCTGCGCCAGTCGCGCCTGTCGGTGGGCCCTGTCACACCCGAGGCCTGGGCGCATATCTGCCGCCGGCTCGGGATCGACGTCTGACCGCGGCACGCGACGCCGATGTGGCCTTCGACGCCTCTGGCGCTGTCCCTCGCCCTTCTCGCCGTCGCCTATGGCGGCGTGGTCGCCGTCCTTGCGCTGCGCCAGCGCAGCTTCATCTATCGCCCGCCACAGCCACCCCCGCCCCTCGCGCCGCTCCATGACGCCGGCTATGCGCCCCTGGACACCCCGCCGCGCGGCAGTCCTCTGCTGTGGTTCGCGCCGCCCGCGTCGCCGGATGGCCGGGTCGTGGCCTTCCTTCACGGGAACGCGACCACGGTCGTCGAATCCGCCGACAAGCTGGCGCCGGTCCGCGAAGCCGGCCATGGCGTCCTTCTCGTCGAGTATCCGGGCTTCGGCCATGCGGATGGACAGCCCGCAGAGCGGCCGATCGTGGGCGCCGCGCTGGCCGGTCTCGATGCACTCGCCGCGCGTGGCATTCCAGGCGACCGCGTCGTGCTCTGGGGCGAGAGCCTCGGCACCGGCGTCGCAACCCAGCTCGCCTGCGCGCGCCGCGTCGCCGGGGTGGTTCTGGAGGCACCCTTCACCTCGGTGGCCGCGCGGGCCCAGGAAATCTACTGGTGGACCCCGGCACGCTGGCTGGTGCGCGACAGCTTCGACAATCTGGGGCGTATCCGCGCGATCTGCGCGCCGCTCCTCGTCGCCCATGGCGAACAGGACATGGTCACGCCAGTGCACCATGGACATGCACTGCTCGCTGCGGCGAACGCCCCGAAAACCGGATTTTTCGTGCCTCGCGGCGGACATGCCGATCTGACCGAGCACGGGATGACCGCCGCGATCCTGAGCTTCATCGCCGCGTTGCCGCGCGGACCAGGGCCATGATCGTCGATCCGACCACGCTCGCACGCCTGCGCCGCGCGATGCTCCCGATGGACGGCACCATCGCCGACCATGCGGAGCCGATCCTCGCCGCGGTCGCAGACGCCGTGCCGCCCGCGCGACGCGAGGCCCTCGCCTATGTCGATCTCACCGCGGGTTCGTGCCTGCTGCCGCTGACCTTCGCCGCTGCCGGTGCCCGCACGGTGGTGGTCAACGACATCGCGGCGCGAAGCGCGATCGCAGCGCGGGCTTTGTTCCAGGGCGACGACGTGACCGCCGCTCTCCTGGCGGATGCCCTGGCCGGGCGCTGTCACATGCGCATGCACGCGCCGAGCTTTGCCTTCGCGAGCGACTATCTCACGTCGGGCGCATGCGCCACCTTCGATCGGCTGTTCCACACGGACCTGCCGCGCCGACAGGCTGCGACGCTGCGCTATCTGGCCGTGCGGGAGGTTCTCGGCTTCGCCGACGCGGAGGATGGGTTCCGTATCCTGATGACCCATGACCATGCGCAACTCCGCGCCGACCGGGATTGCGACTGGCGCGCCTTCCTCGCGCATCACGACGGCGTCGCCGCGCGGCTGGAAGCGATGCGCGCCGAACTCGCCGACGCGCGCGGCACGCTGCGCACCAGGACCATCCGTGTCCTGCAGGCCGACATGCGCGATATCGCCAACCGGATCGACTACGACGGGCCGTGCCTCGTGGCGGTCAATCCACCGACCAACGGGATCGACGAGTATGTCGTCGAAGACCAGATCGTACACAGCCTTGTCGCCAATCGACTGGTGCCGCTCGCGCGCTGCACCGAGAGCGCCGCGGAATTCTGGTGCAGCCGCGTCGATGCGGCGCTCGCGCCCTTGCCGTCCGGCACGCTTTTTCTCGTCTGGGGCGGCGATGGCGCACTCGACATCGACGCCTGTCTTGCCCGTTGGCGACGGTTCGGCGAGGACGTCCATCGGGCAAGCGTGGATCTTGGCGGCGGTCGCCAGGCCTTGTGGGGTATCTTCCGACGCCGCTGAGCTCTGGTTATCTCTCCGCCCTCGATGCGACAGGACGACCCATGCCCCTCGTCAGACCGACATCACCCCCGATCGATGGCGCCCGCCTCCTGCAGCGCATCGACGCGCTGGCGGCGATCGGGGCCATCGATGGCGGCGGCTGCGCCCGGCTCGCACTCACCGACGAGGATCGCAAGGGCCGGGATCAGGTGGTCGCCTGGATGCGCGACCTCGACCTCGAGGTGAGGATCGACGCCATCGGCAACGTCTTCGGGATGATGCCCGGATGGCGCACGCGCGCGCCCATCCTCACGGGATCACATATCGACACGGTCCGGACAGGTGGTCGCTACGACGGCAATTACGGCGTCATTGCCGGGCTCGAGATGATCGAGACCTTGCGCGATGCCGGCATCACCCCTGCACGCCCGATCGGCGTCGCCGTGTTCACCAACGAGGAGGGCTCGCGGTTCCAGCCCGACATGATGGGCAGCCTCGTGCATGCCGGTGGCCTGGATCTCGCGCAGGCGCACGCCGCGACCGATGCGCGCGGCGTATCCGTCGGCGAGGAACTGCGTCGCATCGGCTATCTCGGGACCGAAGCTCCAGGCTTCGTGACGCCGCATGCCTTCGTGGAACTCCACATCGAGCAAGGCCCCGTGCTCGACTCTGAAGGCACCCCAATCGGCGCCGTCGAGGACCTCCAGGGCATCTCGTGGCAGGAGATCACGGTGGTCGGCCAGTCGAACCACGCCGGAACCACGCCGATGCGTCTGCGCCGCGACGCCGGATACGTCGCCGCCGCGACGGCAACCTTCCTGCATGATCTCGCCCATGAGATGGGCGGCAGCCAGGTCTGCACGGTCGGCCGCATAGAACTCCATCCGAACTACATCAACGTCATCCCGGCGCGCGCGACCTTCACCGCAGATCTGCGCAACACGGACGAAGACTTGCTGCGCGTGTCGGAATCTCGCCTCTCGGCGTTCCTCGACGACATCGCCGCACGGACCGGAACGCGGATCTCCCGCCGCATACTCGCGCGTTTCGAGCCGGTCCGGTTCGACGCAAACCTCGTCAGCCTTGTCGAGGAAACGGCAAAGAGCCTGGGCCTCCCTACGCGCCGCATGACATCGGGCGCCGGACACGACGCGCAGATGATGGCGCGCATCTGCCCCGCGGCGAAGATCTTCGTGCCCTCGATCGCGGGGGTCAGCCACAATCCCGCCGAACATACCGAACCCAGGGACCTGATCGCCGGCGCGAACGTCCTCGTCCGAACGATCCTTGCTCTGACGGAGCGCCAGGACGCCTGACGCGCGTCAACCCCCGGCCCCGCCCAGGCTCGTCTGCTGGCGCACGATCTCAACCGAAGACTGGTTTTCGATCACGGCCAGGAGCGAGATCTGACCGGTCGACCCGGTACCATCCCGATCGATCCAGATTTCCACCCCAACGCCGGCATTGGCGTTGAACTGGACGAAGGCTTCGCGCGCCGAGCTGCTCGCACCGGCCCCTGCGAGAGACGAGAGCAGCGCATCCAGGTCGATGACATCCCCGGACGCAAGATCCTTGATCACGTCGGCACCGGACAGGGAATCCGTGTCGAAACGGAACCTGTCCCCGCCGGCTCCACCGGACAAGGTGTCGTTGCCGGCGCCTCCTTCCAGCGTGTCGGCGTCGGCATTCCCGAACAGGATGTCATCACCAAGCTGTCCCAGGAGGAAATCACCACCCGCGCCACCGGAGAGGACATCGTTCCCGTCACCGCCTGCGAGACGGTTCGCGCCGCCGTCACCGGTCAGCTGGTCACCCAGCGCACCACCGATCAGGTTCTCGATGCCGATCAGCAGGTCGACATCGGTCCCCGCAGCGACGGTCACGGTGACGGTGGCCGCCGAATTGAGCGTGACGCTGAGGGCTTGCGAAACGACATATCCATAATCGGCCGTATCGAGGTCGAAACCGCCGTCAAGGATATCGTTCCCTCCCCCGCCGCGCAGCGTGTCGTCGCCGCGCAGGCCGTTCAAGACATTCGCGCCGCTGTCTCCGGTCAACGTCGACGCGACCGGAGCGCCGGCGATCGGCAGAACGCCAACCGTCGTCAACTCGATCGAGTCGGTCTCGCTCACATAGGCCGTCACCCCGAGCGTCAGGTCCGCATCTCTGACCGCCGGACGCAGCGACAGCGTCGCCATCTGCGCCGCCGTGAACTGCCACGACCCGCCGCCGAGATCAGAGCCCTGCGACAGAAGCGTCGCAGAGGCAGGGATCCCCGACACACGGTAGCTCACCGTCTCCGAGCCGTCCTTGTCCGCCGTCGTCGCCAGGATCACCGGCGACACGACACCGTCCTCGCCAACCGTCGCCGGCGTCAGGCTCAGCGTCGGCGCATCCGTCACCGGATCCACCGTCACCACGATCTCGCGCTCGGTATCCGCGCTCGACGTGCCTTCCGTCGCGATCGCCCGCACCAGCAGCGTCACGTCCGCGTCGCTCTGCGGCGCAGGCGTCAGCGTCAGAAGCGTCGTCGTCGCCCCCGCGGCCGGCGTCACCGACCACGTCCCGGGCGCAACCGACACCGCCCCCGCCAGGCCGCCGATCGCCTGCGGCGTCGTGATCCGCAGCGACAGCGTCTCAGAGCTGTCCGCAAGCGCATGCGTCAGCGTCAGCGTGACCGGCGTGTCTTCCTGCGTCGACGTGTCCGCGCCCTCGAGCGTCGGCGTGTCCGCGCTCGCGTCCACCGTCACCGCCAGCGTCGCCACACGCGTCGCGCTCGATGCCCCGTCCGTCGACGTCGACGTCACCGTCAGCGAGAAATCCGCATCGCTGTTCGCAGGCGGCGTCAGCGTCAGACCGCCCAGCTGCGCCGGCGTCAGCGTCCAGCTGCCGTCGAGGTTCTTCGTCCCCTTGTTCAGGCTCGCACCCGCCGGAACGCCCGTGATCCGGATCGACAGCGCCTCGGACCCGTCCGTGTCCACCAGCGACGACGCGATCGACAGCGCGATCTCCTGGTCCTCCGACCCCGTCGCCGCGGACACCGTCAGGTTCGGCTGGTCCGCGACCCCCGCGACCGTCACCGCCAGCGTCTGAACCGCCGACGCGCTCGATGCCCCGTCCGTCGACGTCGCCGTCACCGTCAGCGTGAAATCCGCATCGCTGTTCGCAGCCGGCGTCAGCGACAGG
>CAYSUY010000058.1:0-20632 GCA_964434345.1 uncultured Acetobacteraceae bacterium
CGCCCTGGTCGCAGGGCGTCGAGCCCGGCGGGGCCGAGATCGCGTTGGCGAGCAGGCCGCCGATCGGGAAGTAGGTGCCGCCGGCGCCGCCGGTGCCGATGCGGAAGAACTTCATCTCCTGCGCGGTGGCCGGGGCGCGCGTGAACACCGAGGCCGCGGCAGCGGCGGCGGTCAGGCCGAATGTGCGACGAAGCATGGTACCTCTCCGGAATGGGGGCCGAGACTTGGCCCGAAATTTTGAAGCGTGGATGTTAGGCGGCGGCGACGGCCGAGGGCCAGAGCTTTCCGGACATGACATGCGACGCGGACCGGCGCAGACAGGGACTCCGCAACCCGGCTAGTCTCCACCATCCGCCATTCCAGGAGCCCTCGCCCATGCCTCGTCTCGGCATCGTCACCGTCGGTCAGGCGCCGCGCGCCGACATCGTGGCCCAGTTCGCAGCGCTCGCGCCTGCCGGTACCGACGTCGTCCTGCGCGGCTGCCTCGACGGCGCGTCGCGCGACGAGATCGCCGCAATGGCCCCGGCCGGCGACGAGGACGTCCTCTACACGAAGCTCGGCGATGGAACCGACACCACCATCGCCAAACGCCACGCGATCGCGCGCGCGACCGGAGCGATCGGTGCGCTGCGCGACGACGGCGCAGATGCGATCCTGTTCGCCTGCACGGGCGCATTTCCTGACGGCCTCGGCGGCCCAGGGGTCGTCTTTCCATCGCGCCTTCTCGCCGGGCTCGCTCAGGCTCTGCTGCCCGCGGGCCGCCTGGGCCTGCTTGTTCCGCTGCCGGCGCAGGTCGCGCAACTGCCGCGGAAATGGGCCCGCCCCGGCCTCGACGTCGTCGCCGTCCCGCTGATCCCCAGTGCCGACAGGGCCGCCACCGAGGCGGCCGCGCGGCAGATGGCCTCCCATCGCCCGGACCTCGTGGTCATGGACTGCATGAGCTACACGCAGGGCCACAAGGAGGCCGTGCGCGCGGCGACCGGCACGCCGACGCTGCTGGCCGTCAGCACCATGGCCCGCATCGCCGCGGAGTTGATGCAGTGACGCACGGCACCACGCGCGAGATCACCGCAGACGACATCGAATCGCTCGCTGTCGGCGCCTGGATCCTCGGAACCGGCGGTGGCGGCTCGCCCTATCTCGGGCTGCTGAACATGCGTCGGCTGTATGCGGACGGTCGCCGCGTCAGGCTGATGAGCCCGGACGACCTGGCCGACGACGACGCGGTCGCCGTCGTCTCCAACATGGGCGCCCCGCTCGTCGGTCAGGAGCGACTGACCGACAGTCGCAACATCGCGCGCGCCGTCGAATTGATGGAGCACTTCACCGGCAAGCGGTTCCGCGCGATCATGTCCCTCGAGATCGGTGGCGGCAACGCGATCCAGCCGCTGATGGCCGCGGCTCATCTCGACCGTCCGGTGGTCGACGCCGATTGCATGGGTCGTGCCTATCCGGAGGCGCAGATGACCAGCTTCGCCGTCGGCGATCTCGATCCCTACCCGCTCACATCGGTCGATCCGCGCGGCGTCGAGTCGATCGTGGCCAAGGTTCCGACCTGGAAATGGATGGAACGGGTCAGCCGCAAGATCTGCACGGAGTACGGTTCGATCGCCGCGACCTGCAAGGCTCCCCGCACGGGCGCCGAGGTGAAACGCTGGGGAATCCCCTACACGACCACCAAGGCGATCGCGATCGGCGCCGCCGTGCGCGCCGCGCAGAAGGCGCATGCCGACCCGATCGCGGCTCTGCTCGCGGCCGAAAAGGGCAAGCTGCTCTTCCGCGGCAAGGTGGCCGATGTCGAACGCCGGACGACCGAAGGTTTTCTGCGCGGCCGGTCTCGCTTCGACGGGTTCGACACGTGGCGCGGCACCGCCCTCGAATTGGACTTCCAGAACGAGTGGATCGTCGCGCGGCTCGACGGCACGCCGGTCGCGATGTCGCCAGACCTGATCTGCGTTCTCGATTCCGTGTCCGGCGAAGCGATCGGCACCGAGACCATCCGCTACGGCCAGCGTGTCACGGTGGTCGCGCTGCCGCCGCCGGCCGTCTTCCTGTCGCCAAAGGGCCTCGCCCATGTCGGGCCGCGCGCCTTCGGCTACGATCTCGACTTCAAATCGGTGTTCGCGTCATGAGACGGATCGGAATCGATGTCGGCGGAACCAACACGGACGCCGTCCTGATCGATGGCGGGGCGGTCCGCCGCGCCGTCAAGGCGCCGACCACGGAAGATGTCACCTCCGGCATCCTCGACGCGCTTGCGCGGCTGCGCGCCCACCCGGACGGCAAAGGCGCCGTCGATGCCGTGATGATCGGCACCACGCATTTCATCAACGCGGTGGTGCAGCGCCGCCAGCTCACGCGCGTCGCCGCGGTGCGCATCGGCTGGCCGGTCAGCGCGTCGCTGCCGCCCTTCTGCGACTGGCCTGCCGACGTCGCCGCGCTCGCCGAGGGCGGCATCTGGCAGATCGAAGGCGGCCACGACTATGACGGGCGACCGATCATGGCGCTCGACGAGGCAGCACTCGCCGTCGCCGCGCGGGAGATCCGAGCCGCCGGCCTGCGCGCGGTCGCCATATGCTCGGTCTTCGCCCCGATCGATCCCGGTCATGAGCGCCGCGCCGCCGAGATCCTGGCCGCGGAGCTCGGCGAGGACGTGCCGATCACCTGCTCGCACGAACTTGGCCGCATCGGCCTGCTGGAACGGGAAAATGCCGCGCTGCTCAACGCCGCGCTGGCCGACCTGGCGCGCGACACCATCGCCGCCTTCGCGCGCGCGATCGCCGAGAGCGGGATCGCGGCGCCGCTCTTCATCACCCAGAACGACGGGACGGTGGCCGAGGCAGCGACGGCACGCCGTTTTCCCGTCTACAGCTTCGCCTCCGGGGCGACGAATTCCATGCGTGGCGCGGCCTATCTGTCGGGCATCGCCGACGCGATGGTCGCAGATGTCGGCGGGACGACCACGGACATCGGACAGATCAAGGGCGGCTTCCCGCGCGAGTCGAACGCGGTCGTCCATATCGGCGGCGTACGCACCCTCTTCCGCATGCCCGATCTGCTGTCGATCGGGCTTGGTGGCGGCAGCCTCGTCGCGGGTGATCCACCCCGCGTCGGCCCGGTCTCCGTCGGGTATCGCCTGCTGCGCGAGGCGCGCGTATTCGGCGGCACGCAACTCACCGCCACCGACGCGGCCGTCGCTGCAGGACGTCTCGAACTGGGCGCGCGGGCGCGCGTCGCCGACATCGACGGCGACTATGCGGAACGCGTGCTCGCCGAGGCCGCGCGCATGGTCGAGGAGACCATCGACCGCATGAAGAGCGATGCCGGCGATGTCGTCCTGATCGCGGTCGGCGGCGGCGCCTTCCTGATCCCGGCGGACCTGCCCGGCGTCAGCCGCGTCGTCCACGTCCCGCATGGCGACTGCGCCAACGCGGTCGGCGCGGCGATCGCGCAGATCTCGGGCGAGGTCGACCAGATCTTCCGCGACATGACACGCGCCGAGGCGATCGCCGCGGCGACGATGCTCGCCAGCGAGCGGGCCGTTGCGGCGGGCGCGGACCGCGAAACGCTCCGGATCGTCGACACCGAAGACATGCCGATCGCCTACCTGCCCGGCAACGCGCTGCGCGTGCGGGTAAGGATGGTCGGCGACGTCGCGGCCGCGGATCGCCCGATGACGCCGCGCGCGGAGACCACGATCGCGACGAGCAAGATCGCGGCCTACGAGGCGACCGATTACATGGTCGCCTGGAATGGCCGTTCCTTCGTGATGCGTATCGGGGTTCCGTCGGAAGCGCTGCGCACCGCCTATCGCGACAGCGGCTGCGCGAGCGCCCTGTTCGTGACAGCGTTCAACCCGCTTGGATTGACCCGCGCCGACGCGGAGAACGAAGCGGATCACGCGCGCCTCGGCGCGGAACTTCGGGCGGCGACGCCGCATGTCGCGGAGGGGCATGGGGCAGACCCGAGCGGAGAGTGGCCCGCCGAGAAAAGCTTCCTCGCCCTCGGTCTCGGCGAGGCCGACGCATGCCGCATCGGCAGGACCTATCGCCAGGACGCGGTCGTATGGGCAGGCCCCGACGCCGTACCGCGCCTTCTGCTGCTGCGCTGAGGTCTCGGGATCAGGGCGTCAGCCTGAACACCACGGGAACCAGGATCACGTCTTCGGCCGACACGCCGTTGCGCATCGCGGGCATGAAGCGCCAGGCGCGAACGGCCTGCACTGCCGCTTCGTCGAGAGACGGCGTCCCGCTGCTCTCGGCGACGCGGATGTCTCGACCGCCGCCATCTCCGGACACGGCCACCCGGAGGATGACCCGCCCCTCACGATGGGCGCGACGCGCGGCCATGGGATAGACCGGCGCCGGGTTGCCTGGCATCGGGGTCGCGGCCGCATCGGATCCGATGCCGCGCGACGACGCGCCCGCCCCGGGGAGCGACGCCACGAGGCGCTCCTCCCTGCGATCCGCGATCTCGCCCAAGGGGTCGGACGACGCTTGCGGCATCGGTGCGGGACCTGACGTCCCATCGCTACGCTGCGCTGGCGGCTTGCGCGGCGGCGGCGGGACCGACGCCGGCGGAACCGGCGGCGCCACGACAGTCGGAGGTGCGACAGGCGGCGGATTCGCAAGCGGTGGCATCGACGGCAAGGACGGCGCCGCGCCGGTCTGACCGGGTGGGCGTACCGTCGGGACCGGTGCGATGGCGGGCACCGCTGCTGGAGCCGGAAGTCCTGTCGGCGGCGCGGCACGGGGCGGCGCCACAGACGGCGGCGGCGCGGCGGGCGTGGAGACCCCCGGATAGCTGATCGCCGGCGGCACGATGGTCGGCGGTGCCGCCGGGGGTCCTGCGGCGGACGCGACGGCGGCGAAGCCGCCGGGTGGCTCCACCGCCATGACCGGCGCGGACGCGGCCATCCTCGTTTCGGTCATGGGTATGGATGGCGGGGCGCCGAGGGCAGCCCAGGCCGCGGCCGGTTGCGGCGGATCGATCCCCGGGACAGCGACGATGTCGAGCGTCTCGAAGGGTGGCGCTGCACTTTCGCCCCGCCCTGCCAGCGCGATCAGCACGGCCGCATGCAGCGTCGCCGACGCGCCGATCGCCATCGCGAAGGCAAGCCAGTGACCGCGGCCACCCTTGGGCCTCGTCCCCGATGCGATCCGGCGCGCCGGGTCTGCACGCAGCACGATCATGGACGCTCCCCGATCCCGGCCGCATGAGGTGACGCCAGCGCCCAGGGAACCAGGCAGGTCGTTCCATCCCTTCGGCTCCGCGCCGCGACGATCCCGTAGACGCGCGAGAGGATCTCATCGTCGAGCGCGATGTCCGGCGGCCCCTCGGCCACCAGACGCCCCTGGTCGAGCACGGCCACGCGATCGCAGAAACGCGCCGCCAGCGCGAGATCATGGAGTACGAGGCAGACACAGGCACCATCCGCCGCGAGGCTCCGGAACAGGGTCATCGCCGTCAGCTGGTGGCGCGGATCGAGCGCCGCGCAGGGTTCGTCCAGCAGCAGCGCCGGCGCCTCGACGGCCAGGGCGCGGGCAAGGAGAACGAGCGCCAGTTCGCCTCCCGACAGCGTATCGAGCCGACGCCGCGCGCGCGCCGCCAGCCCGACGCGCGACAGGGCAAGGTCGACCGCCGCCGCGTCCACCGCCGCGCCGGCTTGCCCCTGATGCGGAAGGCGGCCGAGCGCCACGGTGTCCGCGACGGTCAGCGGCCATGCGACGTCGCGGGACTGCGGCAGATAGGCGACGCGGCGGGCACGCAACGCCACGGGCATCGCGCGAAGATCTTCGTCAGCAAAGCGAATCGCGCCGCGATGGCCGTCAGCCAGCCCTGCGGCACAGCGCAGCAAGGCGGTCTTGCCGGCACCGTTCGGGCCGACGATGCCGAGGACCTCGCCAGATGCCGCACGCAGCGACACGCCGTCGAGCACCGACTTGCCGCCGATCGACAGGCTCACGCGGTCCCAGGCCAGTACGCTCATCGAATCCCCCTCAGCCGCAGAACCTGCCACAGGAAGACGGGCGCGCCCACGAGCGCCGTCGCCACGCCCAGCTTGAGTTCCTGCGCGGCCGGCACCAGTCGCACCGCGATATCCGCCGTGAGCAGGAGAACGGCACCGCCCGCCGCACTGAAGGGAAGGAGCCGCCGCGGATCATGCCCGACCAGCGGCCGCAGGAGATGTGGAACCACGAGACCGACGAAGCCGATCCCGCCGCTCGCCGCGACCGATGCGCCGACGCAGCACGCCGTACCGGCGATGGCGAGTCCGCGCAGACGACCCTGGGCGAGCCCCATGGAGCGCGCGACATCCTCGCCGAGTGTCAGCGCCGCAAGCCCGCGCCCCGTGGCGAGAAGCATCGCCCAGCCGATCACCACGAACGGCAGCGTCGCCGTGACCTCTCGCCAGGACCTGTCGGCGACGGCGCCAAGCAGCCAGAACATGATCTCGTAGGCGGCGAAGGGGCTCGGAGCGAGGTTGAGCGCCAGCGAGGTCAGTGCCACGGCCAGGCTCGAGATCGCGACGCCCGCCAGCACCAGGGTGAGCGTGCCTGCGCCTCGGCCGGCAAGCGCGGCCAGGAGAAGCGCGCCCACGAAGCCGCCAAAAAGCCCGCCGGCGATCGGTGTCGCGATGGCGAAATGAAATGTCAGTACCGCGCCCAGCGCCGCCGTCGCGGACACGCCGATGATCCCCGGATCGGCGAGCGGGTTGCGGAACAATCCCTGAAGCACGGCGCCCGACAACCCGAGCGAGGCGCCGGTCATCGCCGCCAGAACGGTCCGCGGCGCGCGCACCTCCCAGAGGACGGTTGCCGCGAGGGCACGCATTTGCACATCCGCCGACAGCACATCCCATGGCGCGAGACGCGTCGTCCCGACGCCCATCGACACGGCGAGCGCAAGGGCCAAGGCCCCGGCAGCGACGCGCGCGAGACGCGTTACGGTCATCGCCCCGCCCCGGCGATCCAGGCCGCGGCCTGCGCGAGGCCCTCGTCCCGGCAGGCCCAGTCGCGTGCGGGAACCTCCACTCGCCGGGCCGGTCCACGCGCAAGGGCGGGATGGGTCATCGACTCGGCCATGCGCGACGCCGCCGGCCCGCCATGACGCTCCACCACGATCAGGTCCGGCGCCTGATAAAGCAGCGTCTCGACATCCATCTGCACGAAGCCGGCGCGAGCGGCCCCGGCATTGACGAACCCGAGCCGCGCGAAGAGCGCGTTGGCCAGACTGCCGGCTCCCGCCACCCAGCCACCGGCGTGCAACGACACGGCCCGCGCCGGTGCGATCGGGCGCGGCAGCGCGTCCATCCGCTCCTCGAGCGCGGCGATCATGGCCTCTCCCCGCGCCACCGCGTCGAGACGGCGCGCGAGGTCACGGATCGCCGCGCGTGCCGCCGCGAGATCCGCCGTCACCGGGATCTCGTGCACCGCCACACCGACGCGACGCAGGAGCGCCGCGGCACCGCGCGACGCGAACGCGCCGGTCACGACAAGGTCCGGCCGCAACGCCAGGATCTCCTCGGCATCGCCACGGTTGACGGGCAAGCCCACCGCCCGGTCGCTGAAGGGTGACAGGCCTGGATCGGCCGCGAAGTGACTGACCGACAGGATCCGCTCGCGCGGAACCAGATCGATAACGAGCCGGTCGGCGCAGAGATTGGCGCTGACGATCCGTATGGGCGCCGCGCCGCCGGCCTTGGCGTCGGTCGCGAGAAGAAAGGCCAGGACGAGCGCCGAGCCACCGCGCAGCACCGCCTGTCGCGTGGCTCGGCGTCGGCGGATCATCAAAACGACAACCCGAAGCGGGCGATCACCGTGCGCCCCGGAAGCGGATAGGCATTGACGCGTCCGAACGTGGTCGAACTCGCGACGCCATAGTCGAAGTAGCGCGCATCCAGAAGATTATGCGCGGACAACGACCAGCGAAACGCGTCGATCTCGCCGCCGAGCCGCAGATCCACAGCCGTATGACCCGGGATCTGCGGTTGAAAATTCGCCTGGTCGTTGTCGTAGCGGCGATCACCGACGCGCCGGACCGACGCGTCGAGGACGACGAGCCGCTCCACGATGTCCCAGGACAGGCCGAGATTGCCGGTCCAGCGCGACACCAGAGGCACGTCGTTGCCCTTGAAGGGTCCGTCCGAGAACTTCGCCTCGGTATAGGTCAACGCGCCGCGCAGCCTGACCGCATCGGTGACGCGATGCGACGCCGCCGTCTCGATCCCGCGTCTGCGGGTCGGGTCGAGATTGACGTTGGTGAACGTGCTCGGATCGAAATGGATCTCGTCGCGCAGGTGCATCTCGAAGGCGCTGATCTGCACCGCGAGATCGCCCCAGCGCTGGCGCAATCCGGCCTCGACGTCCCGCGATGTCTGCGTGCGCAAGGCGAAATCGACGGGGACGCCGAACGGCGCCGCGCCGACGCGCTCGTCGACCGTAGGCAACCGGAAGCTTCGTCCGGCGCGCCCGAACACGGCCAACCCCGTCGTGAACCTGTGCTCGAGCCCGACATGCAACGCCGTATTGGTATCGTCCTGATCCAGCCCGACACCCTGCACCGCCGATCCCGTCGACGGCGCGCCGGCATCGAAGCGATCACGTGCCGTCACGGCCGAGCGCTGCACGCGCAGTCCAGCCGAAAGATCGGTCGCGCTGCCCAGCGACACCGTCTCCTGCACATAGGCGGCGAGGCTCCGCTGCGTCAGGTCGTAGCGATGCGCCGGAACGTCCCCCTCGTTGACCATCCGATCGGAGCCGTAGAGGGAGTTGTAGACATCGAAGCCGGCGATCGCCTTGCCCTCGAGGCCTAGGAGGCGATGCCGGGCGACGATACGCGGCGTGAGCGACAGCGATGTCAGAGCCGTATCGGTGTACGTATTGAAGGCCGCACCGAAATCGCTGAAGAACGCGGATTGCTGTTCCTTGCGGCGCACGCCGGCATCCACGATCAACTCGATGCCGTCGGCGATTTGGCGGGTCCCGCCCAGCACCAGGCCGACCCCCTGCTTGTCGGCGAAGTTGAAGGGTTCGTACGATCCGCGCCGGTCGCTGCGCAATTCGTCAAGGGTCGCCGAGACACGCCGCGGCCCAGGCAGACCGAGATGCTGCGTGTCGGCGTTGAGCGCGACATAGACTTCACCGAGATCGATCGCGCGCCGGACCTCTGCGACCAGGCTGCGCTGCCGCAATTCGTTGTTCGTCCGGTACCCGGACGAACCGATCGCCGCGGCGTTCACGAGGAACGCGGTGTCGCCGATGGCGCGGCTCGCCACCACGCTTGCTTCGCCGTGACGATGGCTTCCGACCCCCGCATCGGCACGCAGGGTCGGCTTTTCGTTGAAGGGGTTGCGCGTGACGATGTTGATGACCCCACCGACCGCGCCGTCGCCATAGAGCACAGCGCCGCCATTGCCGCGCGTGATCTCGATACGCTCGATGCTGGATCGTGGGATGGCGCTGAAATCGATGCCCGCCAGATCGAGATCGTTGAGCCGACGTCCGTTGATGAGGACCAGCGTGTTCGGCGTCGCCGCCGCGCCGAACCCCCGCATGTCGATGATGGTGCCGGCGCCGTTGACCCCGCCGAAGAAGCTCTGCGTCTGCAATCCGGGCTGCGCGGACAGCACGTCCTGCAACGTCTCGCCCGGGAAACGTTCGATCTCCGACGCGGTGATCACGGTCGTCGAGGCGCCAGTGACCCCGTCGCCGAGACGGCTCGCCGTGACGATCGTCTCGGGCGCCGATCGTGGTGCCTGGGACTGCGCCTCGGCGGTGACGGCACCCAACCAGACGACAGCCGCCGGCAGGACGCCACGCAGGGGCGGCAAGGAAAAAATGGATGGACGCATCGCACTCGGTCTCCCGCAATTGTCCGTGCCGCGGGCACGCGGCGACGGCGTGACATGAACCGATGCGAGGGATGGCGGACGAGGCGCAGGGAGCGGACTCCATGCGGCACGGATCGCCGCGAAACGCGACGATGACGCATCCTCTCCGCGCAGAAACAGGGCAAGAACCGCCCCGCCTCCGCATCGGAAACGACGTCACCGCTGCGTTCGACCGCTCCGTGTGGTGCGCCCCGCCCACCGGTTGGGTGACTGTGCAGGCAGGTCTCCTGGCTCGCGGGTCGCTGTCGCTGCGTCCGGCCTTCCCAGTTTCCCAGTGGCCATGTCGGACGCTGACTCGCCGCTCACAGTTGCGGGGGCAGCCCAGGTCTTGGTCCGTCACTGGACCGCACCCGGTTCCCTCTTTCCTCCCCGGCGCCAACCGGGGAACCTACACACCCGGACGATCCACCGCCGGCACGCGCCGGGTCAAGCGCGATTCTTCCGGCTTCCGCGCTCGTCGGGGCTTGCGACACGGCGCGACGCCTGTCATCCGGTCTCCATGATCGGATTGTTCCGCATCGACTGCGCGCAGCCCTGGCTCGTCGCCCGGTTTCCAAAGGCCTGGCGGATGCTCAGCTGGTCGATGAACCGTCCAGGCCTCGTGCGGGCCGATCGCGTGGCATGGCTCGAAGTGAAGGACGCCGATCTGCCACTTGGCATCGATCCGCACGCGTTGCTGCGCACACGGCTCGCGGCGGCGGATCTCGACGACGCGGTGGCGATGATGACGGCTCGCGATATCCGCCGACATCGCGACGCGACGACACGCGACGGGATTCACGTGGTGCACACACTGGTGACGCTCGGTCTCACCAACGGCGTCGGCTTCGATACGATGGGTAAAATCGTCCCGCGACGCACGCACACGGGTCCCGGGACGATCAACATCCTCGCGGCCGTGTCCAGGCCACTCTCCGAGCCCGCCCTCCTGGAGGCGATGGCGATCGTCGCGACCGCGCGCACCGCCGCACTGCTCGCGGAGGGCGGTTCCATCGCCGCGACCGGAACCGACTGCATCGTCGTCGCCTGCCCCGACGACGAGGATGGCGACCCGTATGCCGGCCTGCACACGGCAGCGGGCCGTGCCATCGCGGGCGCCGTCTACGCCGCGACGCGCGCGGCACGCGCGGATTGGGAGACCGAGTTCACGACGTGACGGGGCCGTGTTTCGTCGCTTGACCGCGGCGCCGCGCTGCATGACCTTTCCGGCTTGGGGACGATGTCGCTGGGGAGGGATATCGGATGAGGATCGCGAAGGTCGAAGCTGCGCAGATCGATTGGGGCACGACCGATCGGCGCGGCCCGTACTCGGCATTCATCAGGGTCGAGACCGAGGACGGGCTCTGGGGGCTCGGCGAGGCCTCGCCGATGGAGGGCGGCCTCGCCTCCCTGCTCGTCGTCGCGAAGCATATGGCGCCCTTCCTGACCGGCAAGGATCCGCTCGACCATGCCGTACTTCTCGATACCCTTCTGCACAGATGCATCAAGCTTGGTCCGGAAGGCGCGGTGACCGGCGCCCTCGCCGGGCTCGACATCGCCCTCTGGGATCTCAAGGGCAAGGCTCTGGGCCTGCCGATCCATAAACTGCTCGGCGGTGCCTGGCGCGACGAGGTCGTCTGCTACGCCTCGATCGGCGGAAACGCCGCGCGCAGCGTCGATGATGTCCTGCGCGTCGTCGAACGACGCGTCACGAAGGAAAGGCCCGCGGCGGTCAAGATCCGGTGGGACGGCGACCGGACCAGGGAGAATGTCGACATTGCCGGCGACATCGCGAAGGCCAAGGCCGTGCGGCGCCTGCTCGGCGACGACTTCACGATCGCCTTCGACGCCAACAACGGCTACTCCGTCGGCGGTGCCATACGCGTCGGCCGCGCACTCGAAGAACTCGGCTACGCGTGGTTCGAGGAACCGGTGCAGCACTATCACATCTCGGCGATGGGCGAAGTCGCGCAGCGGCTCGACATCACCGTGTCGGCAGGAGAGCAGACCTACACGCTTCAGGGCCTCAAGGACCTGATCAACGCCGGCGTCAGGATGGTCCAGCCGGATATCGTGAAGATGGGCGGGATCACCGGCCTCATGCAGTGCGCGGCGATCGCGCATGCCCATGGCGTGGAATTGGTTCCGCACCAGACTCAACCCACCATCGGCCATCTCGCCAATCTCCATGTGCTGGCGACGGTCATGCACCTGTCGAAGCCCATCGAGGTCGCGGACAATTGGGAACGCGCGGCTCCGATCTTCCCGCGCAACCCGTCGCAATCCCACGAAGGACGTTTCAAGATCCCGACCACGCCCGGCCTGGGACTCGATTTCGACGCCGACGAACTCGCGCGTCGCTGGCGCCCAATCGTCTTCTGAGACGCCGACCGATCCGCATGCAGGAGATCCGCCGATGACCATGACCATCACGCGCCGCCGTGCCGCTTCGTTCGGCGCATCCGCACTCGCCGCCCCGCTGATCGTCCCCGGCACCGCCGAGGCACAAGGCGCGCCGATCTCCATCGCTCTCGCGGCGCGCGCGCCAAGCGGTCTCAACCCGCAGCAACCCGGTCTGACCGGCGGCGACAACTGGGCGATCCGCCAGATCTTCGACACGCTCGCAAAATCGGAAGACGGCACCTTCGCCGTCCGTCCCGAGGATTTTCGTCCGTCACTCGCGGAAAGCTGGGACATGTCGCCGGATGCGCGGACATGGACCTACCGTCTGCGTCGCGGCGTTCAATTCCACAAGGGATATGGCGAGATGACGTCCGAGGACGTCCTCTTCACCTTCGGACGCCATCTCGATCGCGGGATCGTGACCAACCAGAAGGCGCTCTACGCGAACATCGCGACGGTGGAGGCTCCGGACCGGTACACGATACGCTTCTCGCTCAAGCGCCCCGATCCGCTGTTCAACGGCAGCGTCACGACGACCATCTCGGCATCGATCGTCAGCAAGAAGGCCTACGAGGAGCGTGGACAGCGCTTCAACATGGATCCGATCGGCACCGGCGCCTATCAGGTCGATGGGGTCAGTCCGACCGAAGGGGTCTCGCTCTCCGCGTTCGACGCGCATTTCGCGGGGGCCGCGACGACGCGGAACATCCGCATCGCCTTCATCGCCGACACGACGGCGCGTACCCTCGCCTTCGCTTCCGGCCAGGTCGACATGATCGAGGGCGTGCGTGCTCCGGGCTGGATCCCGACGATGCGCCAGCGCGCGCCGCAGACCATATTCGACGCAACGGCCCCGGGAAGCTTCAACAGCCTTCACATCAATCTCACGCGGCCGCCGCTGAACGACCTGCGCGTCCGTCAGGCCATCAGGCTTGCGATCAACAACGCGCAAATCGCAGCCGCGTTCGTCGGCATGTCGGCACCGATGACGGGAATCATCGCGCCGCAATTCGCCGGCTCCGTCAAGGCCGAGGACCTCTCGCCGGACCTGCGCTACACGCCCGACATAGCCCGCGCGAAGTCGCTCCTCGCGGCCGCCGGTTTTCCGAACGGGGTCACCATCCCGTGCTTCACGAGCCAGCGCGAGGATTACGCCGCGATCATGCTGATCATCCAGGAGCAGCTCCGGGCCGCGGGCATCATCCTGGACCTCAAGATCATCGACCATGCGACGATGCACGCCGAGAATCGTAAGGATCGCAACACGCTTGCTCTCTACTCGTCGAGCTATCCGCCCGTTCCGACACAGCCTTTCCTGCAGCAGCTCTGGGCTGCCGCGGAGGTCAAGGGCGACGGAACGGGGGGCGAGAACTACAGCCATTACGGCGCCGCCATTCCCGGCATCGACGCGCTCATCGAACGCGCGCAGGACGAGCCCGATTTTGCCCGGCGCACGGCCCTCATCCAGGACGTCGAGCGCCAGGTGCTGCGCGACCTGCCGCTTCTCGGAATCGTCACCCTCTCCTACGTGATTGCGCGCAACCCGAGGGTGGACATCGGCTATCCGGTCAAGTCCGGGTACGCCTATTGGCCGCTGAACCGCGCGCGGCGGATCTGAGGGCGCCGCGCCGATGCTGCGCACGGTCGCCGCGCGGCTCCTGGATGCGGTGCCGACGGTCCTCCTGGTGTTGACGCTCGTCTTCGCGGCCCGGCGCCTGCTGCCCGGCGATCCGGCGCTGGTCGTCCTCGGCGAGTACGCGACCCAGGAGCAACTCGCGCTGTTTCGCAGCCGTCTCGGACTCGACCAGCCGCTCTGGCGACAATACCTCGCCTTCATCGTCGACATGGTGACACTCGATTACGGCACCTCGATGATCAACGAGGCACCGGTGGCCCAGCTGCTCGCCGACAACCTCCCCTACACGATCGAACTGACCCTTGCGGCGACCGGGATGGGCGTCGCGTTCGGCATCCCGCTGGGTGTGCTGGCCGCGGTCCATCGCGGTCGCGCCGCCGATGGAGGCGTGCGCCTCTTTTCCCTCGTGGGCTATGCCATCCCGGATTTCTACCTCGGCGCGCTGCTGCTGATCGTGTTCGCGCTCAATCTCGGCTGGTTCCCGGTCAATGGCGGAGGAACGCACGCACTCGACCGCCTGTACCATGTGTTTCTCCCAGCCCTGACCCTCGCGTCGCTGAAGACCGCCTTCATCGCCCGGCTGACCCGCACGGCGCTTCTCGAAGTGCTCGGCCGCGATTTCGTCCGCACCGCGCGCGCCAAGGGCGCGCCGGAGCGGCGTGTGATCTACCGCCATGCCCTGCGGAACGCTCTGCTTCCGGTCGTCACGGGGCTCGGTCTCAGTCTGCTCGCCACGCTGTCGGGATCGGTCGCGATCGAACTCGTCTTCAACCGGCCGGGGATAGGCGAAGTCCTGATCAGCGCCATCGCCAAACGCGACTATCCCGTGATCCAGGCGGGCGTCGTCGTGTTCGCGATCTTCGTCGTCGCCGTCAACCTGCTGGTCGACCTCGTCTACGCTCTCGTCGATCCACGGATCAGAGTGAAGGGATGACACCGCAGCCGCGCCTCGAGCTGGATGCCGCCGCGGCCCCGCCGAGGGGCCACGCGTTGCGCGATCTGATCGCGCGGCAGGGCGTCGCGACTTGGCTGGCCCTCGCGACGATCCTCGTCTTCGTGGCGATCGCCGTGCTCGCGCCCGTCGTCGCGCCGCACGATCCTCTCGCGCAGAGTTATCTGCGCATCAATGCCCTGCCGAGCGGCGAACATTGGCTGGGAACCGACCAGTTCGGCCGGGACGTCCTGTCGCGCCTCGTCCACGGCGCGCGCAATTCTCTGGTCTTCGGGCTCGTGTCCCCCGTGATCGCGGCGGCGGTCGGCACCACGCTTGGGGTGATCGCCGGATATTTCGGCGGGCCCGTCGATCGCGTGATCAGCCGGTTGATCGACCTTCTCCTCGCCTTCCCCGAATTGCTGCTGGCGATCATGATCGCGGCGGCGCTCGGCGGCGGCTTCTGGAACGTCGTCTTCGTCATTGCGGTGGCCTTCGTGCCCGGGTTCGCACGGGTCGCGCGCGCGTCCACCCTCGCGGTGCGGCAGGAAGCCTATATCGAGTCGGCGATCGCGGTGGGCTTGCGGACGCCGCTGATCATCTGGCGCCATGTCCTGCCCAACATCGCCGCGCCGATCGTCGTGCTGATGACGCTCTGGGTCGCGTCGGCGATCCGGCTGGAGGCGTCGCTGTCCTTCCTCGGGATCGGGACGCGTCCCCCCAATCCCAGCTGGGGCAACATCATTCGCGACGGGCTTGGCAACATCTTCGGATCGCCCTGGCCGATCATCGGCGCCGGCTTCGCGATCACGGCCGTGGTGCTGGCGTTCAACGTCGTCGGCGATTCGCTGCGCGACGCGCTCGACCCGGATGAACGCTGACGATGACGACGCCCGATCCCCTTCTCGAGATAGAGAACCTGACGATCGCCTTCGGACCGGCAGACGCGCCCGTGGTCGCCGTGGACCATGTGGGTTTTGCGGTCCGTAGCGGCGAAACGGTCGGGCTGGTCGGCGAGTCCGGCTCCGGAAAATCGCTCACATCGCTTGCCGTGCTGCGCCTGACGCCCCCGCAGGCGCGCATCCTGGGCGGCCGCATCCTGTTCCAGGGAACCGATCTCCTTGCACTTCCCGAGGCGCGCATGCCGGCGATCCGCGGCCGTGATGTCGCGATGATCTTCCAGGAGCCGATGAGTTCGCTCAATCCCCTGATGACGGTCGGCGAGCAGGTGGAGGAATCGATCCTGCTGCATGACGACGCGGCACCAGATGAAAGACGGCGGCGCGCGATCGACCTGCTTCGCCGCGTCGGGATACCGGATCCCGCAGCTCGTCTGGGGTCCTATCCCCATCAATTCTCCGGCGGCATGCGCCAACGCGTGATGATCGCCATGGCTCTCGCGTGCAATCCGAAGCTGCTCATCGCGGACGAACCGACAACCGCGCTCGACGTCACCGTGCAGGCCCAGGTTCTGGAACTCATGCGCGCGATCCGCGCGGCCACTGGCACCGCGATCCTGCTGATCTCGCATAACCTGGGGGTCGTCGCGGAACTCTGCGAGCGCGTCGTCGTCCTCTATGCGGGCCGGGTCGTGGCGGCCGGATGCGTGCGCGACATATTCACGCGACCGCGCCATCCCTACACGCGTGGCCTGCTCGAGGCGGTCCCCCGCCTTTCCGACACGCGGCATCGCCTGACCCAGATCCCGGGCAGCGTGCCCACGCCGGGGCGCACAGGCCCGGGTTGCGCCTTCGCACCGCGTTGTCCCGACCGCCGCGAGATCTGCCTCACCAGCAGACCGGACCTGCGCGGCGATGCCTCTGGCCACGCCGCCGCATGCTGGGTCCAGACGGAGCCATCGCGATGAGCGGAGCATTGCTGCGCGCGGAAGGTCTCACGAAGATCTTCGGCGACGAGACCGGCTGGTTGGCGCGCGCACGCGGCACGGCGCGCCAGGTTCGCGCGGTCGACGATGTCGGCTTCGAACTGGGCCGCGGAGAGACGCTTGCGGTGGTCGGGGAGTCCGGGTGCGGGAAATCGACCCTGGCGCGGCTCGCCCTGCGGCTGATCGCGCCGAGCAGCGGCCGCGTCCTGTTCGACGGGGTCGATCTCGCGCGCCTCTCGCCATCGGACATGCGCCGGATGCGCCGGCGCATGCAGATCGTCTTCCAGGACCCATTCGGATCCTTGAGCCCGCGGCGCAGCGTCTTCCAGATCGTCGGCGAACCCCTCGAGGTCTTCGACCTGGCGCGCAGTGCCCGCGAGCGCCGCGATCAGGTCGCCGCGCTCCTGGCCGCGGTAGGCCTGTCGCCGGCGCTCATGGACAGGCTGCCGCGGCAATTCTCCGGTGGACAGCGCCAACGCATCGGTATTGCGCGTGCGATCGCCGCCGGCCCGAGCCTGATCGTCGCGGACGAGCCGGTCTCGGCGCTCGACGTGTCCGTCCAGGCGCAGATCGTCAATCTTCTGCAGGACCTGCAGCAGCGGAATGGTTTTTCGTATCTGTTCATCGCGCACGACCTCGCCGTCGTTCGGCACATCGCCGACCGCGTGATGGTCATGTATCTCGGACGCGTGGTGGAAACGGGTCCCAAGGAACGGGTCTACGCCGCACCGCACCACCCGTATACGCAGGCCCTCCTCTCCGCCGTTCCGGAACCAGATCCCGACGCCCCGCGCCGTCGGATCGTCCTGAGCGGAGACGTGCCCAGCCCGATGGCGGTTCCGCCGGGATGTGCCTTCAGTTCGCGCTGCCCGATCGCACAGGAGATCTGCCGCCGCAGTCGTCCGCCGCTTGCGCCGGTCGGCGGTGGACACGCGGCCGCATGCCATTTCGCGGGCCCGAACCCGATCCCGCTCTCTGACGCAGCCCAGGCCGTTCCAACGGCCTCAATGCGAAACTGACCTGTCCGGCCGAGCGGCGAACTGACAAAGTTCCGCATCGCTCAAACGACGCACATGCGGTGGGCCGTCGCAGGGCGCGTAGGCGGTTCCGCCCTTGACGACGAGCGCGATCCGTTTGCGGTCCTGAAGCACCCGCGGATCGCCCAGGGGATCGCCATCCACGAGCAGCAGGTCGGCGAGGTACCTGGCTCGAACCATGCCAAGTTCGTCGCCCAGCCGCATGATCTCGCCCCCGATGCGTGTCGCGGCGACGAGCGCCTCCGCGGGCGAGTAGCCGAACAGGGCGACGAAATGCTCCAGGTCGCGCGCGTTTGTGCCCTGCGGGTTGTCGGCGAAACCGTAATCGCCACCGATCACGACGCGGATCCCGCGGCGCCGCATCTCGGCGTAGGTCCGGCAACTCGCCTCGAGGATGCGCGAGAGCCTGTCCACGACGACCCGCGCCTGCGGCGACGGATCACGGCTCAGTGTCGCGAGACGCGCGTGCACGATGCCGATCGCCGGTCCGACAAAGACGCGATCCCTGGCAGCCTCGAGCATGTCGAGCGCCTCCTCGTCCGCGAAGTCGCAGTGATAGATGATATCGACGCCGTTGCGCAGGGCACGCTTGACCGCCTCGGAGGCGCGCGCGTGCGCCGCGACGCGCCGGTCGATCGCATGCGCGGCCTCGACGGCGGCGGCGACCTCCGCATCGGTCATCACCGCTGTGTCGGCGAGAGCGGACTCGACGCCGAAATCGCCGGAAATATTGAGCTTTATGGTGTCGCAGCCCTCGCGCAGGCACAGCCGCGCGGCACGCCTGACCTCGTCCGGCCCGTCGACCGCCAGGGCGAAACTCTCCTGATGGAGATGCAGACGTCGCGCGTCGCCGAGACCACCCGTGACGGTCAATTCGGGGCTCGCCGCCAGCAATCGCGGGCCGTCGAACATGCCGCGCGCGATCGCGTCGCGTACCGCCACGTCGAGCCGTATTTTCGCCGATGCGGCCGAGCACGCGCTCGTGAAACCGGCACCGAGCAGCTTGCGCGCGGCATCCATGGCCAGCAGCGCGTGATCTTCCGGCGGCATCTCGCCCAGGGCCGTGCCCCGACTGATGTCGGTAAAGGACAGATGCGCATGGCCTTCCACGAGGCCCGGCATCAGGAACATGCCGCGCGCATCGATGCGGATCGCATCGGGCGGAGCAGGAGACGCGATGCCGGTGGGGCAGACCGCCGCGATCCGCTCGCCCTCGATCAACACGGATCCGGCGAATGGCAGCGCGCCGCTGCCATCCCAGATCCTCGCCGACTCGATCAGAAGACGCATGCCGGCCCCGCTCCCTGTGCGCACGCCACCATGCCAAGACCGATGGCGATCGCCAAGACCGACGCCGGCTGCGCCGGTACCACCCGTCCGATACCGCGCCGCGGACCGTTCGGCGGATCCGCTGCCAATACCGCCGCGAGCACGACGATCCAGGCAAGCCGTGCGCCATATCGGTCGTGCGGCCCCGACAGCGCCCCGGTCATGAACGCGTTGGCGGCAAAGCCGACGATCACGCAGGCGACGAAGGCGGCCCAGTCTGCGCGCCGTCGAGTCGCCGGACGCAAGAGGGCGACGACGAGCGCCAGCGCCGCGACCGCGAGCACGCCGAAGAAAAATCCGTCGGGCGGCGTGACCAGCGTGCCACGCATCTGGGCGCCGCCCTCGAAACGCCGGCGCTCCGTATCCCCGAGAAGATCCGCGATGACCACAGCGACGCCACCGCGCAGATCCGACGGATCGAAGGTGTCGCCCAAGCCGATGCGCACCGCCTGCCGCAGCGCGTTCGTGGCCATCGCGCCGGCGACCGCGAGCGGCATCTCGCGCAGCGTCAATCGCGCGATCTCGCTCGCCTCCCCGACGAGCGGCAAGCCATTGCGTGGCCGCAGCGCCCCTGATGCGTCGCGCAGGATGGGGCTTGCTTCGCTCCACAGGAATGCGTCGGCCGACATCGGCAAGGAATCCACGCGGTCGCACAAACGCCAGCCCCGCGATGGACAATGCCGGCGCATGGTCTCCGTCGCCGGACCATCCGCCTGGAGACGCGCGAGCAGGAAAAAGGCCCCGTGCGCGGAAAGCACAGGACGCTCGAAGGCGACCAGGTTGGCCGTCAGGAGCCCAACACATGCCAGAAGCACAGGCGCGGCCGCGACGAGGATGGGGCGCACCGCCCTGCGCATGACCGCGACGACGACCACGATCGCGCCGGCGATGCCGAGATGCGACAGGTGCGATGCCACGGCGAGGGCACCGATCAGGACGAGGAACGCCGTCGCCGCATGCCCCCGCGGATGCCGCTCGCAACCCAGGAGGAAAATGACCAGGACGACAACGGCGGAAAGAACGTCCGGCAAGGCGAGCGAGACGAACCAGGGTGCCGTCGTGGTCAGACCCAGAATGCCGACGAACACGAGATGGCGCCCCGGCTGCGCGTCGCCCCCCGTCGCACGCTGGACCCGCCAGATCAGCCAGGACAGCAACACGGCTTGGGCCGCGATGCCTCCCCACAGGGAGATCCGCCAATGGAACACGTACAGGAGCGGCCCATAGATGGCTGTCTTGTCCCATGGATGCCGTCCCGTGAGGCTATGAAGCAGATACGAGACGCTATCGATGAACAGGAGCGGGTAGAGATTGAGAACCGCCGGCCATGTCAGGATGGCTCCGCCGGCCAACACGGCGGCCCACGCCGGACGCCATGGCTTTGCTTCAGGGGCCGGAAGGGTCGTCCGATTCATCCATTCCCTGGACGACGTTCGCGAACGCCAAAGACGTCAACTGGGAGCGAAGTCAAACGCGCCGGAGGAATGGTGCCCAGGGCCGGAATCGAACCAGCGACACTGCGATTTTCAGTCGCATGCTC
>CAYSUY010000059.1:0-20620 GCA_964434345.1 uncultured Acetobacteraceae bacterium
CGGCCTTCTGGGTCGGCGTGCTGCGCAAGGTCTTCGAGACGCCGGACTGGGCCGAGTACATCGCGCGCACCTCGCAGAGCGGGACGTTCCTGACCGGCGAGGCCTTTGCGCGCTTCATTGCCTCGGACGAGGCGCGCAGCCGCCTGATCTTCGACGAGCAGGGCTGGCTGGTGAAGTGAGCACGGTGCGCGCGGCGTGCCTGTCGGCCGCCGCGCGCCACTGCCCGCCCAGGAGCCCGGAATGATCCCATCCGCGCCGCCTCGTGCGCTCTCCCGTCGCGGGGCGGAGATCGCCTTCGCGCTCTTCGTTCTCGCGGTGGCGGCGGCGATCATGCTCGGTGCACGCGACCTCGACATCGGCTGGAGCCGGTCGGGGCCGGAGGCCGGGTATTTCCCGTTCCGGATCGGCGCGCTGCTCGCGATCGCCGCCGTGATCGTTCTGATCCGGGCCGCGGTGACGCGGGAGGTCTCGCCGGTGCTGATCGACGGCGAACGAGCGCGCCGGCTCGCGGGATTCGTGGCGCCGCTCGCCGCATTCGCGCTGCTCGCGCCCTGGCTCGGCTTCTATCCGGCGATCGCGCTCTACGTCGTGGTCGCGGTCGGATGGATCGGCCGCGTGGCCTGGCGCACCACGCTCGCCCTGGCCCTGCTGCTGCCGGCTGTGCTGTTCGCGGTATTCGAGCGGTTGTTCAAGCTGCCGCTGCCGAAGGGCCCGCTGCTCGCGCCCCTGCTGGGGCTGTGAGGCGGGGGCGACATGGCCGACAATCTCGCCCATCTTCTCGACGGCTTCGCCATCGCGCTCAGCGCGAAGCATGTCCTGCTGATGATCGCAGGCGTGCTTTTCGGCCTGCTTGTCGGCGTACTCCCGGGGCTCGGTGCGCCGAACGGGGTCAGCCTGCTCCTGCCGCTGACATTCGCGATGGATCCGGTTGCGGCGATCATCCTTCTCACCAGCATCTACTGGGGCGCGCTGATCGGCGGTTCGACGACGTCGATCCTGTTCAACATTCCGGGCGAGCCATCCTCCGTCGCGACCACCTTCGACGGGTATCCGATGGCGAAGGGTGGACAGGCGACGCAGGCGCTGACCTTCGCCTTCCTGTCTTCGGGCTTCGGTGCATTGTTCGGCGTCGTCGTGGTGACGCTGCTTGCCGGATGGGTCGCCCGGTTCGCGCTGCTCTTCTCGCCGGTGGAGTATTTCGCCGTCTTCGTCCTCGCCTTCGCCAGCTTCGTGGCCTTCGGCGGCGGCGATCCGTTCAAGACCGCGGTGTCGATCTGCCTCGGTCTTGCGATGGCCTCGGTGGGCATGGACACGATCTCGGGATCGGTGCGGCTGACCTACGACATTCCCGATCTGCTGCGCGGCATCAGCCTGCTGGTCGTCGTGATCGGCCTGTTCGGGCTGGGCGAGGTGTTGGAGAGCGTGCAGTCGCCGGTCACCCCCAAGCCGTTGGCGACTCGCCTCGATCTCGCGGAGGTCGGCCGGGCCGCGTTGCGCTGGCCGCGCCATTGGCTCGCCCTTCTGCGCAGCGCGCTCATCGGATGCTGGATGGGAATAGCGCCCGGTGGACCGACTGCCGCATCTTTCATGAGCTACGGCATCGCGAAACGCGTGTCGCGCAACCGCGATCGCTTCGGCCGTGGCGAACCCGAAGGTCTCGTGTCGGCGGAGACCGCGGACCAGGCGGCCGGTTCCAGCGCGATGCTGCCGATGCTGGCGCTCGGTCTGCCGAGTTCGGCGACGGCCGCCGTGCTGCTCGGCGGGCTCATGATCTGGGGCATCACGCCGGGCCCGACCCTGTTCCGCGAGCGCCCGGATTTCGCCTGGGGCCTGATTGCGTCGATGTATCTCTCCAACCTCGCCGCCGTCATCCTCGCGCTGGCGACGGTGCCCCTCTTCGCGCGGCTGATGCAGGTACCGCTCGCCATCAACGGCCCGGTCATCGCGGTGATCTGCGTGCTCGGCGCGTGGACGGTCGCTGGATCACCCTTCGATCTCTGGCTGCTCCTCGGCTTCGGCGTCGTCGGCTACGCGATGAAGGCGCTCGACTATCCGATCGCCCCGCTGGTCCTCGCGATGGTTCTCGGCGACCGCACCGAGGATGCGTTCCGTCAGTCGATGCTGCTTTCAGGCGGCGACCTCCTCGTCTTCTTCCGATCGCCTCTCGCGGGAACGCTGTCGGTCCTGACCGTCGCCTGCCTGGCCGTTCCCGTGCTGCGACTTGTGTCGCGCCGGCGCGTCCCGGACTGACACGCCGCCGCGCGTCCAGTGCCTGCCCGGTGGCACCGATGCCCAGCAACTGGCAGAGGCGTGCATAAAGGTCATGCGACAGGGCCGTGCTCGTATCGAATGGCGCCGCGTCTGCGATGTCCGGTCTCGCCGCTCAATAGCGGGGACGGCCATGCCATGCGCGCATGTCCTGCAGCGAGGCCGGACAATTGTCGTAGAGCGCGCGGCGTCCTGGGTTCAGGCCCAGGGCCCGCGAGATGCGCCCCAGCGCAGCGCTGCGTCGCGCCTCGAAGGGGATGATATTTCGAAAGCTGATGTCCGGTTCGCAGGCGAAGAGCCTCGGGATCATCGGCCAGTCCGGTGTCAGGGCATAGCCCCAGACGTCACCGCCATAGCCCTCGAGTTCGCGGAAGAACCCGCCATTGTACCTGTCGAGCAGTGCATAAGATGCCTGCCCGAGCCGCATGTCGCGCGCGGTCAGACCGCAATAAGTCTCCCCGCGTTCGAGCGCCGCCTCGATGCGCGCGCGCTTGCGCTGCGGATCGAACGCGTAATCCTGCACGAAGAGACCATCGAAGGCGCCCGGCGGTGGTCTTTCAGGGTTCGTGAGCGGCAGTGCTTCGCGCGGACCGTCGCGCAGCACGTAGCTGGAGAAGCGGAAATGCCGATGACCGTTCCGGCTTTCGCGCCAGCGGTGATCGAGGATCGGGAAGCCATCCGCGGAAAAGCCGAGCAAAAGGGGGCCGCCGTGCCGGCCCGTCGCCCGCGCGTGGTCGCGCAGCGCTGCGACCAGAAGCGCCGGATAGCCGTGGTAATGGAACATGCCGCTCGGCTGTACATGCCCCGGGATCGCCGCAGGGATGCCGACCACGGCGGATACCGCCGGATGCATGACTTCGTATTCCCATCCGGTGCAGGATCGGTCGAAGGGGTTTCTTGGATCCGCTGCGCCGCCATCGTACCAGGGGCCGGATGGGTCGATGATCGAACCGTCAAGCAGCACGCCGAACGGGATCATGTTCATGGCCCACGCTGCATTGTCGTGGCTGGGCGAAAGCCCCATTCCAGCCCTGTCCACGCAACGCAATCCCCAGCCTCCGTCTCCGAGTTGCAACCGGTCGTCGATGGGAAACGGGGCGGCGCGGCCGGGAAACAGATCGCGTATCCGCACGCGTACGCCGGTCTCGGGATCCGTGAGGATTTCCGTCGGTGCAGCGCGTCCCGCGAAGCGCCGGATCGATCGTCCATCGACCGGATCGACCTCCAGTTTCCATGACATGAGGCGGATGGGATCCGGTTCGGAGCCGCGAGACGGGTATCCGAGAGTTGCGCCCAGGACGAGCGTCGTCGCGCGCAGGAAGGCCGTGCGGCGCGACAGGGATCCGGTGGAAGGTTCTGGGGTCTTGTGGATGTGCGACATCGGAGCCTCGCTGCATGACCTTGACAAAGGACAGGCGCGCGCGACGCGTCCGGCACCGCGCGCGGACCGCGACCGGGCATCGGTCGCGTTACGTTTCGTTACGCGGGTGCACGTGACAACCCTGTTGCCGATGGCTGAACATGGAGTGCATGGAGAACAGGCCTCATCTGCTCATCGTCGACGACGACCACGAGATCAGGCGCCTGATGGTTGAGTTGTTCGAAGAGCATGGTTTCCGGGTGACCGCGTTCGCCAGCGGCGCCGGGCTTGCGAACCGTCTGCTGACGAGCGGATTCGATCTCGCGATACTCGACCTCATGCTGCCGGGCGAAGATGGATTGGCGATCTGCCGACGCATTCGCGGAGTTTCCCACCTGCCGATCATCATGCTCACCGCGCGCGGTGCCGAGACCGATCGCGTCGTGGGGCTGGAGATGGGGGCCGATGACTACGTGGCGAAGCCCTTCGGGGCGCGCGAACTGGTCGCGCGGGTCCGGGCCTTGCTTCGCCGCTCGCGTGAGCATGTCGCCGGGTCCGAGGCACCCGCCCGCTCCAGGCTGGTCGCGATGCGTTTCGACAGCTGGCTGATCGACCTGACGCGGCGCGAATTGCGCATGCCGGACGGTACGCTCGTCAGCCTGACCGGCAGCGAATTCGATCTGCTCGTGGCTCTCGCCGAGCGGGCACCCGCGGTAGTGTCGCGCGACCAGCTCTTCGACACGGTGCTCGGGCGGGCGAGCTCGCCCTTCGATCGGTCGATCGACGTCTCGATTAGCCGGCTTCGCAGGAAGATCGAGCCGGACCCGGTCGCGCCGCGCATGATCCGCACGGTCCGCAGCAGTGGGTACGTGTTCGCCGTCCCGGTGTCGCGGGAGCATGAAGTTCCATGACGGTGCGATGGCCGCGTGTGCTGTCGCCAGGTTCGCTCGGAGGCCGCATCGCGCTCGCGACCGTCGCTCTCCTGGCGATCGTTCAGGCGCTTTCGGTTGCCGTGCTCGTCCTGTCGCGTCCATCGCCGCCCCCGGTCTTCGATCCCTACTGGCTTGCACGGCAGCTGGCCGACCTCGCCTCGGCGGCGGCAGAGCGTCCACCCGGGCAGCGCGCCGCATTGCTGGACGCGCACGTGTCGGCACCCTGGTTGGGTTTCGAGCTGCACGACCGGCAGCCTCCCTCGCCGCCTGGCATACGCAGCGAGATACGACTGCGGCGACTTGAGGCCGAGATCCGCGCCGCTGGCGCCCCAATCGGCAGGCTGGTGCTCTCCCTCGATCCGTTGCCACCCGGTGCGCCTCCCTTCACAGGACCGCCGCGTGCCGACTTCGTTCCCGGGCCGACCTTGGCTCTGGAGCAGGCGGAGGAGGTGAGCCCGGTACGTGCCTTCGTGGCCGATCTCGAGTTGCCCGACGGGACATGGCTGCGCGTCCGTCCACGGCATCTCGATCGCCTGGGACCGGAGCTGAAGCTCGGGATCGCCTGGCTCTTCCTCTTTCTGGGCGCGGCAGTACTGGCTGCGCTCTGTGCCGCGCGTTGGCTGTCGGCACCTCTTGCCGCGATCGCGCAGGCGGCAGACCGTCTCGGCCGCGGCGGAGAGGTCGTGTCGCTCGCGACCGGCGGCGCCCAGGAGATCCGTTCCATCGCCCGCGCCTTCGAGGCGATGCGCGAGCGACTTGTGCGTTTCGTGAACGACCGGACCACCATGCTGGCCGCAGTCAGCCATGATCTGCGTACCCCGCTTACGCGCATGCGCATGCGCGTCGAACGCGTCGCCGACGACACGTTGCGCGCTGCGCTCCAGCGCGACCTCGACGCGCTCGAGTCGATCGTCGGCGAGACGCTCGATTTCGCACGGCTCGGCGCTGGCACCGAGCGTCGCGATCGCATCGACCTCGCCAGTCTCGTCGAAACGATCGTCGACGCGCGCGCCGATGCGATGGAAAACGTGTGTGCGCAGGCCGGCGCGCGCGTCGGTCTCGAAGCCGATGGCGCGGCCGTGCGTCGCATCGTCGAGAACCTCATCGACAACGCGGTCAAGTATGCCGGCGGCGCGGAGGTGACGCTCGCGGTCCACGGTGGCGACGTGCAGGTCATGGTCGCCGACCGCGGACCGGGAATTCCGGAAGCTGAGCTTGACGCCGTCTTCCGGCCGTTCCACCGGCTGGAGAGCAGTCGCAGCCGCGAGACCGGCGGCACCGGGCTCGGGCTGGCGATCGCGCGCACGCTCGCGCGCGCCCATGGCGGCGACGTCACCCTCTCCAGCCGCCCCGGCGGCGGTCTCGTAGCGACCCTGTCCCTCCCGCGCGGCGCGGGTGGAGGCGACACGACATGACAGGACATGTGATTCACGGGGATCAGACCGACAGGTCGACCTTTCCTGACTTCAGCAGATTGCCGAGATAGCTCGCGAGGTCCGTCTTCGTCGTGGCGGCGGATATCAATGTCGATCCGGCGGAGGACGTGTCGTCCTCGGACGACTCGGATTTCAGTTCCTCGAGTGCCTTCAGGAGTTCATCGAGGGCCGATGTCGCGACGGACGCGCTGGCCGTTGCGCCAGGCGTCGCGCCGTCACCCTCCATCGGCGGTGGCCCACCCGGCCCCCCACCTGCCCCCCCGCCTGGAGGTGGTCCGCCCGCTCCGCCGCCTGGAGGTGGGCCACCGGGTCCGCCGGAGGTGCGCGGACCTTGTGTGTCGCCCGCACCGCTGCCGGCTTTCATGTTCGCCTCGAACCGGTCGAGCGCGGCTCCGATCCTGGCAGCGTCGCCCTGCGAAAGGGTGCCGGACTGGACGTCGCTGGCAAGCTGCATGTCGATGGCGGCGCGCAGGGCTGCTGGGTCGCGCGGCCCTTCCTGCGAAGCGCGGCCACCCGTCGGTTTCGAGAGGTGTTCGACCTCGGACTTGACCCGGCTTGCGGTTTCGATGAGCACGCTGCTGCTGGCGAGCGTGCTGGCCATCTGATCTTGCATGCGGCTGATGCCGCGTAGGCTGGAAAGCGAAGAAATTGACATGCGATCTCCTCCTGGCGAGCAAGCGCGTCGATGCTTGCGCCGCCCTTTCTGCGATTGAGCCGCGCCTTGCTCGAGGTCCGATCATCGGGTGGAGAGCCAGGGAAGGCATGTGACGAAACGTGACGTTTCGTTGCGAAATGCATTCGCCAGGTCCAACTCGTCGTTTGACAGGAGCTTCGCGTCGGCGAGCGGGGCCCCGCGCAGTTCGGTCGCGCTGGCGTTGATGGTCGCGAGGGTCAGGATGACCAGGAAGCCGGTCGTGATCCTGTTGGCCCTGGTCGTTCCCTTCGGGCTGTCGTTTCGTGCCGATCACGGTCTGCGGGGCGTGTCATGGCCCGATGGCCTGCCCGAAGCCAGATCGTTATGGTTTCGTGGCGACCGTGGTGCCGTCATGTGACAGCGGCACCCACGGCCAGTCCAAGGGGAGTGCCGAGCTGTCGCCATGCCGCGCATCGCCGTCATCGAGAACACGATCGAATTCCTCGCGCCGGTTCGCGACGTGTTCCGACGGATGGTTCGCGATATCCGAACGGTGCGCGATCGCAAGCAGGTGCTGGCGTTGCTCCTTTTCGTGGTTCAGGGGTGCGTCGCCGATCGCAGCGCCGCGCGTCAGAGCGCATCGGTCGAGCGGCTTGCCGCTGCTGTCCAGCCTGCCGCGCCGGCCATCGAGGACAAAGGCGCCGGCCTCGCCGTCGCGACGCTGCCTGCAATGATCCGAGCGGATCGTCGACGCCGGACGCCTGCGCTTGGCGCCGCTTCACGCGCGCGACGGCATTGACCGATGCGCGCCGATGATCTTCCGCCATCGCTGCGATCCTTCCTCGTCGATCCAGTCCATTTGACCGATGATGCGTTCGCCTTCTGGGACGCGCTTGCGGCGCGCTCCGGGGCGCCCGATCCGTCCTGCTGCGGTCCGGTCTGGCAGGTGACCGCTCTGGCCTGCTCGCGCCGCGCCGGCGCGCCTCTCTTCCTTCGTCAGTCCGACGACAGCCAGATCGTCTTCGCCCTGTCGGCATCGCCATCGGGGTTGCGCTTCGGCCCCCTGGAGGCCCAATGGGGCTTCGGCTGTCCGATGCTGGGACCAGGGGCGCGCGATCTGCTTTTCGACATGATCGGTCAGTTGCGGGACGCCGCTCTTCCGGTACCGGTCACGATCGATCTTCCGGGGCTGCAGCCCGGCGGGTTGCATGAGCGGCAGCTCGCGGCGGCCTTTCCCGACCGGCACCTGCTGGAGCAGGACCCCCACGCCGCGGCAAGCCTGGCCGGTGGCCTCGAAGGCTGGATGTCCCGGCGCAGCCCCAATTTCCGCCGCAACCTTCAGCGCGCGCAGCGTGCGGCCGACGGCCACGGGGTCGGTTTCGAACGGCACGCTCCGCTGACCGCCCAGCAGGCCCGCGCCGTCTATCGGCGCATGCTCGACATGGAGATGCGGAGCTGGAAGGGACCCGCGCGCCAGGGGCTGCTGGCCCTCCCCGAATTCTACGCCATGCTTCTGGCGGCCTATGCGCGACGCGCCGCCGCCCGGGTGATCATCGCGCGGGCCGGCGGCGAAGACATCGGCTTCTGCTTCGGCGGCCTGTCCGGCGGGATCTATCGTGGCCAGCAGACCAGCTATGTCGAGGCCTGGCGCGACGTCAGCCTGGGTGTGCTGATGCATCGGGAGACCGCGCGCTGGCTGTGCGACGACGGCGCAGACCTGCAGCATTTCGGCCCCGCGCAGCCCGGCATGGCCTACAAGTCCAGGTTCTGCGAACTGGACCAGCCCAGTGTCCGCGTGATCGTGGATCTGGACTGCTGATCCAGGATGGAACGGAACATCGCGCGACCAGCGCGATGCGGGCCCGACGCGAATCTGGATGGACGATCTGGTCGCTGCGGCGGGCGCGTCGCCCGGGGGCGGCCGATATCGCCTGGCCGTCTCGTCGTCCGGCACGGCCGATGTGTGATTGCATTGATATCGGCAGTGCCGCAGGGTTGCGACATGGGACAGATCCTGATCCGGAACCTGGACAAGTCGGTGCTCGATGCGCTGCGCCGTCGTGCGTCGGAGGCCGGCTCCTCTCTGGAGGAGGAAGCGCGCCGGGCACTCGCGGCATCGGTCGGTCTCGATCGGGATGATGTGCTGGCGCGACTTGACTCCGTGCGCACGCGCATCGGTATCGGCCCCGGTCCGACAAGCCTCGACGATCTTCGTGCTGACCGGGCGCGAGATCGGTGACTGTCATCGTCGACGCCAGTGTCGCGCTGAAATGGGTGCTGACCGAGGAGGGGACCGATCGCGCCCGGACCTTGATCACCCAAAGCCCGCTTGCGGCGCCCGACCTTCTGTGGATCGAGTGTACCAATGTGCTTTGGGTGAAAGCCCGACGCGGGCAGATCACCGCCCAGGACGCCCGCGCAGCATGCGCGGCGATCGCCGGTACGCCGATACGGGTGGTTCGCGCGGAGCCGCTTGTGGCGGATGCCCTGGACATCGCGCTGGACCTGAAGCTCGCGGCTTACGACTGCCTCTGTCTTGCGGCGGCTCTGGCAGAACGATGCGTTCTCGTGACGGCCGATGCGACGTTTGCGACGAAGGCCGCGGCGCAGGTGCGTTTCGCCGGAACGGTGCGGTTGCTGTAGAGAACGCGGCTTCGTCTCTCAGGACGTCGATCGCGCCAGCGCCGCCTCCATGCGATCGAGGGCTTCGGCGAGGGTGGCGCGGCGGCAGCCGAAATTGAGGCGGACATGGCCATCGCCCAGCGGGCCGAATTCGCCGCCTGCGGAGAACGCGACGCGCGCCTTGTCGAGGAAGAAACCCTGCGGGTCGATGCCGAGATCGAGTTTGCGGCAATCGAGCCAGGCGAGGAACGAGGCCTGCGGCGGGCGGAACCCGATCGCGGGAAAGCGGCGCGCGATCTCGCGCGCGAGGAAGTCGCGATTGGCGCCGAGATAGCCGACGAGCGCGCGGCGCCACGTCTCGCATCCCGTCAGCGCGGCTTCGGTCGCCGCGAGCCCCATCAGGTTGACGCTGTCGACCATGCCCGCGCGTGCGGCGGTGAAGCGCTCTCGCAACGCCGCATCGGGGACGATCGCGAAGGCGGCCTTGAGGCCGGCGACATTGTAGGTCTTGCTGGCCGACATCAGCGTGATGCTGCGCGCCGCGATCTCCGGTGCCATCGAGGCGATCGGAACATGGCGGCGACCGTCGCCGTCGAGGACCAGGTCGCAATGGATCTCGTCGGAGACGACCAGCACGTCGTTGGCGAGGCATGCCTCGGCGATCGCCGCGAGTTCGCTCCGCGCATAGACCTTGCCGGTCGGGTTGTGCGGATTGCAGAGCAGCAGGGCGCGTGTGCCCGGCGCGGCCAGCGCCGCCGCGAGCGCGGGCAGATCCGCCGCGATGTCGTCGTCGGTCGCGGCGAGCGGCACGTCGATGCGCCGGAGGTTCCAATGCCCGGGCGCCGCGCGCAGCGGCGCGTAGATCGGCGTCTGCACGACCACCCCATCGCCCGGCGCGAGCAGTCCGCGCAGTGCCATGTTGAAGCCGGGCTCGACGCCCGGCAACATCACGATCGCCTCGGGCGCGACGCGCCAGCCATGGCGCGTCTCGAGCATCGCGCGGATGGCCTCGATCAGCGCCGAGGTCGCCGCGGCATAGCCGAAGGCCGGATGCGCGATGCGCGCCCGCAGAGCCGCCAGGATCGGGGCGGGCACGGCGAAATCCATGTCCGCGACCCAGAGCGGCAGGACATCGGCGTCGTAGCGGTTCCATTTGCGGCAATCCGCGGCCGCACGGCGGTCGAGCGGCGCATCGAAATCGAGGGCGTCCATGGCGATGTCCGGAAGAGGTGGCAGAGGTCAGGCGTCGGCGAGGACCAGATGGCCGGGTGCGGCCTCCACGTAGCGCCGCGCCGGCGGATGGTAGCCCGGCGGCCGCAGCGGGCTCGGCAATTCGCCCTCCTCGATCGCCGCACGATCGCGGCGGCGCGCGGGATCGGGCACCGGCACGGCGGCGAGGAGGCGGCGCGTGTAGGGATGGCGCGGATCGCCGAAGACACTGTCCCGCGGGCCGATCTCGACGATCTCGCCCAGCCGCATGACGGCGACGCGATGCGCGATGCGCTCGACCACCGACATGTCGTGCGACACGAAGAGGAAGGCGATGCCCAGGCTTCGCTGCAGGTCCAGCATGAGGTTGACGACCTGCGCCTTGATCGACACGTCGAGCGCCGAGACGGCTTCGTCGGCGACGATCAGCGCCGGGTCGAGGGCCAGGGCGCGCGCGATGCACAGGCGCTGTTTCTGGCCGCCGGAAAATTGATGCGGATAGCGCGACAGCATGTCCACCTGGAGCCCGACGCGCTCCATGAGTGCCGCGGCCCGTGCGCGCGCCGCGTCGCGATCGCCGCGGCCATGGGCCAGCAGGGGCTCGGTCAGGATATCGCCTGCGCGCAGCCGCGGATTGAGGCTCGACATCGGATCCTGGAAGATCATCTGCATCCGGTGCCGGTAGCGCCGGAGGGCCTCGCCCGACAGCGCGCGGACGTCCACGCCATCGACCTCGATCGCCCCGCTGGTCGGCTCGACGATGCGCAGGATCGAGCGTCCGATCGTCGACTTGCCGCATCCCGACTCGCCGACCAGGGCCAGCGTCTCGCCCGCGCGCAGGTCGAAGGAGACGTTCTCGACCGCGTGGACCCGGGCCGAGACGCGTCCCAGCCAGCCGCCGCGCAGGTCGAAGCGTGTGGTCAGGCGGTCCACGCGCAGCACGGTGCGCGCGGCGGGATCGAGTGCATGCCCGGGGGGCGCGGCCGGCGCGGGTTCATCGGGCTCGGCCGACGGGAACGGCGCGGGGTGAGGGATGCCGCGCATCGCGCCCAGTCGCGGCACGGCGGCAAGGAGGCTGCGCGTATACGACGCGCGCGGGGCGGCGAATACGGACTCGGTCGTGCCGCTCTCGACGATGCGCGCGTCGCGCATCACCACCATGCGGTCGGCGGTCTCCGCCACCACGCCCATGTCGTGGGTGATGAACAGCACCGCCATGCCGTCCTCGTCCTGCAACTCGCGGATCAGGCGCAGGATCTGGGCCTGGACGGTGACGTCGAGGGCGGTGGTCGGCTCGTCGGCGATCAGCAGGCGCGGCCTGCCGGCCAGCGCCATCGCGATCATCGCGCGCTGCAGCATGCCGCCGGAGAGCTGGTGCGGGTGTTCGTCGAGCCGCGTGCGCGCCGCCGGGATGCGGACACGGTCGAGCAGGCGGCGCGCGTCCTCGCGGGCCGCGCGCGCCGGCAGGCCGCGATGGCGACGCAGCGTCTCGGTCAGCTGGGCGCCGACGGTCATGACCGGATTCAGGCTGGTCATCGGCTCCTGGAAGATCATGGCCATCGCCGCGCCGCGCAGCCCCTCCATCTCGGCTTCGGGCAGGGCGAACAGCTCGCGTCCCTCGAGAGACACCCGCCCATGCATGCGCGCGGCGGCCGGCAGCAGACGCATGATCGACAGCGCGGTGACGCTCTTGCCCGATCCGGATTCGCCGACCAGGGCGAGGGTCTCGCGCGCGGCCACACGGAACGAGACATCGTCGACCACGGTCCGCCATCCGTCCCGCGCGGGAAATTCCGTGCTGAGGCCGGCGACGTCGAGGACGACCAAAAGCGTGTTCCTTTCGCGAAGGCGCCGATCTTGTCGGCCGGGACGCGCCAAGTCTATACCGGCCGCGCGAGTCGGAGGGACGGGACATGACGGATGAGCGGCGCGAACGGGTCCTGCTTACGCCCACGCAGGTGCAGGCGATGATCGAGGGTGGCGCCGGGCCCGCCATCCTCGCCGTGCAATCCGTGAACCCCTATACCGGACGTATCTCGGAACGCGGGCGCCGCGTGCCGGGTGCGGTCGATGCCGAGGCCTACAGCGATTTCTGCGGTCCGCCGAGCGTCGCCGACGGACAGCGACCGCTGCCCGACATCGCCGTGCTGCAGGCCAATGCCCGTCGCTGGGGGCTGCGCAGCGACCGCATGGTCGTGGTCTACGACGACGATCGCAACATGACGGCCGCGCGCGCCTGGTGGGTGCTGCGCTGGGCCGGACTGCCGGACGTGCGCGTTCTCGACGGTGGACTTCCAGCCTGGCTGGCTGCAGGACTGCCCGTCGCGCATGCGCCAGGCCGACCCGTGCCGAGCATGATCGAACTCTCGCCAGGTCACATGCCCGAACTCGATGCCGGCGCCTGCGCGACGCTCGCGCGGACCGGCGTGCTCCTCGATGCGCGGATCCGTCCCAACTACATCGGCGGCCGCGTGGCGCCGGGGCAGCCGCCGCGCGGTCATATTCCCGGCGCGCTCAGCGTGCCGGCGCATGACAATTTCACCGATCCCGGGTCCATCACCGACAGCGAAACGCTGACGGAGCTCTATCGCGGCCTCGGCGCGGATGGCACCGCTCCCGTCGGTGTCTATTGCGGCGCGGGGATGTCGGCGGCGGTGACGGTGCTGGCGCTGGCGGCGATCGGCATCGAGGCCGCGATGTATGTCGGGTCCTGGTCGGCCTGGGTCGGCGATCCGGACCGGCCCGTGGCGACCGGCGCGCATCCTGGCTGAACGCGGCGCCGCGGCGCGCCTTGCCGCGATCGCGGCGCGCTTGTTATTGATCACGCCAGGACGCGCGCCGTCGTCGGCATCCAAGCCGCCGCTGCGCCTTTCCAGGGGAGAGTTTCATGCCGTTCGCACGCCGTCGCCTCGCCGCGACATTCGCGCTGTCGCTTCTTGCCGCTCCAGCCCTGGCGCAGACGCCCGATCCCGCGCGCACGCTGGTCGTCGCGGTGCCGTCCGACGCAGCCGGGCTGGAGCCGGGCGCCAACCGCGCCGAGCCGATCGGCAGCGAGGTGATCCTCAACGTGTTCGACACGCTGGTCGCCTGGACCCCGCCGGATTTCGCGGCGCTCGAAGGGCGTCTCGCCACGCGCTGGACGGTGTCCCCGGACGGCAGGAGCTTCGAGTTCGAGCTGCGCGACGGCGTGACGTTCCATGACGGAACGGCCTTCGACGCGGCGGCAGTGAAGTTCTCGCTCGAGCGCACGAAGGCGATGAACCCCTTCGCCCAGGCTTCGTTCAACCTGATCTCCGACATCACGGTCGTCTCGCCGCGCGTCGTGCGCATCGCGCTCAGCGAACCCTATCCGGCCTTCCTGTCGATCCTGGCGCAGCCGCAATCGGCGATCGTCAGCCCGGCGGCGGTGGCGAAGCACGGCGACCAGTTCGCGGTCAATCCGGTCGGCACGGGTCCGTTCGTGTTCCGCGCCCGCCAGGCCGACACCAATATCGTCCTCGAGGCCAACCGGAGCTATTTCCGCGGCGCGCCCAAGGTCGACCGTCTCGTCTACCGCATCATCCCGAACGCCTCCACGCGCCGGCTCGAACTCGAGAATGGCGGCGTCGACATCATCCAGCAGGCGGGTCAGCTGGCGGCGATCCCGGCGGAGACGATCCAGGCGCTGCGCAACAACCGCAATGTCGCGATCATCGAGGTGCCGAGCCAGATCATCCGGCAGCTCGAATTCAACAACAAGAAGACGACCGGTCCGTTCGCGGACATCCGCGTGCGTCGCGCGGTCATGCACGCCATCGACTATGACGGGCTGCTCCAGGGCGTATTCGGCAACACGGCCGATCGCGTCTACGGACCGCTGACCTCCAACAGCTGGGCCTTCAATCCCAAGATTCGCGAACTGGCGCCGAAATACGATCCGGCGCAGGCCAAGCGTCTGCTCGCCGAGGCGGGGGTGCGGCCGGGATCGCTCACGGTGCCGCTCTACACCTTCCAGGGCGCGCTCTGGGGGGCGGTTGCCACCTTCGTCCAGGCCAATCTCGCCGATGTCGGGATCAACGTGACGATCCAGCAGACCGAGTTCCCGGCGCTGCGCGCGCTGCACACCAGCGGGAATTTCGACCTCGCGCTGGATGGCCGCCAGCCCTGGTACAACGATCCGGACGCGCATATCACCATCGGCTATCTGTCCTCGCTCGCCGACACGGCGATGACCTTCCGCTTTCCGAAGGACGAGGCGCTCGACGCCCAGATCCTGAAGGCGCAGCAGACCGTGTCGATGGACGAGCGCAAGGCGCTCTATTTCAAGCTGCAGGAAGACATCCTGGCCCGCGCGCCCGGCGCCTTCCTGTTCAGCCCGAAGCTGATCGTCTTCGCGCGCGCGAATGTCCGTGGCCTCGTGATCAACAGCGCCCCGCCGCTGACCGAGTACTGGAGCGTCTCCAAGCAGTGACGGGCGACGGCGCCGGCACGCACGCGCGCGGTCGGACAAAGACGGGATGAGGTTCATTGCCGGGCGGCTGGCCGCCCTCGTACCCGTGCTGGCGCTGGTGCTGGCGATCGTCTTCCTCCTGGTCCGCGCGATCCCCGGCGATCCCGCCGTGGTCCTGCTCGGACCGGGCGCGACCCAGGCGCAGATCGCCGCGCTGCGCGACCAGCTGCGTCTCGACCTGCCGGCGCCGCTGCAGTTCCTCGAGTATGTCGCGGCGCTCGGCCGCGGCGATCTCGGCACCTCGCTCAAGACCGGCGAGCCTGTTCTGCGCGAGATCCTGCTGCGGCTGCCGGCGACGATCGAGCTGACGGTGCTTGCGACGATCGCGGCCGTCCTCGTGGGGATCCCGCTGGGCGTCGTTTGCGCGACCCGCGCCAACGGGCCGCTCGACCATGCGTTGCGCCTCGTGTCGCTGGTCGGCGTGTCGGTGCCCGCCTTCCTGCTGGCCCTCGTCCTGCAACTGGTCTTCGCCAGCTGGCTCGGGTGGCTGCCGGTGTCCGGTCGCACGAGCGCGCTCGCCCTCGATCCGCCGCTCACCGGCTTCGCGGTCATCGACGCGCTGCTGCGCGGCGACGGCGCGGCGGCACGCAGCGCGCTTGCCCATCTGGTCCTGCCCTGCGCGGTGCTCGCGGCGTTCCTCGCCGCGACCCTCGGGCGCTATGTGCGCAACAGCATGCTGGAGACGCTGGGCGAGGATTTCGTGCGCACGGCACGCGCCAAGGGCATGGCACGCATACGCGTCGTCTATGTCCATGCGCTGCGCAACGCGCTGCTGCCGGCCGTGACCGTGATCGGGCTCAAATCGGCGGAGATGCTGGGCGGCGCGATCCTGACCGAGACGATCTTCGCGTGGCCCGGGATCGGTCGCTACATGTTCGAGGCGATCCGCAACCGCGACTTTCCGGTGATCCAGGGCACCACGCTGGTCTTCGCGCTGATCTACGTCACCACGTCGCTCGTCGTCGACCTGATCCATGGCGCGCTCGATCCGCGCGTACGCAAGCGCCTGCGGTGAACGGAGCCATGACCGAGATCGCGGCGTTCCTGCGTACCAACCGGCTTGCAGCGTTCGGGCTTGCCCTGCTTGCCGCGATCCTGGTCTGCGTGATCCTGGGGCCCCTCGTCTACGAGGCCTCGCCGACGCGCCTCAACATCCTGAAGCGGCTGGCACCGCCGAGCGCGGAGTTCTGGCTCGGGACCGACTCGCTGGGCCGCGACGTGCTCGCGCGCGTCCTGCATGGTGGTCGCGTGACGCTGGTCGTGGGCTGCGGCGTGGTCGCGCTCGCCTTCGTGGTGGGTGCGACGATCGGCATGATCTCGGGCTTCGCGGGCGGCTGGCTGGATGTCGTCGTCATGCGCCTGGCCGACGCAATGCTCTCGTTTCCGTCCCTGGTGCTGGCGATCGCGCTGGCTGCGGCCTTCGGCCCGAGCCTCGAGAACGCGATGCTGGCCGTCGCGATCACCCTGATGCCGCAATTCGCGCGCGTGGCCCGGGCCCAGGCGGTCAGCGTCTCGGCGCGGCCCTATGTCGAGGCGGCGGTGACGCTGGGCCTGACCCGGCGTCGGATCCTGCTGCGCTACGTCTTCGCCAACGGCGTCGGTCCACTCTTCGTCCAGGCGACGCTCGCGCTCGGCGCGGCGATCCTGCAGACGGCATCGCTGGGCTTCCTCGGGCTCGGCGCGCAGCCGCCGGCCGCCGAGTGGGGGGCGGACGTGTCGATCAACCTCGACTTCGTGCGCAGCGCGCCCTGGGTCGCGCTGGCGCCAGGCGCCGGGATCCTGCTCGCGGTGATGGCCTTCAACCTGATCGGCGACGGCCTCGCCGAGTGGCTGGATCCGCGCCGCCGTCCAGCGCAGTGAGCACCGTGGAGAACCGCCGATGACACGACTTTCGATCGCGCTCGCCAAGGTCGACGCCCTGCCGGCGACGCGGGTCACCGACGACACGAGCATCCTGACGCTGAAGCGCTTCGCCTTCGAGCCGCTGGTGACCTGGGACAACGGCCATGCGCGCCCCGGGCTGTTCGGCGCCTGGCGCCACGACGCGACGGGACAGCGCTGGGAGTTCCGCATCCGCGACGGCGCGGTCTTCCACGACGGCACGCCCTTCGTCGCCGGCCATGTGCTCGATTTCGTCGACGGCATCCTCGCCTCGGTCGACATGTTCGGCATGAAATGGTCCTACGCGCGCTATCTCGCGCGCACGCGCATCTCTGCGCCCGATCCGCGGACGATCCGCGTCGACAGCGAGCACCCCTTCGCGGACATCCTCGACGTGTTCTCGGAGTTCTACGTGCCCCGCGTCGCGCCCGATGGTCGCGCCACGCTGGGCACCGGCCGCTATCGGATCGCCGACCTCGTCCCCGGCGCGCACGCGGTCCTGGAGGCGGCGGGGCCGGGTGCGGGCGGGGTCGAGCGGATCGTCCTGGACTGCGTGCCGGATGCCGCGGCTCGATGGCAGCGCCTTTGCGAGGGACGGGTCGATGCGGCGATGCAACTCGACCACATGGAGCGGCCGCCGGAGCGCGACGGGCGCTGGCGCTGGCTGACCGCGACCAGCACGCTGTCGGTGATGTATTACCTGAACTGCGCTTCGGGGCCGTTCGCGTCGCCCGAGGCGCGTCTGGCCGCCAATCTCGCGGTCGACAAGGATGCGCTGATGCGCGACGTGTTCCACGGTCTCGCCGTGCCGTCCGCGTCCATCGTCAGCCCGGCCCATCTCGGCATGGCCACAGCCGGCGTCGCGCCCATCCCCCATGATCCGGAGCGCGCGCGGGCGCTCGTCGAGGCGGCGGGCGTGTCGCGCGATCTTCTGTTGCGCACGCCGACGCACATGCCCGAGCGTTCGCCGGAGATCAGCCGCTTCGTCGCCGCGTCGCTCGAGCGCATCGGCTTCCGAGTGACGATCGAGACGGAGACCGACCGGCCCGAATATGCACGACAGGTCGGGCGCAAGCGCATCGGCGATCTCGCGATCTTCGACTCCTCGCCACACAGCACCTTCCGCGTCCTCGACGACAAGATCTCGAGCGCGCAGCGTGCGGTCTGGTGGCAGGGCTATCACGACGACGAGACGCAGACGCTGATTGCCGCCGCGAACGCGACCGTCTCGCCCGAGGCGCGCGAAGCCGCCTACGCGGCGTGCCTGCGGCGGCTACGGCAGAATCCGCCCTGGCTCTACATCGCGCATCCCGTCGCGCTCGCCGCCGCGCGGCCGGATGCGCCGCCGCTCGCGCTCGACGCCAAGGGCACGCTCGCCATCGGCTGACGCTCATTCGGGGAGACAGACCATGAAGACCGACTACGCGATCACGTTCTTCTACTACGAGGATATCCTGCCGATCGCGCGCTTCTACGAGGAGACGCTGGGGTTCGAACTGGTGCTCGATCAGGGGCTTGCGCGCATCTATCGCGTCGCGCCGAATTCCTATTTCGGCATCGTCGACGGCAATCGCGGCCATCTGCGCCATCAGCCGCAGAGCGCCGCCTTGTTCACGGTCGTCGCCGAGGATGTCGAGGGCTGGCATGCGAAGCTGTCCGCCGCCGACGTGCCCGGCCTGACGGAGTTGCGCCGTGGCCGGTTCTGCGACCATTTCTTCTTCCGCGATCCCGCGGGCTACGCGCTCGAGATCCAGCGCTTCCACGATCCGGCCGTCGCGGCGCTGTTCCGATGACCGGGGCGATCGCCCCCTGGGTGGCGGCGGCCACGGCTGTCGTCACCCGCCATCGCGCCCGCCTCGCCGAATCGTCCGGGGTGCTTCTGCCGCGACTGGTCGCCTATACGCGCGAGGACAAGGCCGCGAAGGGGCTGCGCAGCCTGCGCGCGCCCCGGGACAAGCCGGAGATCCCGATCCATTTCACCGCGCTGGAGATGATCCAGGACGAGCGCGCGCTGCTCCTCACCGCGCCGGCCGGAGGTGGTCGCACGACGCTGGCGCTGCAGATCGCACTGGCGCTGGCCGGCGATCTCTGCGGCGAAACGCGCGCCGGTCCCGCAGCCCTCGGCACCGGCGCGATGCGCAACGAGCGGGGCGATGACCTCCCGCATGCGTGGCGACTCGGGCCGGCGCTGCCCGCGCTGGTCGCCGCGATGCCGGGCATGAGCCTTGCCGCCATTCTCGATGCCGCCGGCGACGGCTTCGCCGTGGCCTTGCGCGCCGGCGAGCAGGCGCCTTTGCCCGTCCTTCTGCTCGACGACGCGGAACGGCTCGGGGCGGGCTGGCGCGATGTCGCCGCCGGCATTCCCGGCCTGCTCGCGGCGCATCCGCGACTGCGTCTCGTGATCCTGGCCGATGCGCGACCGGCCGCTTCCTGGGCCCTGCCCGCGGAGCTGGTACGCCATGCCATGCTGCCGCTCCCGACGGCGGAGCGTCGGCGCGCCCGAAGCGCGTCGGGGTGCGCGCCGGCCAACGATCCGGCCTTGTCGCCGGCGGCCGGGCATCCCGGTCTTTTCGCCCTGGCCTGCCAGGCCGGACCGATCGGCGCCACGGCGACGGCGGAGGACATCGTCGATTCCTGGATCGAGCTCGCGCCGCGCGATGCGTCGCCACCACGCCCCTGGCTGGCCGCCCTCGTCGATGCGGCGCGGCTCGCGCGCAGCGCCGATCCCGCGGCTGCCGTCGCGCGCTTCGCGGCCGAACCCGACGCCGCGACGCCGCTCATCGCCAGCCTTCTGGCGCGCTGGCGCGGGGATGTCGCGCGCGCCGCGACGCTTGTCGATGCGCTGCTCGACCTGCATGGCGATGGCGGCCGGCGCGCCGCGCTCTGCGTCGCGCGCCACGCGGAGCGCCTCCCGGCCCTGCGTCCGCGCATCGCGGCGCTTCTTCTCGACACGGTGCAGGCTGGCGCGCTGCGCCCGGAGGAGCGCATCGCGGCGGGGCGTGCCCTGTCGGTCCTGGGCGATCCGCGCGATCTCGAGGCCCTGGTCGAAGTTCCCGGCGGCATGGTCACGATGGGATGCGCGTCGAACCCGAACTCGTCGCCGACGCATCCCGTCGCCGTCGCACCGTTCCGCATCGGCGCCTACCCGGTGACCAATGCGCGGTACGCCGCGTTCGTCCACGCGACCGGGCGGCGCTGGGCGTCGGCGGAGGGGCTGAACCCCGAACGCGCCAACATGCCCGCGACGGACTTGACCTGGCACGACGCGCGCGCGTTCTGCGACTGGATCACCGCGCGCTGGCGTCAGGACGGGCGGATTGCCGCGCATGAGACGGTGCGCCTGCCGACAGAGCCCGAATGGGAGCGCGCCGCGCGCGGCGATCAACCGGTTCAAGTCGCGGGCTTCGTTCATCCCTGGGGAACCGTCTGGGACGATGACCGCGTCAATGGCGAGACGACGGGCGCGAATGATCTCTGCGCCGTCGGTCTGTTTCCGCGCGGGCGCTCGCCCTATGGCTGCTTCGACATGGCCGGTCAGGTCTGGGAATGGTGCCTGACGCTCTGGGGCGACGATATGGCGCGCCCATTCTTCGCCTATCCCTATCGCGACGACGGCCGCGAGGCGCGGGATGCGCCGGATGGCGTGCGACGCGTGCTGCGCGGCGGTTGCTTCTCCAGCGGGCCGGCGAAGGCGAATGTCGCCTATCGCGGCAGCCTGGAGGCCGGTGGATTCTGGCGCGGCAACGGGTTCCGCGTCGTCGTCGCGCCGATCGTCTGATCAGGCGCGGG
>CAYSUY010000060.1:0-20359 GCA_964434345.1 uncultured Acetobacteraceae bacterium
AGGGTGCCGATCCGGTCGCCCTGGGTCACCCGTGCCGCACCGCGCGCGACATAGCGAAGGTTTTCGCGATCCCACTCGATCCCGTCGCGTGCGACGATCTCGATTGGCGGTCCGGCTGGGGGCGCGCCGGCGGGTGGCATCTGCGCGCCTGCGGGCGCTGCGCAGAACGCGGCGACGAGGACGCAGGCGACCAGGCGCGACGCCGGGGTCATGGCCCGCTCCGGCCGGCGGCAGGCCCGGCGTCCTTGCGCGGATAGAAGACGATCCGCGAGGCCCCGCGCAGATAGACGCGCGCGCCCTTGTCCTCGATCAGGAAGCCTTCGCCGGTCAGCTCGGAATCCGGACCCTGACCGTGGACCGGTGCGTCGCCCTTGGCGTTGCCCGGACGAAAAAGGAAACGAGCGCGGTCGGTGTGCAACTGGTAGCCACGATCCTGGAACACCGCCACGCCGCCATCGAGATCCAGCGTCTCGGCATGGCGGTCGTAGAGGCCACGCTGCGCCTCCATGGCGATCCAGGAGCCGCCGGCGAGGGCGATGTCGCCCTTGGGCTCCGCGAGTTCAGTCAGCGCGCCGCCGGCGGCGCTCTGCGAAGCCAGCCGCGCCGTGATCGTGAAGGGTTGGTTGCGCTCGTCGAGCCCGACGTAGCGGGGCGATTCCATCCGCAGGTTCTCGAGATCGTCCGGCTTGACCACGACCTTCGGGATGGAAAAGCGCAACTCGCCTGGATTGATGTGCGACCACAGCGAAACCACCAGCAGCAGCGCGACCGCCGCCGCCGGAAGCGCGATGCGCATCGACAGGACGAAGCGACTGTAGCCGAGGCTGTGCCGCCGCGCCGGCTCCGGCACGATGCTCGCCAGCCTTTCGCCGATGCGTCTCAGCGGCGCCTCGGCGCGCGCCGGGATCGGCGTCTGGTGGGTGGGATCAGGGTGGGTGGTCACGCGACGCCCGCCCGCAGGATGTCGTGCATGCGTACGATGCCGACGGGCCGATCGCCGTCCACGACCACCAGTTGCGTGACACGGCGGTCGTTCATCGTCCCAAGCGCCTCGGCGGCGAGGGCGCCGGGGCGGATCGTCTTGGGCGTCGCGCTCATGATGCGCGAGACCGGCTGGCTCGGGAGATCGGAGCTCATGTGGCGGCGCAGGTCGCCGTCGGTCACGATGCCCAGGAGGCGTCCCGCGTCGTCGGTCACGATGGCGCAGCCGAAGCCTCTGGCGGTCATGACGATGAGCGCCTCGCTCATGCGTGTCTGCGGCTCGACGAGCGGCATGTCCGTGCCGCTGTGCATCAGGTCGGCGACGCGGAGCAATTGCTTGCCGAGCTTGCCGCCCGGATGGAAGACCCGGAACTGCTCGGGCGTGAAGCCCTTGCGGCCGAGCAGCGCCACGGCCATCGCATCTCCGAGCGCGAGCATCATGGTCGTCGAGGTCGTGGGGGCGAGACCCATCGGGCAGGCCTCGCCCATCGCCGGCAGGGTGAGCGCGACATCGGCCGTCTGCGCGAGGGTCGAACCGCCGCGCGACGTGATCGCGACCAGCGGAATGCCGAAGCGTTTGGCATGGGCAAGGAGATCGGCGAGTTCCGTCGTCTCGCCGGAGTTCGACAGCGCCAGGATCGAGTCGGATGGCGCGATCATGCCGAGATCGCCGTGGCTCGCTTCGCCGGGATGGACATACTGGGCCGGCGTTCCGGTCGAGGCGAACGTCGCGGCTATCTTGCGCCCGACCAGCCCTGACTTGCCCATGCCGGTCACGACGACGCGTCCGCGCGTCGCCTCCAGCAGGTCGATCGCGGCGACGAAACGGTAATCGAGGGCCTCGGCCAGCGCCGCCAGGGCGCGGCCTTCGAGGCCGAGCACATCGCGTGCCGCCGCGAGGTCGTCGCGCAGCGCGACATCGGGCGCAGCGAGGGTGTCGGGGGTCAGCGACGGCATACGGCCACGCTCTCCGCAGCGATTGCGATCAAAAGCCGTGCGACTCGCGCATTCATGGCACCAACTTGGCCCTGAGGTTGCTACTCAGCAAGATCTATGCCGGAAGAAGGTTAACGAGTCATCTCGCCATGATGGCGGCGGTGACGCCGATGCGCGGGATCAATGGGCGAAGAAATCCGTTTCCGACCAGCCGAGCAGATCCAGTTCCGCGCGGGTCGGGAGGCACTGGAATACCGATCCTGCCAGTGCGGCTCTGCCTTCGCGAAGCAGCATCGTGTCGAGACGCTCCTTGATCGCGTGCAGGTGGATGACGTCCGCCGCCGCGTAACGCTGCTGCGCGGCGGTCAGTTCGCCAGCGCCCCAGTCCGAGGATTGCTGCTCCTTGCTCAACTCGACGCCAAGCAATTCGCGCGCGAGATCCTTGAGGCCATGACGGTCGGTGAAGGTACGGACAAGGCGAGAGGCCATCTTGGTGCAGTAGACCGGCGCGGGCATCACGCCGAGGTGATGCCGAAGCGTCGCCAGATCGAACCGGGCGAAATGGAAGATCTTGAGCACCCCTGGATCCGTCAGAAGGGCGCAGAGACGCGGGGCGGCATAGCTGCCGCGGGCGAACCGCACCAGATGCACCGCGCCATCCGCGCCGCACATCTGCACCACGCAGAGCCGGTCACGCATCGGGTTCAGTCCCATCGTCTCGGTGTCGATCGCGAGCGACGCGCCGAAATCGAGGCCCTCGGGAAGGTCACCTTCATGGAATGCGATGGTCATGGCGCCTCGGAGGGGGCTTGGACAGGCTGAACGGGCGGACGCGTCATGCGGGTGAGGCCGCGACGATACGATGTCGCCTCTGCCGTCTGCGCGCGTCCGGCTGTCGGTAGAGCGAACCGCCGGTGCTCCTGGGAGCGACCGGCGGTCCGTCATTGAGTGCTTGGTGCCCGAGAGAAGACTCGAACTTCCACGACCTTACGGCCACTAGAACCTGAATCTAGCGCGTCTACCAATTCCGCCACCCGGGCCCGCGCTCTCCCTCGCCACCTCGCAGCGGCTTCGGGAGGTGCGTTCAGTAGCCAAGCGAGCGCGGCGCGTCAAATGCAATGTCGCGTCGGCGACCAGATCGCGTCGTCTCCGGCGCCGTCCTTGACCGCCCGGCGGGCGGGTTTATAAGCGGCGGTGATCTTCTGTAGGAGTGTCGGATGAGGACGACGGCGCGCCGCGTGACGGTTTTCGGCGGCTCTGGGTTCATCGGTCGTCATCTGGTGCGGCGACTCGCCGCGCGCGGCGATGTCGTCCGCGTGGCGGTCCGCGATCCGGTCGCCGCGGCCTTCCTGAAGCCGATGGGCAATGTCGGGCAGATAGTCCCGATGCGCGTCGACATCGCCGACGCGGCCGCCGTTGCAGAAGCCGTGCGCGGAGCGGACGCCGTCGTCAACCTCGTCGGCATCCTGTACGAGAGCGGACGTCAGCGTTTCGACGCGCTCCAGGGCGAGGGTGCCGGACGCCTGGCCGAGGCCGCGAAACGCGCTGGCGTCGTGCGGTTCGTCCACGTGTCCGCGATCGGAGCCGACCCGGCCTCGCCGTCGGCCTATGCGCGCAGCAAGGCGGCGGGAGAGGCTGGCGTCAGGCAGTACTTCCCCGATGCGCCGATCCTTCGGCCATCCGTGGTGTTCGGGCCGGAGGACGATTTCTTCAATCGTTTCGCGCGCCTCGCGCAATTCGCGCCGGCGCTGCCCTTGATCGGCGATGGTGCCACCCGGTTGCAGCCGGTCTATGTCGGTGACGTCGCGGACGCGATCCAGGCCGCGCTCGACGATCCGGCGACATCAGGACGGGTCTACGAACTCGGTGGCCCGCGCGTGCTGACGCTGCGGGAGATCCTTGCCTATATCCTCGCGCAGACGGGCCGTCGGCGCGCGCTGGCGCGGATCCCCTTCTGCGCCGCCGAGATGCTCGGGGCGGTGCTCGAGAAGCTGCCGGCCCCGCAGTTGACGCGCGATCAGGTGAAGCTCCTGCGCCGTGACAATGTCGTGTCCACGGATGCCGCGGATCTGTGCAGCCTCGGCATCGAGCCGACGCCGATCGAGGCCGTGGTCCCGCAATATCTCGAGATCTATCGCCGCGGCGGGCGCTTCGCGTCGGCTACCGGCGCCGGACCGCGGTAAAGCTGCCCGGTCATCATGGCGCCGCCGCTCGCCGTCACCGCCGCCCGGCCGCGCCGCAGCCTTCTTTTCGTGCCGGGGCTGAGGCCCGAACTGATCGCCAAGGCGGACGCCGCGGGACCTGATCTCGTCTGCGTCGACCTCGAGGATGCCGTTGCGCCGGATCGCAAGGACGAGGCGCGGGCAAAGTCGTTCGCGGCCATCGCCGCCTCATCGCCGCCGCGTTCGGAGTTGCTGATCCGGATCAACGGATTGGCGACGCCGGCCGGGCTGGAGGATCTGACCGCGCTTCTGCGCGCGCCGAAGCCGCCTGCGGGGATCATGATCCCGAAGACGCGCGCGGCCGCGGAACTGCGTGTGCTCGACGAACTCGTGGCGACGGCGCCGGCGCTGGACGGCCTGCGTTTCCACGTCATCATCGAGAGCAACGACGGGCTTTCGGACGCTGTCGCCATCGCCCGTTCCACCCGCCGCGTCGCATCGCTTCTGTTCGGTGCGGTCGACATGTCCGCAGACCTGCGCTGCGTCAACGCATGGGAGCCTCTGCTCTACGCGCGCAGTCGCGTCGTCCATGCGGCTGCAAGCGCGGGCATCGACGTGCTCGACGTGCCATTCCTCGATCTCGACGATGTGGCCGGACTTGCGCGCGAGGCGCAGGCCGCGGCCGCGATGGGGTTCGGCGGCAAGGCCGCGATCCATCCGCGCCAATTGGCGGCGATCCATGCCGCCTTCACGCCGTCGCCCGCCGAGGTCGCGCGCGCGCGGCGCATCGTCGCCGCCTACGAGGCGAGCGACTCGGGATTGGTCTTGCTCGACGGCAAACTCGTCGAACTGCCTGTCGTGCGGTCGATGTACCGGCTCCTCGCGGGCGTGCAGCCTGACGCCGGTTGACACGGGCGGGGCTGCGCGCAGCGCGTGTGGCTGCAATGCGTGTCGGGCCACGACGTGGCGATTGACATCGATTCCGCACTGCACCATCTTGCGGGCACTGAGGTCTCGCGATTGCGCAAGACCGTTCGGCTGCCGCGACGGCGCCGTCCGTTCGTTTCCGAGAAACGCCTCCAACGTCGTCTTTCCCATCTGCGCACGGGTCGGACAACACGCGCCCATGACCGGGTCGCGCGCCATTGCGCGCGCGGATCGTCTGGCGGGGCGCAGCAAGGATCTATAGTGACTCAACCGACTTTCGACTCCCTGGGCGTCGCCGCGCCTCTTCTGCGGACGCTCGCTGCGGCGCGTTTCGAGACGCCAACCCCGATCCAGACGCAGGCCGTTCCGGTCGCCCTGGCGGGCCGCGATGTCCTCGGCATCGCCCAGACCGGCTCCGGCAAGACCGCGGCCTTCGTGCTTCCCATGCTGCAACGCCTCGCCGGCCAGCGCGCGCGTGACCCCGGCTCTCCCGCCGGCCTCATTCTCGCGCCGACCCGCGAACTGGCGATCCAGATCGCCGAGACGATCGATCGTCTCGGCCATGGTACCGGTCTGCGGCATGTCGTCATCTGTGGTGGCGTGCCCGAGCGGCGTCAGATCGACGCGCTGCGCCGCGGCGTCGAGATCGCCGTCGCGACTCCGGGACGGCTCATCGACCTCGCCCGCCAGAACCAGATCCGCTTCGACCGCGTCGAGGTCTTCGTGCTCGACGAGGCCGATCGCATGCTCGACATGGGCTTCATCCGGGACGTGCGCCGTATCGTGGCGGCGTTGCCGCAGCAGCGCCTGTCGCTGCTGTTCTCGGCGACCATGCCGCCGGAAGTTGCCCAGCTGGCGGCAGGGCTCCTACGTGATCCGCTTCGCATCGATCTCGCTCCGGCCACTGTGACGGTCGATCGCATCGACCAGCGCGTGCTCATGGTTGACGCCTCGCGCAAGCGCGGCGTCCTTCTGGCGCTGCTCGGTGATCCGCGCTTCGAGCGGGTGCTGGTGTTCACGCGCACGAAGCATGGTGCCAACCGTGTCGCACGCCAGATCGAGGACTACGGAATCCCGACGTCTGCCTTCCATGGCAACAAGTCGCAGAATGCACGCCAGGCGGCGCTCGGCAGCTTCGCCCAGGGGCGCATTCGCGTCCTGGTCGCCACCGACATCGCGGCGCGCGGGATCGACGTGCCGAACATCACCCATGTGATCAATTTCGACCTTCCGGTCGACGCCGAGAGCTACGTCCATCGTGTCGGCCGGACGGCGCGCGCCTCGGCAGGCGGATCCGCGATTTCGCTGTGCGCGCCCGACGAGCGCGGCGAGTTGCGCGCGATTGAGCGTGTCCTCCGCCGCGCCCTGCCCGTCGAGGACGGGAACCATCTCGCGAACGGGATCGCCCCCGAGCAGCCAGGTGCGGCCACCCGTCGCCCCGACGGCCATGGCGGCCCCTCCATGCGCGACGACGAGCGGGCTCGGCCGCCGCGTCAAGGGCATCGCCGCCGGCCCAAGAGCCGGCGCGCGGCCTGACCCCCAACCGGAACGGGAGATCGCGACATGGCGAAGGAAGATCTGCTCGAGTTCGAGGGCGTGGTCCTCGAAGTGCTGCCCGATGGCCGCTACCGCGTGAAGCTGGAGAACGACCACGAAGTCGTGGCCTACACCGCCGGGCGCATGAAGAAGGCGCGCATCCGTACCCTCGCGGGTGACCGTGTCACGGTCGAGATGACGCCCTACGATCTCGGCAAGGGTCGACTCGTCTTCCGGCACAAGGACGAACGGGCGATGCCGCGCCCGGCGGCACCGCGGCAGTTCCGCCGCCGCTGACGCCGGAGGCGACGAGCGGGTAATCTGCCGCCGCCTCTGCGAACGGGGTGTACCGCGTCCCATGATCCACCTGCCGCGCTGGCTGCGAGCGCTGGTCGTCGCAGCCCTGTGTGCCGCCATCGCCTATGGCGCGATCCACCGCGACGCGCTTCATGTCGCGTGGCTCACCGACATCGTCGACGACCATCCGCGCATCGCGCCGATGGTCTTCGTCGCCCTTCATGTCGGCTCATCGCTCGCCTTCCTGCCGCGCGGCGTCATGGCGCTCGCCGCCGGCAGCTTCTTCGGGGTCGGGTGGGGGTTGCTCTGGGCGGTCATCGGCTCCATGGCAGGGGCGATGGCCGGGTTCGCGATCGCCCGCTTCACCAACCGTGGCGCGCTGCGCGCGGAGCAGGCGCCGCTGATCGGCGGATTGCTGCGCCGGGCCGAAGGCGGCGGGTGGCGGCTCGTCCTCGCGACGCGGCTGATCCCCGTGCTGCCGCATAGCCTCGTGAACTACGTCTACGGAATGAGCCGCCTGTCCGGCCGCGATTTCGCGATCGGCTCCTTCCTCGGAATGCTGCCGCAGACAATCGCCTTCGTGCAGTTGGGCGAGGCCGGTGCGTCGGCCGCCAGCGGGGAGCACTTCGTCGGTCCCTTGCTCTGGGGCGGCGGATTGTTTCTGCTCTCGATCGTCGGACCGCGGTTCCTGCCGCGGCGTTGGCGCGGGTGAGGACGGGGATCGCCACCGCGCTGGACGATCTCGCCGCGAGCATCCCCGGCGATGGGATCAGCGTCGCCGGCATCCTCGCGCAGCTCGGTGGCCGGGGATACGGGTTCGCGATCTTCCTGCTCGCCGCGCCGAACCTGACGCCCGGGCCGAGCTTGCCCGGCTTCTCGACGCTGTTCGGCCTGCCGATGCTGGCGCTCGCGCTTGGCATGCTGCTGGGGCGGCCGCACCCTGTGCTGCCGAGGTTCCTTGGCGACCGGCGGATCGCGCGTGCGCGGCTCGTGCGGATGCTGGGCCTCATGGTGCCGGTCGCGCGTCAGGCGGATCGTCTGCTGCGGCCGAGGATGCCCGCGCTCGTCCGCGCCAGACGGCTCGATGCCGCTGCCCTCGTGGCCTTGTCGGTGCTTCTCGTTCTTCCTTTTCCCTTCGTCAGCCTGGCCGCGGCGGGTGCCGCGCTGCTGATCGCGCTCGGCCTCCTGGCGGAGGATGGCGGAGCGATCGCGCTCGGATTGGTGGCGACGCTTGCCAGCCTGGCGCTCTATGGCGGCTTCGTCTGGCTGGCCTATGCGGCGTATATGGCGGTCTGACAGGGCGCCGGCGTTGCGCCCTGGCCGCCGCTGCCGCTAGAACATCCGGCGGACAATGCGAACGCTTCATCACCTCTGGCTCAGCCCGTTCTCGCGCAAGGTGCGCATCGCGCTGCGCGAAAAGAATCTGGCCTGCGATCTCAAGGTCGAAAAGGTGTGGGAGCGGCGCGTCGACTTCCTGGCGCTCAACCCCGCCGGCACCGTGCCCGTCCTGGTCGAGGAGAGCGGTGCGGTGATCTGCGACTCCAACGTCATCTGCGAGTATCTCGACGAAGCCTATCCGGAGACCCAGCTGATTTCCGGCAACGCGGTCCAGCGTGCGGAGACCCGGAGGCTTGCCGCGTGGTTCGATCATCGCTTCGCACGCGAAGTCTCCGACAATCTCTATCGTGAGAAGATGCTGAAGCGTTTCCTCGGGCTTGGTGAACCGAATTCGGTGGCGGTCCGCGCGGGATACGCCAATCTCCACTACCATCTCGAGTATATCGGGTGGCTCGCGGAGAGGCGGCGCTTTCTTGCCGGCGACAATTTCAGCCTCGCGGATATCGCAGCGGCCGCGCAACTCTCGACGCTCGACTACATCGGTGACGTGCCCTGGGACAAGCACGAGGGCGCCAAGCAGTGGTACGCCCGGATCAAGTCGAGGCCCAGCTTCCGGCCACTCCTGTCGGACCACATTCCCGGCGCGCCGCCGCCCCGGCATTACGCCAACCTGGATTTCTGAACCGCGCTCCGCCAGAGCGGATCGCTCATCTGCGTTGCGTGATCCCGAATTCGAGGGCTTCGATATGCCCGCGCGCGGCGTCGCCCGCAGGGCCGTCGGGATCGGCCGCGAGGACGCGGATCCAGGCGCCACGCGCGGCGTCGAGGCGTCCCGCAGCGCGATCGAGGATCCCGCGCTCGAGCCAGGCTTCCGGGTGTTCCGGGGCGATCGCGAGCGCGCGCGACAGATCCTCGGCGGCGAGATCGATCACCGCCAGCCGCCGGTGGGCGGCAGCCCGCATGACCAGAGCGTCGGCGCGCCGAGGTGCGCGCTCCAGGACGTGATTGAGGTCGTCGACAGCCTCCCAGAGCGCGCCGAGTTCCACGCGGATCTCGGCGCGATCGATCCGCAGTTCCAGGTCGCCCGGCATGAGTCCGATCGCCACCGAGATCGCGGCCTGGGCCTTGGCCAGGCGTCCGGCCGCCGTCCAGGCTCGCGCCGCGTGCGCCAGGACCTGCGCGCGCGGGCCGGGCGGTCGCAGCCGCATGGCCGCTGCGAGCGCTTCGAGTTCCTCCGCGGCCAGCGCGGCGTCTCCGCCCTCGAGTATCGCGAGCGCGGCGCAATGCCGTGCCGCGTCACCGCCGCCACGCGCGCGCCATGACTGGGCCTCGTTGAAGGCCGCGAGCGGCGCTGCCGCGATACGGTTCAGGCAGCGCGCGTAGGGATCGACATCGACCAGATCCAGGCCCTGCAGGACGGCGGGCGCCTTGCGGCCGCTGGCCTCGCGGTGCTGGGCGCCGGACGTCGTGAACGCGTTCGCGGCGAACACGGCGAGAAAGACGAGGATCGAAGCAGGACGCATCATGCCGGGCAAGGATAGCGCGTCGCGATGCCCGAATGGGATCCCGGATATGGCCTCGGTTGACCCGGCGGCCGGTTGCACATAATGTCCCGATATGGTCTCGCGCAGTTCGATATCGCGTCGTCGCGCCGCTGTCTTTGCGGGTGTGCGACTTATGTGCGGCCGCTGACCGCGCGCGGCGAGCGCCGGTCCTGACGGCCATTCGGGGGTCCTTGCGGGACGCCCAAAAACCGACGACCACCGCGCCCATCGACCGAAGCTGCGCGGCCGCCCACGAGGCGGCCGGCTCGTGATCACAGGAACGACGCCATGTCCAATCCCAGCATGCCCATCCACAAATATCGTCCGTTCGCGCCGATCGATCTGCCCGATCGCCGCTGGCCCGGGCGCGTCATCGACACGGCGCCGATCTGGTGCTCGGTCGACCTGCGCGACGGCAACCAGGCGCTCATCGAGCCGATGGGCCCCGAGCGCAAGCGCCGCATGTTCGAATTGCTGGTCAAGCTCGGCTTCAAGGAGATCGAGGTGGGCTTTCCAGCCGCCTCGCAGACAGATTTCGATTTCTGCCGCCAGTTGATCGACGAGGGGATGATCCCCGACGATGTCACGATCCAGGTCCTGGTCCAGTGTCGCGAGGAGCTGATCCGTCGCACATTCGACGCCATCCGCGGATCGAAGAAGGCAATCGTGCACATCTACAACTCGACCTCGACCCTGCAGCGCCGTGTCGTGTTCGGGCTCGACCGCCCGGGCATCGTCGACATCGCCGTCAAGGGCACGCGCCTGGTCAAGGATCTCGTTCCCACGCTGCCGGAGACGCAGGTCAGCCTCGAATACTCGCCGGAGAGCTTCACGGGTACGGAACTCGACTTCGCGAAGGACATCTGCGAGGCCGTGATGGATGTCTGGCAGCCGACCCCCGCCAACCGCATCATCCTCAACCTGCCTTCGACGGTCGAGATGGCGACCCCGAACGTGTACGCGGACCAGATCGAGTGGATGAGCCGCAAGCTGACGCGTCGCGACAGCATCGTGCTCAGCGTGCATCCGCATAACGACCGCGGCACCGGTGTGGCCGCGGCGGAACTCGCCGTGATGGCCGGCGCGGATCGCGTCGAGGGCACCCTGTTCGGCAATGGCGAGCGCACGGGCAATGTCGACATCGTGACCCTGGCGCTCAACCTCTTCAGTCAGGGCGTCGATCCGCGCCTGGACATGCGCGACGTGCGCGAGATGGTCCGCACGGTCGAATACTGCAACCAGTTGCCGGTGCATCCGCGCCATCCCTATGGCGGCGAACTCGTGTTCACCGCCTTTTCGGGCTCCCATCAGGACGCCATCAAGAAGGGCTTTGCTGCCCTCGAGAAGGCGAATTCCGAGATCTGGGAGGTGCCGTACCTCCCGATCGACCCGAAGGACATCGGCCGCGACTACGAGGCGGTGATCCGCGTCAACAGCCAGTCGGGCAAGGGCGGCGTCGCCTATCTGCTCGAGACCGAGCATGGGATCGAACTGCCCCGCCGGATGCAGATCGAATTCGCCGGCGTGATCCAGCGCATCGCCGACGAGACTGGCAAGGAGATCACCGCGGATACCATCTGGCGCGAGTTCCAGCGCGAGTACCTCGCTGCCGGCAAGCTCGACTTCATCGAGCATGTCACCCTGCCGCACCGGCAGGGCGCGAATGTGGAGCGTCGGCTCGAGGCGACCTTGCGCATGGACGGCGCGGAGACGGTGATCGCCGGTCAGGGCAACGGCCCGATCGCCGCCTATGTCGACGCGCTGGAGAAGGCGCTGGGCCTGCGCATCGAGATCGTCGACTACCGTGAACATGCGCTGTCCAAGGGCTCCGACGCGAAGGCGATCGCCTATGTCGAGGCCAACGTGGACGGGCGGACGATCTTCGGCTGCGGCCTCGATCCCAACATCGTCACCGCGAGCCTTCGCGCGGTGACCAGCGTCGCCAATCGCTGCCTGCGCCGCGCCGGCTGATCCGGCGATCGTGCGACAGCCGGCGCCGCGCAAGCTCTTCGTCTTCGGTCTCGGGTACTCCGCGCTGGTCTTCGCGCGGCGTGCCCGGGCGCGGGGCTGGCGCGTGGCCGGGACGACCCGCGCGCCTGAAAAGGCACGCGCTCTGACAGAGGCCCATGGCTTCGAGATGCATCTCTTCGGCCGCGACCAGCCCCTCGCGGTGCCTGCCGCGGCCCTGGCCGGAACCACGCATCTCCTGGCCTCGGTGCCGCCGGATCGTGATGGCGATGCGGTGCTCGGCCACCACGCGGCCGACATCGCGGCGGTCGTGGGTGATCTGCGCTGGGCGGGGTATCTCTCCACGACCGGCGTCTATGGTGACCGCGACGGCGACTGGGTCGACGAAGGCGCGGGGTTGCATCCGAGCGGTCCGCGCGGCGCGGCGCGGGTCGCGGCGGAACGCGGATGGCTCGACCTTGTGCGGGTCGGAGTGCCGGTGCATGTGTTCCGCTTGGCCGGCATCTATGGCCCCGGCCGCTCTGCCTTCGACGCGCTGCGCGACGGAAGCGCCCGCCGGATCGTCAAGCCGGGGCAGGTGTTCAGCCGCATCCATGTCGAGGACATCGCACGCGTGCTCGAGGCGTCGATCGGGCGTCCCGATCCTGGCACTGCGTACAATGTCTGTGACGACGAACCCGCGCCGCCACAGGACGTCACGGCTTACGCTGCCGGACTGCTCGGGGTCGACCCGCCCCCGGAGATCGCTTACGAGCAGGCGGCCGCGTCGATGAGCGAGATGGCGCGCAGTTTCTATCGCGACAACAAGCGGGTCTCGAATCTCAGGATCCGCGACGTACTGGGCGTGCGCCTCGCGTATCCCGATTACCGCGCCGGCTTACGCGCGATCCTGGCCGGCGAGCGCGTCGGTTGATCAGCCGAGCAGTCCGTCGAGGGTATACGCCAGGAGGTCGAGATCGGTGGGCCGCGACAGTCGGTGATCGCCGTCCTTGACCAGCAGGCAGCGAACATCCTCGCTCGCGAGACGTTCGGCCAGGACAAGGCTGCGCTGCCAGGGGACGTCCGGGTCGCGCTGGCCGTGCAGCAGACGCACCGGACCGGAAAAGGGGATTGGCGCGCGCAGTCGCAGCCGTGTCCTGCCATCCTCTATCAGCGCGCGGGTGATCGGAAACGACGCCGCGTCATAGTCGGAGCTCTCCTCGACCCGGCCCTGCGTCTCGAGGATCAGCCGGGCTTGCTCGTCCATGGCCCCCCAGATGAGGTCCTCGGTGAAGTCCGGCGCCGCCGCGATGCCGACCAGGGCCCGGACGCGCCCGGGGCGCGCCAGCGCGGCCTCGAGCATGATCCATCCACCCATGCTCGAGCCCACCAGGATCAGGTCGCCGGTCGTCAGGGCGTCGATCGCCGCGATCGCGTCGTCCGCCCACAGCCCAACGGTCCCATCTTCGAAGGCGCCGTCGCTCTCGCCGTGGCCCTGATAGTCCAGGCGCAGGAACGCTTGGCCGCGAGCCGCGCAATACGCGTCCAGCGCGCCCGCCTTGCTGCCGCTCATATCCGATCGGAAGCCACCGAGGAAGACGATGGTCGGCCCCTTGCCGGGGCGCCGTCGATAGGCGATAGAGACGCCGCTTGCACGCGGGAGGCGGCCTGTCTCTTCGGGAGCGTGCGTCATGGATCCTCGGCGGGCTGGGATGACGGAACTTCCGATGCAGGATAGCACGGTGCCGGGAACCGCCCCAGCCGATGCCAGGTTTCGGTCGGCACGCGGACCGACCATCCTTCAGGTCCTGCCGGCGCTGCACACCGGTGGTGTCGAGCGCGGCACGTGCGACATGGCCGCAGCCTTGATGGAGGCGGGGTGGCGCGCGATCGTGTCGTCTGCGGGCGGGCCGATGGTGCGCGAGGTCGAGCGCGCCGGCGCGGTGCATGTCGCCCTGCCCCTGGAGACGAAGAACCCCGTCCGGATCTGGCGCAACGCCGCCCGGCTTGTCGACCTCGTGCGCGCCTGGAGGGTCGACCTCATCCATGCGCGCAGCCGCGCGCCAGCCTGGAGCGCGTTTCTCGCCAGTCAGCGTACGGGTGTACCGCTGGTGACGACGTTCCACGGTACCTACAACAATCAGAACGACCTCAAGCGCCGCTACAATTCGATCATGACCCGCGGGGTCCGGGTGATCGCGATCTCGGATTTCATCGCCGACCATGTCCGGCGCGAGCATGGCTGTCCCGACGACCGGATCAGGATCATCCCGCGCGGGGTCGATATCCGCAGCTTCGATCCGGACGCCGTGCAGCACGACAGGATCATCAAACTCGCCCGGGAATGGCGTATCGCCGATGGTCTGCCGGTGGTGATGCTTCCCGGGCGGCTGACGCGCTGGAAGGGGCAGGGGGTCCTGATCGACGCCATGGCGCGATTGGGGCGCCGCGATGTGCAGGCGGTGCTGGTCGGCGCGGACCAGGGACGTACCGCCTATCGCGCCGAACTCGAGGCGTTGATCGCGCGCTACGGCCTCGAGGGAACGGTCAGGATCGTCGATCACTGCAACGACATGCCCGCGGCCTACATGCTCGCCGACGTGGTCGTTTCCGCATCGACGGATCCCGAGGCTTTCGGCCGCGTCGTCGCCGAGGCGGGCGCCATGGGACGCCCGGTCATCGTCAGCGGTCATGGCGGTGCGCGCGAGATCGTGCGCGAGGGCGAGACCGGATGGCTTACGCCGCCGGCCGATTCGAGCGCGCTGGCGGAGGCCTTGGCGCATGCCCTGGACCTGCCCATCGAGGCCCGTCGTGCGCTCGCCGCGACGGCCATCGCCCACGTGCGGGCACGCTACACCAAGGCTGCGATGTGTGCGGCCACGCTCGACGTCTATGCCGAGGTTCTTGGTGCCTCCGGCGCCCGGCCTCGCGACGCATGACCGGGCCGCCTGCGATCCTGGTGATCAAGCTGGGGGCGCTTGGCGACGTGGCGCAGGCCTTCGGCGCCTTCGCCGCCATCCGCGCCCACCATGCGGGCTGCCACATCGTGCTCCTGACGACGCCACCCTTCGCGGGCGTCCTCGGGGCTGCTCCATGGTTCGACGAGATATGGAGCGAGGCCCGTGCGCCGATCTGGGATTTCGGCGCCTGGCTGGCGCTTCGGCGGCGGATCCGCGCCGCCGGCTTCGTGCGGGTCTACGATCTCCAGACCAGTTCCCGCAGCGACCGGATCTTCCGTGTCCTCGGTCCTGGCGCGCGTCCGGAATGGGTCGGGCGGGTCGCCGGGGCGTCGCATCGTCATGTCGATCCGCGGCGCGACCTCATGCACACGCAAGAGCGGCTCGCCGGTCAATTGGCGGTCGCCGGGGTCGCGATCGACGCCAGCCCGGACCTGTCCTGGATGCGCGCGGATAAGTCCCACTTCGGGTTGCCGGACCCCGTGGCGCTCCTCGTGCCGGGTGCGTCGCCGCACCGCCCGGAGAAGCGCTGGCCCGTCGCGCATTTCGCCGCACTCGCGGCCCGGTTTGCCGCGCGCGGGATCGCCAGCGCCGTGCTCGGTGCGGGTGCCGATGCGCCGCTCGCGGCCGTCATCCGCGCGGCGGTGCCGGGCACGGCCGATCTGTGCGGACGTACGGGACTCGAGGATCTCGTGCCCCTGGGGCGCGCATGCGCGGTGGCGATCGGCAACGACACGGGGCCCATGCATTGGATCGCCGCCGCGAGAGCGCCCGTGCTGACGCTGTTTTCGGCGGCGAGCGATCCCGATCTCTGCGCGCCGCGCGGCCCCCGCGCGCGGGTCCTGCGGCGCGCGGATCTTTCGGAACTCGGTGTCGACGAGGTGGCAGCGGCGGCGTTCGACCTTGCTGCCGGCGCCGCGCGGACCGGCTGAGACGGGGTCAGCCGCGCGGGGGGTGTTCGAGCGAGGCCTTGAAGAAGGCGAGCAGCATGCACGTGCAGGCCATGGTCGCCAGGAAAAGCCCCCATCGGCCCTCCCGCCAGCCGCCGCGCCGCGTGAAGCTCTTGAATGCGCGCGTCAGCCCCTTGCGCAGGGCGCGCGGAAAGCCGAAGCGAAGTCCCCTGTCCCGCCAATCGCGCGCGAGCGCAGAGCTGTAGCGATCGATCCGCGCCACGAAATCGGAGATGTCCGCGTCGACGAGATGGTCGATCCGGTGACCTGGCGGCAATTCGTCGCCGAGCCGGGTCTGGGTTCCGGACAGGTGGATCTCCGGGTGGACGCTGCCGGCCCCCCAGCGCTTGGTGCCGCGGGAGAACATCGTGTTGCGCCGGGAATTCCCGATCGGATGGACCCAGCCGTGAACGATGCGACGGGTTCCGATCAGGTTGTCGATGGGCATCAGCACATGGCCGGGCGGCAGCGTCGCGAGCCGGGCGCGGATCAGCCGCGCGAGGTCGGGATGGACACGCTCGTCGGCATCGATCTCCAGGATCCAGCGTCCCCGGCACGCGGCGATGCCCGTGTTGCGGCGGTCGCCTTCGAGCGGCCAGGCTCCTTCCAGGATGCGTGCGCCGAAACGCTCGGCCACCGCGCGGCTGCCATCGCTGCATCGGTCCAGCAGCACGACGATTTCGTCGGCGAAGCGCAGGCGCTCCAGGCAGTCCGGCAGGTTCGCCTCTTCGTCATGGGCCACGACGAGCGCGGTGAGTTCGACCTCGGCGGTTTGCGGGATGACGGCGCTGGGATCGCTGATCGACATGGGCCCTGCTTATACCATCGACCGGAGCGGGAAAACCCGATCGTCCCGGCTTATGCTGTGGCGAGGTCACTGGGAGGTCGCGAATGGGCAGACTCGGAAATCGGGTGGCGCTGGTCTTCGGCGCGGGGTCGGTGGGGCCGGGGTGGGGGAACGGCAAGGCCAGCGCCGTCGCCTATGCGCGGGCGGGCGCGCGGGTGGTGTGCGTCGATATCGCCCTCGCCGCCGCGGAGGAGACCGCTGCGATCGTCGCGGAAGAGGGCGGCACGGCGATGGCCGTCGCATGCGACGTGACGCGCGAGGACGAGGTGGCGGCCGCGGTGGCGGCGACGCTCTCGCGCTTCGGCCGGATCGACATCCTGCACAACAATGTCGGGCGGGTCAGGATGGGCGGTCCCCCGGAGGTCGACCTCGAGGACTGGCGCCGCGAACTCGATGTCAACGTCACCGGGATGTTTCTTGCGTGCCGCCATGCGATCCCGCCGATGCTGGAAGCGGGCAGGGGCGTGATCACGAACATCTCCTCGATCGCCGCGATCCGCTATCTCGGTCATCCGTATGTCAGCTACAGCGCGTCCAAGGGGGCGGTGAACCAGCTTACCGTCGCGGTGGCGCTGCAATACGCGGCCCAGGGATTGCGGTGCAACGCCATCCTCCCCGGGCTGATGGAAACGCCGATGATCTTCCAGCAGATCTCGAGCCAGTTCGCGACGCCCGAGGACATGGTGCGGGCTCGCAACGCCGCCTGTCCGACCGGACGCATGGGGACGGCCTGGGACGTCGCGAACGCTGCCGTCTTCCTGGCCAGCGACGAGGCATCCTACATCAATGCGGTCTGCCTCCCGGTCGATGGCGGGCTGACCGCGCGGGCGGTGTGATCGGCGGGGCGGAGGCCTGCACCCCAGCTTCCGGCCCCAGCGGCTGGCCCCCAGCGGCTGGCTTGATGGCTGGCATCGGCCCCCGTATGTTCCGCGCCGTTCCAGAAGGATCCCGTCCATGGTCTCGATCAGCCTGCCGGATGGCAGCGTGAAGCAGTTCGCCGCGGCGCCGACCGGTCTCGAGGTCGCGCAATCCATCGGCACGGGCCTCGCCAAGGCGGCGCTGGCCATCAAGGTCGATGGCGAGTTGCGTGACCTGACGCGGCGGATCGATGGCGACGCGCGCATCGAGATCGTGACGGGCAAGTCGCCGGAGGCGTTGCCGCTTCTGCGCCACGACGCCGCGCATGTGCTCGCCGAAGCGGTGCAGGAATTGTGGCCTGACGTCCAGATCACCTTCGGTCCGGCGACCGAAGACGGCTTCTATTACGATTTCCATCGCGCCGCCCCCTTCTCGCCCGACGATTTCGCCACCATCGAGGCGAAGATGCGCGAGATCGTCGACCGCGACGAGGCGATCGAGCGCGAGGTCTGGGACCATGCGCGCATGAAGGCGCATTTCCAGGCGCATGGCGAGACATTCAAGGCGGAGTGGGTCGATGCGATCCCCGCCGGCGAAGCGATCTCGGTCTACCGTCAGGGCAAGTGGCTCGACATGTGCACCGGGCCGCACCTGCCGTCGACCGGCCGGCTCGGCAAGCATTTCAAGCTCATGAAGGTGTCGGGGACGTATTGGCGCGGCGACGCCAAGAATGCCCAGCTGCAGCGCATCTACGGCACGGTTTTTCCGAGCAAGGAAGGTCTCGAGGCCTATCTGCGTCAGCTCGAGGAAGCCGAGAAGCGGGACCACCGCAGGATCGGCCGGGAGATGGAACTCTTCCACATCCAGGAAGAGGCCGTCGGATCGGTGTTCTGGCACCCCAAGGGCTGGTCGCTCTATCGCACGCTGGAGCGCTACATGCGCGGTCGGCTCGAGCGCGACGGCTATGTCGAGGTCAAGACCCCGCAGGTGCTCGATCGCGTGCTGTGGGAGCGGTCCGGGCATTGGGACAAGTACAAGGACGCCATGTTCGCGGCGCGGCCGCGCAACGAGAATGCCGAGGAAGACCGGCTCTACGCGCTCAAGCCGATGAACTGTCCGGGCCATGTGCAGGTCTTCCGGCAGGGGTTGAAGAGCTATCGCGACCTGCCTCTGCGTGTCGCCGAGTTCGGCGCCTGCCACCGGTTCGAGCCGTCCGGCGCACTGCACGGGATCATGCGCGTGCGCGCCTTCACGCAGGACGACGCGCATATCTTCTGCACCGAAGACCAGATCACCGCGGAATCTGTCAGGTTCTGCACGCTTTTGCGGTCGGTCTACGCGGACATGGGCTTCGACGACATCCGCATCAAGTTCTCGGACCGTCCCGACGAAAGGGCCGGCGACGACGCGATCTGGGACAAGGCCGAATCGGCCCTCGAAGCCGCCGCGACGGCGGCCGGGCTCGAGACGATCCGCAACCCGGGCGAGGGGGCCTTCTACGGGCCGAAGCTCGAATTCGTGCTGCGCGACGCGATCGGCCGAGACTGGCAATGCGGGACGCTGCAGGTCGATTTCGTCCTGCCGGAGCGGCTCGACGCCTCCTACGTGGGCGAGGACGGCCAGAAGCACCGGCCCGTGATGCGCCATCGGGCGATTCTCGGCTCGTGCGAGCGCGTCATCGGCATCCTCATCGAGAACTACGCCGGCCGTTTCCCGCTCTGGATGGCGCCGACCCAGGTCGTGATCGCGACGATCGTCTCGGACGCCGACCCCTATGCCCGGGAGATCGCGGCGCGGCTCGCTGCGCTCGGGATCAGGGCGGAGCTGGATCTGCGCAACGAGAAGATCGGCTACAAGGTGCGCGAGCATACCCTCGCCAAGACGCCCTGGCTGTGGGCGCTCGGGCGCCGCGAGGCCGAACAGCGAAGCGTCGCGATCCGGCGGCTTGCGGGTGACGACCAGCGCACGCTTGCGCTGGATGACGCCATCGCTACATTGCTCGACGAGGCGAAGGTCCCGAGCGCCTGACAATCATAGCCAACCCGGAGGGACCGCGAGGTGCCGTGCCACGAGACTGGCGCGGCCCGGACGATCGGGTTCGGCTGTAACCAAGGAGAAGCTCCATCGCTCGTCCGATGACGGAAGCGCCGGCCAAGGGCGGCCCGCGCGTCAACGACCAGATCGAGGCCGCGCAGGTGCGCCTCATCGACGCCCGTGGCGAAATGCTCGGGATCGTGTCTCTCTATCAGGCGCTGGCGATCGCCGACGAGGCTGGTCTCGACCTGGTCGAGATCTCGCCCAACGCCGTTCCGCCGGTCTGCAAGGTGCTCGATTTCGGCAAGTACAAATACGAGGTCCAGAAGAAGGAAAACGAGGCCCGGAAGAAGCAGAAGGTCATCGAGATCAAGGAGATCAAGATGCGCCCGGGGATCGATGACCACGACTACGACGTCAAGATGCGCGCCATGCAGCGTTTCATCGCTGAAGGCGACAAGGTCAAGATCACCCTGCGGTTCCGTGGTCGCGAGATGGTCCACCAGGATCTCGGCGCCAAGGTGCTCGAACGCGTCCGCGCGGACATGGGCGAGACGATCAAGGTCGAGCAGACCCCCAAGATGGAAGGTCGCCAGATGACCATGGTGATCGCCCCGCGCTGAGGCGCCGCTCGCCTCGGCGATCCTCTTGCCGGTGGCGGGCAGAGCCCCTATAAGGCCCAACTTCCGACGGCGGCCACGGCCGGGGCGGGCGCAATTCCGCGCCATCGCTCCAGGGCATGCCCAACCGCCCAGCACCGAAGGAGAGACCGAAAATGCCCAAGATGAAGACGAAGTCCTCGGCGCGAAAGCGTTTCAAGGTCAGCGCCACCGGGAAGGTGTTCGTGGGCGTGGCGAGCAAGCGCCACAACATGCGCAAGCGCCCCAACCGCATGCTGCGCCAGGCGCGCGGCACGAAGCAGCTCAGCCCTGGCCACGCCGCGAAGGTGGTCAAGCAGTGGCTCCACGACTGACCTGAGGAGAGACCCAGATGGCACGCGTCAAGCGCGGCGTTACCGGCCGCGCACGTCACAAGGAAGTCGTCA
>CAYSUY010000061.1:0-3944 GCA_964434345.1 uncultured Acetobacteraceae bacterium
ACCGCATCGGCCAGGGCATCGAGTTCGACTATTGCTGCGTCCACGCCGTCTACGCGCTGCGCGAGGCCGGCTACGAGACGATCATGGTCAACTGCAACCCGGAGACGGTGTCGACCGATTACGACACCGCGGACCGGCTCTATTTCGAGCCGCTGACGCCGGAGGACGTGATCGAGGTGATCCGGCGCGAGCAGACCAACGGCACGGTGCTCGGCGTGATCGTCCAGTTCGGCGGCCAGACGCCGCTGAAGCTCGCCCATGCGCTGACCGTCGCCGACATCCCGATCCTCGGCACCTCGTCCGACGCGATCGATCTCGCCGAAGACCGCGAGCGCTTTGCGCGTCTGCTGGAGCGCCTGAAGCTGAAGCAACCGCCCAGCGGCACCGCCTTCAGCCTCGCCGAGGCCGAAGCGGCGGCGGCGCGCATCGGCTATCCGGTTCTGCTGCGGCCAAGCTATGTGCTCGGCGGGCGGGCGATGAAGATCGTCCACGATGTCGTCGAACTGCGCGGCTACATGACCGAGGCGGTGCGGGTCTCGGGCAAGAACCCGGTGCTGATCGACTCCTACCTGCAGGACGCGATCGAGGTCGATGTCGACGCGCTGGCCGACAAGCGCAGCGTTCACGTCGCCGGCATCATGGAACATATCGAGGAAGCCGGGATCCATTCCGGCGACAGCGCCTGTTCTCTGCCGCCCTACTCGCTGCCCCAGGCGACGACCGACGAGATCGCGCGCCAGACCGCGATCCTCGCGCGCGCCCTCGACGTGGTCGGGCTGATGAACGTGCAGTTCGCGGTCAAGGACGGCGAGGTCTACATCCTCGAGGTCAACCCGCGCGCCTCGCGCACCGTGCCCTTCGTCGCCAAGGCGACCGGCGTGCCGATCGCCAAGATCGCCGCGCGCGTCATGGCCGGCGAGAAGCTCTCCAGCTTCGGCCTGCGCCACGCGAAGCTCGACCATGTCGCCGTGAAGGAGGCCGTCTTCCCCTTCGCGCGCTTCCCGGGCACCGACATCATCCTCGGGCCCGAGATGAAGTCGACCGGCGAGGTCATGGGCCTCGACCGCGACTTCGGGCATGCCTTCGCCAAGGCGCAGCTCGGCGCCAGCTCCAACCTGCCGCGCGGCGGCTGCGTCTTCGTCAGCGTCAAGGAGCGCGACAAGCAGGCCATCGTGGCGCCGATGCGGCGCCTCGCGGACATGGGCTTCCGCATCCTCGCGACGCGCGGCACCGCCGCGTTCCTGCGCGAGGCCGGCATCGCCGTCGACGAGGTGAACAAGGTCCTCGAGGGCCGGCCGCACATCGTCGACGCGATGAAGAACGGCGACGTCCAGCTGGTCTTCAACACGACCGAGGGCCGGCAGGCGATGTCCGACAGCTTCAGCCTGCGCCAGGCGGCGCTGATGGGATCCATCCCCTACTACACGACCGTCGCGGGCATGCGCGCGGCCGCCGAGGCCATCGCCGCGCTGCGCGACGGCGCGCTCGAGGTCGCCCCGCTCCAATCCTACTTCCGTTCGGGCTTCTGAGGCTTTTCCGGGCGGCCAGCGCCCGCCGGGCTATTGACGCAGCGCCGATGCGCGCGACAAGCTTGGGCAATGGACAAGATCCCCATGACCAAGGAGGGCTACGCCCGCCTTGAGGCCAAGCTGAAGACGCTCAAGAGCGTCGAGCGCCCCGCGATCATCCGCGCCATCGCGGAGGCCCGCGAGCACGGCGACCTGTCCGAGAACGCCGAATACCACGCCGCGCGCGAGCGCCAGTCGCTGATCGAGGGGCAGATCGCCGACCTCGAGGACAAGCTCGCCAGAGCCGACACGATCGACGTCTCGCAACTCACCGGCAAGCAGGTCAAGTTCGGCGCGCACGTGACCCTCGCGGACGAAGACACCGACGACGAGACCACCTATCAGCTCGTCGGCCAGGAAGAAGCCGACATCGATCGCGGCCTGCTCGCGATCACCTCGCCGCTGGCCCGCGCGTTGATCGGCAAGCAGACCGGCGACAGCGTCGAGGTCGTCACGCCCAAGGGGTCCAAGGCCTACGAGGTCGTCGCGGTCAAGTTTCGTTGACCGGACGCCCTTCTCCTCCGGCGCCGCCCTCCTTCGCGGAGGCGGTGCGGTTCTGGGCGAAACTTGGCTGCCTCAGCTTCGGCGGCCCCGCCGGCCAGATCGCAATGATGCAGGCGGAACTGGTCGATCGCCTGCGCTGGATCGACCAGGGGGTCTTCCTGCGCGGGCTGAATTTCTGCACCCTCCTGCCCGGGCCTGAAGCCCAGCAACTGGCCACTTATGCCGGTTGGCGATTGCACGGCCTGCGCGGCGGCATCGCGGCGGGCACGCTCTTCGTGCTTCCCGGCGCGCTGGTTCTGCTGCTGCTGTCCTGGATCCTGGCGGCGGGTCGACACCTGCCCGCCGTCGCCTCGGTGTTCGATGGTCTGAAACCCGTGGTGGTGGCGATCGTTGCGCATGCCGTCTGGCGCATCGGCCGCAAGGCCCTGCATGGATGGCCCGCCTGGGGCCTCGCGCTCGGCGCATTCGTCGCGCTTTTCGCGCTGCGGATCGATTTCCCCTGGATCGTCCTCGCCGCCGGCGCGCTGGGCTGGCTCGCCGGCCGTGGCGGCGCGTCGCCCTTCCTGACGGGATCGGCACACCCGGGCGGCGCCGGCGCCACCGCGCAGCATGTGGATGGCGGATCCCTTCCGGGCTTCTGGCCCCGGCTCGCACGGATCGCGGCACTCTATCTGGTGCTGCTCGCCCTGCCCCTGGCCGCCTGCCTCGCGATATTCGGGACGCAGCCGTTCCTCGACATGGCGATCCTGTTCACCAAGGCCGCCTTCGTGACCTTCGGCGGCGCCTATGCCGTGCTGCCCTATGTCGCGGAGCATGCAGTGCGCGAACTGGGCTGGCTGACCCCGGCGCAGATGCTGGACGGGCTTGCCCTCGCCGAGACGACGCCCGGGCCGCTGATCCTGGTGCTGCAATATGTCGGCTTCTTCGCGGCGTGGCAGGCCGGTCCGCCGGAATCGCAACTCGCCGCGGCGATCGTCGGCGCCGCCCTCGCGACCTGGACGACATTCCTGCCCAGCTTCGCGCTGGTGCTGCTGGGTGCGCCCTATATCGAACGGCTCCACGGCAACGCGCGGATCGGATCCGCGCTCGGCGCGATCACCGCCGCCATCGTGGGCGTGATCCTCAACCTCGCGGTCTTCCTCGCCGGCGCGATCCTGCTGCCGCCCCAGGGCGGCATCGACTGGGTCTCGGCGACGATCGCGGCCGCCGCGCTCGCGGCACTGATCCGCTGGGGCGTGGCGATCCACTGGCTGGTGATCGCCGGCGCCCTGCTCGGGATACTGCGCGCGCTCGCCGGGCTCTGACGGCGCGCGCCCCCCACCCCAGTCTCAGGCCTTCAGCAATGCCGCGCCCGGCCAGGTGCTCGGACGGCCACGCAGGCATTGCGGCGGCACCGGCGCCGGGGCGCCGAGCGCCTCGGCGGCGCGCCAGGGCCAGCGCGGATCGTCGATGAAGGCACGCGCCAGCGCGATCTGGTCGGCGTCCCCGGCGCGCAGGATGTCCTCGGCCTGGCGCGGCGTCACGATCATGCCGACGGCGCGGGTCGCGATCCCGGCCTCGCGCTTCACCTGCGCGGCGAAGGGCACCTGATACCCGGGACCGACCTGGACCTTAGACTGGGCCAGCGCCCCCGAGCTCACGCAGACGAAATCGTAGCCCAGCGCCTTCAATTCGCGGGCGAAGACCACGGCGTCATCGGGCCCGGCGCCGCCCTCGGCCCAGTCGCTGCCACTGATCCGCACCCCCAGGACGCGATCCCTGGGCCAGGCGCCGCGCAGTGCGGCCGCGATCTCGAGCGGCGCACGCATGCGCTTCTCGAGGCTGCCGCCATAGGCGTCGCCGCGGGTATTGGACAGCGGCGAGAAGAACTGG
>CAYSUY010000061.1:3954-14368 GCA_964434345.1 uncultured Acetobacteraceae bacterium
AGCAGATAGCCATGCGCGGCATGGAGTTCGACGAGATCGAACCCGGCGCGCGCCGAACGCCGCGCGCTGGCCGCGAAGGCGTCGCACAACGTCTTGATGCCGCCGGCGTCGAGTTGCTCGGGCGTGTGCCAGCCCTCGGCATGCGGGGTGGCCGTCGCCGAGACGGTCTGCCAGGGCCGTTCCGCCGCGCCTGCGGGGATCGCCGCACCGCCCTCCCAGGGGCGTTGCGAGGACGCCTTGCGGCCGGCATGGGCGAGCTGGATCCCGACCAGGCCGGGACCGACCGCCTTCATGTCGCGCACGATGTCGGCCCAGGCGCGCTCCTGCCCGTCGTTCCACAGGCCGGTGCAACCATGGGTGATCCGCGCCTCCGGCACCACACCGGTTGCCTCCGCGACGACGACGCCGGCCCCCGAGACCGCGAGCGCGCCGAGATGCTGGCGATGCCAGGGCTGCGGCACGCCATCGATGGCGGAGTACTGGCACATCGGCGCCACCGCGATGCGGTTGGGCGCCGCCATGGGCCCGAGTTGCAGCGGGGTGAAGAGAAGCGAGCTCATCGGAAGAACACCCATGTGACGAGAAGGAAGCAGGGGATCAGGATCGCGCCCGACCAGAGCATGTAGCCGAAGAAGCTCGGCATCTTCACGCCGTTCTCCTCCGCGACCGCCTTGACCATGAAGTTCGGCGCATTGCCGATATACGTGTTGGCGCCCATGAACACCGCGCCGGCCGAGATCGCCGCCAGGGTCGTCGCCAGGGGTCCCATCAGCGTCACGGGATCCCCGCCCGCCATGTTGAAGAACACGAGATAGGTCGGCGCGTTGTCGAGGAAGCTCGACAGCCCGCCGGCCAGCCAGAAATAGGCGACGTTGTCCGGGCTGCCGTCGGGCCTGGAGGCGAGTTGGACCAGCGCCGCGAAGGCCCCCTTGTCGCCGGCCTTGAGCATCGCGATCACCGGCACGATCGTCACGAAGATGCCCGCGAAGAGCTTGGCGACCTCCAGGATCGGGCCCCAGGTGAAGGCGTTGGCGGTGCGGCACGCGGGCGGGGTGAGCCGCAGCGAGGCCCAGGCAAGCGCGACCAGGACGACGTCGCGGACCACGCCCTGCAGCGGGATCTCGGTGCCCAGGATGTTCCAGGAGATGCCCGGCTTCCAGATGCCGCTGACGAGCACCGCGACCATGACGCCGAGGAGCAGCCAGATATTCACGCCGCCCTCGATGGTAAGCCCCTTCGGCGTGTCCGGCGTCGGATCGCGCCGCGCCCGGAACGCCGCGTCGCGGCGATAGAAATGGCTGTCGACGACGTAGAACACCGCGAGCAGGATCACCGAGACCATCAGCATCGGCGCGAGCAGGTGCAGGGTCGGCCAGAAGAAGCCCACGCCCTTGAGGAAGCCGAGGAAGAGCGGCGGATCGCCGAGCGGCGTGAGCGAACCGCCCACGTTCGCGACGAGGAAGATGAAGAACACCATCACATGCGCGTTATGGAGACGCTCGTCGTTGGCGCGGATGACCGCGCGCACCAGCAGCATCGCGGCACCCGTCGTGCCGGTGATGCTGGCGATACCGGTCCCGGCGGCGAGCAGGACGGTGTTGGTGGTCGGGCTGCCATGCAGATTGCCGCGCAGATGGACGCCGCCGGCGATCACGAAGAGCGAACCGATCAGGATCAGGAACGGCACGTATTCGCCGAGCATCACGTGGACGATCTGCGCCGCCGTCGCACCGAGCCCGTCGAGCGCCGCATAGGGCAGGACGAAGGCAAGCGCCCAGGCCGCGGTGATCTTGCCGAAATGATGGTGCCAGATCTGCGGGGTCAGCAGTGGCAGGATCGCGATCGACAGCAGCACGCCGATGAACGGGACCGCCCACACGAAACCCAGCCGGGCGCCGTCGAGTTCGGCCGCCTGCGCCGTGCCGGTGACGAGGACAGCCCCCATGGCTAAAAGACACTGCGCCGCGCGTCGCGAAGCCCGCTCAAGCATTCCGGTTTCTCCCGTATTGCAGGAGCGCGAAGCTGTGCGCCCGGCGCCAACCCGTCAAGCAAAACCCGCGATACCGGCCCCGCGGCGCATCACCGACGCGCGATCACCTGCGATAGCCTCCGGGATAGGCGGCAACGACACGGCGCGTTCCATCCGCTGCGAAGCCGACGACGTCGAAGGGCTCGGGCGCCCGGCCGGGTATCTCCATTCCAGGCGACCCGATCGGCATGCCCGGGACGGCTATCCCCGACAGCCGTGCCCGCTCGCGCAGCACCGTCACGATCGTCTCGACAGGCACGTGACCCTCGACGACATAGCCATCGATCAGCGCGGTGTGACACGAGACGAGGTCGGAAGGAACGCCCAACTGCGCCTTTACCATGTCCATTCGCACCTCGGACCTGACGAGCGCCGCAAGGCCTGCGGCTCTTACGTGGTCGACCCAAGCGTCGCAACAACCGCAATTCGGATCCTTGAACACCGTCATCCCCGGAGTGGCGAGGGCGAGGCGCGCGCCCGCGGGTGCGACGACCAAGCCGATCATGAAGGCGCGTCTGTCTAGCATCGGAATTCTCCCTGCCGGATGGGTGACGCCCCGCTGGCTGAAGTGGAGCAGCGCATAGGGGCAAGCGGTGGCGCGGTCAGCGGGAATTGCGCGCCAGCCAGGCGCGCATCTCGGCGATCTCCCTTTCCTGCGCCGCAACGATCTCGACCGCGAGATTTCGCACCCACGCGTCACCGCCATGTTCGAGAGCGACACGCGCCATGTCGATGGCGCCCTGATGATGCGGGATCATTCCCCGCACGAAATCAATGTCGGCGTTGCCGGTGAAGACGATCGCCATGTCACGGTGCATTTTCTCATTCACGGCCTCGAAGGCGCGCGTCGACGGCGACGTGCTGGCCGCCGGATGACCGTGCCCCAGATGGCCGCCGCCAGACGCCCCCGCTGCACCAGGGCCGGCTATCGCCGCGTGCATCGCCGGCATCAGTTCCTGCATCAGGGGACGGATCTCGTTCATGATCCGCTCACGCTCCGCGGGTGACGCACGTCCTGCCTTCTCCATCATCGGCAACATCCGGCGCATCGCGCCGATCATGGGGTTCATGTCGTCCGTCGACTGAGACCGCGCGTTTCCTGCGCCATGGGTAGCATGGTGACCATGGCTGGCCTGGGCCAGCGCGCCGGTGTCAAGGCTCAGGATGACGACGAGTGCAAGCGTCGTTGCAGAAACCATCCTCATGACGAAACTCCTCTCAGGCCGTTGCGGCCACGGATCATTCCCGCGCCACAGGGTGTGCCGTAGCCGTGTTGACCGGCATCTTGCGCATCGGTCTCGTTTTTTCGGACGCGGCGCATGTACGCTCAGAACCGCGCCTGTGCGGTCACGCCATCGGGTCCCGTGATCTGGACCGCTCCCTTGGTTCGGGCCGGCACGGGGACCGGCGCCGTTCCGACGAGTCGGTTGCCGTCGCCTGGTTGAAGGGCGAAGCGCTGCGTGCCGCCGCCGACGACCAGAATCGCATTGGCGCGATACCCGAGCGACGGGACGGGCCGATCATTGGCGTCGTAGAGGAATACGACGACTTGCGTCGTTCCGTTTGCGACCAGTTCCGCATGGTGCCGCGTTCCGGCATCGACCTTCAGCCCGCCATTCGGGCCGGGACGCGGGTCATGCGCGAGGGCAGGCGCGGCGAGCGAGACGCCCAGCAGAGCGACGAGGAGAAGACGGGTCATGAGGAGGCTCCATGTCATGGGTCAGAAGGACTCGACGGTCTTCGAGGCCGTGGCGTCGCGAGGCAGCGCGGCATGCACCTGTGCCACCAGCCGCTCCAGCGGCACGCGCCCGTAGCGCAGAAACAAGGTCGGGGTCAGGACAGTGTCGAGCGCCGTGGCCGTCACGAGCCCACCGAAGATGGTGATCGCGACCGGGTGCAGGATCTCCTTGCCGGGTGCGAGGGGATCGACCATCAGCGGCAGGAGCGCCACGCCGGCCGACAGCGCGGTCATCAGCACAGGTGTCAGCCGCTCGAGCGAACCGCGCATCGCGAGTTCGGGGCCGAAGACGAGTCCCTCCTGGATCGCCAGATTGATGTAGTGGCTGATCTTCAGGATCCCGTTGCGGGTCGCGATGCCCGTCAGCGTGATGAAACCGATCATCGACGCGACGGACAAGGGCTGGCCCGCGAGCCAGAGCGCCGTGACGGACCCGATCAGCGCGAGCGGCACGCTCGCCATGATGATCGCGACGAACAGAAGGGAGCGATAGCGCGCGTAGAGGATGGCGAAGATCATCGCCATCGACACGAGGCTCAGGAGCCCGATCGTACGCATCGACTCCTCTTGCGCCTGGAAAGTCCCTTCGAGACTGACGAAGAAGCCCGGCGGCATGGGAAGCGTGGCGATCGACCGCCGGATCTGCGCGACCACGCTCGCCATGTCCGCGGCGCCGTCCGTATTCGCCATCACGACGACGCGTCGCCGGCCGTTCTCGCGCAGGATCTGGTTGGGTCCATCCGTCTCGACCACGACGGCGATCTCGCGCACCGGGATCCAGCCCATGGGGGATTCGATGAGCAGGTCGGCGAGCCCCTGCGTGGTCCGCCGCTCGTCCTCGAGACGGACGACGACGTCGAACCGCCGGTTTTCGTCGACGATCCGCGACACGACCCTGCCGTTCGACAGGCGCTCCAGTTGCTCGGTCACGGCCGCCGGCTGAAGCCCGTAGAGCGCGGCACGCCGATAATCGACGACGATCTCGAGTTGGGGGATGCGGACCTGCTTTTCGACCTGGAGGTCGACGACGCCGGGAATGCCGGCGATCCTCAGGCGCAGGTCCTCAGCCAGAGCCCGCATCGTGTCGAGATCCTCGCCGAAGACCTTCAGTGCGATCTGCGCGCGAACGCCGGACAGCATGTGATCGAGCCGGTGCGAGATCGGCTGCCCCATGTTGGTGGTGACGGGCAGCACCGAAAGCCGGGCGCGGATGTCGTTGACGATCGTGTTCTTCGCGCGACCCTCCGGGTGCAGTTCGACATCGATTTCGGAGGAGTGGACACCTTCGGCATGCTCGTCGAGTTCGGCGCGCCCCGTGCGCCTGCCGACGAGCCTGACCTCCGGCACCTCCATGATCAGGCGCTCCGCGATCAATCCGACCCGATGGCTCTCGGCCAGCGAGATGCCGGGATTGAACATCATCGAGATCGTCAGCGTGCCCTCGTTGAAGGGCGGGAGGAACGACCGCGGCAGCTGGGTCGCGACCACGCCGGCGGCGACCACCCCGCCGAGCGCGCCGGCCATCAGCGTCTTCGGATGGCGGAACGACCAGTCGAGAAGGTGCCGGTTGCCGCGCTTGAGGAGGCGGACGACGAGCCCTTCATGCGCGTCGAGCCGTTTCAGCCCGGGCAACATGTAGTAGGCCATGACCGGCGTGAGCGTGATCGAGACCACGAGGCTCGCGAGGATCGAGACGATATAGGCCTGCCCCAGCGGCGCGAAGAGGCGTCCCTCGATCCCGGACAGCGCGAACAGCGGAACGAAGACCAGGACGATGATCATGGTGGCGTAGACGATGCCCGATCGCACCTCCTGGCTCGCGGAGACCACCACGTCGAACACGGGACGCGGCTCGCCACGTGCCCGGTTCTCGCGCAACCGGCGGAAGATGTTCTCGACGTCGACCACCGCGTCGTCGACCAGTTCGCCGATCGCGATGGCGAGACCGCCGAGCGTCATGGTGTTGATCGACAATCCCATCAGATGGAAGACGATCGCCGTGATCAGGATCGAGACCGGGATCGCGGTCAGCGAGATCGCCGTCGTCCGCACGTTCAGCAGGAACGCGAACAGGACGATCGCGACCACCACGATCGCCTCGAGGAGCACCGTCTTCACGTTGCCGATCGAGGTCTCGATGAAGCTCGCTTGCCGGAAGAGCACCTGATCCGCCCGGATCCCGTCCGGCAGCGTCGCCGTGATGTCCCGGATCGCGCGTTCGAGCTGCGCCGTGAGGCGCATGGTGTCGACACCGGGCTGCTTCTCGACCGACACGATCACGGCCGAGCGTCCCTGGAAACCTGCATCGCCGCGCTTGACGCGCGGGGCGAACGACACGTCGGCGACCTGCCGCAGCGCGACCGGCTGCCCTGCCACCGTCGCGACGATCACGCCGCGCAGGTCGTCGAGGCTGCGGGTGCGGCCGATGTTCCGGATCAGGAACTCGCGGCTGTACTGATCCGTGAAGCCACCGCCGGTGTTGGCGCCGAATTGCGCCAAGCCCGCCTCCAGCTGGGTCTGGGACACGCCGAGCGCACGCATCGCCGCGGGGTTCGGCGCGACGCGGAACTGCCGGACTTCGCCGCCGATCGGGATCACCTGCGCGACGCCCGGAATGGCGAGCAGGCGCGGGCGGATCGTGAAATCCGCCAGTTCGCGCAGATCCATGGCCGAAGCGCCGTGCGGTCCGGTGACCGCCACCAGCATGATCTGCCCCATGATCGAATTGATCGGTCCCATCTGCGGGACGACGTTCGACGGCAGCTGGGGCTGCACCAGGGACAGGCGTTCCGCGATCTGCTGGCGGTTGCGATAGATATCGGACCCCCAGCCGAACTCGACATAGACGATCGACAGCCCCACGCCCGACGTCGACCGCACGCGGGCGACCCCAGGCAGTCCGTTCATCTGGGTTTCGATCGGAAAGGTGACGAGTTGCTCCACTTCGGGCGGCGCCAGCCCCTCTGCCTCCGTCATGATCGTCACGGTCGGACGGTTGAGATCCGGAAAGACGTCGACCGGCAGCCGCGTCGCGGTGAAGGCGCCGAACAGCATCAGCGCCGCGGCGAAGGCGAGCACGAACAGACGATGGCGCAGCGACTGCGTGACCAGGACGTTGAACATCGCCAGCGCCTCAGCGGATCTGGTTCAGGAGTTCGGCGCCCTGGGTGACGATGCGCCTGCCGGCCTCCATCCCGGCCACGATAAGGACCTGATCGCCGTCGAGTGGTTCGACACGTACCTCCCGCGGCAGGAAGCGCTCGGCGTTGGTGTGTTCATAGACGATGGCCTGCCCGTTCGCTCCCCGCAGGACGCTCGTGCGCGGCACGGCGATGCCGCTGCGCTCGTCGCCGGTCGAGGCCAGGACGGTCAGAAGTTGTCCGACGCGCAGGCCGCGCGTCGGCCCTTCCACACTGAACTGGATCGCGATGGCCTGATTGCGCTCGGACAGCCCGGACCCGCGATGGGCGAGCGGCACCGTCCGGCCATCGCCGAGACGTCCATGTGCGACAGCGGCCAGGGAATGCACCTCGAAGCTCGACGCCTCCACCCACAAGCGCGCGGGATCGACGATCTGGAAGATGAGCGCGTTCGGCTCTGCGATCTGCCCCGCGATCGCCCGGGCTGCGGCGATCACGCCCGAAACCGGCGCCACCAGCTTTTCCGGTTCGCGCGGCGATCGTTCGAGGTTGGCGCGACGGATGCGCAGGCCGCGCAGTTCCAGTTCCGCATCCTCGATCTGCGCGCGGGCGACCACGTTCTGGATCTGGCGCGAGCGCTCCAGGCGGCGCTCGACGAGCGCGATCTGCTGATCGAGTTCCCGCGCCTGCTGCTGCTGGCTTGTCACGTCCGCGGCTCCGATGGCCGGTTGGACGAGCGCCAGCACATCGCCCGCGGCGACGGGCATGCCAAGCCGCGGAAATCCACCGGGGGGCGGCGCGAGGCGCCCTGCGACGGCGGCCTGGACGAAACCGGCGGCGTCAGGATCGGGAATGATGCGGGCTGGCAGTTCCACGGTGCCCGCGAAACTGCGCAGTTCGGTGAAGAGCGTCCGGATGGCAAGGATGCGCTGTGTCGTCTTCGGCACGAAGACCGCCCCGTCGGCAAAGCGCTGCGCCACGTCCCGCCCGGCGATTGCCGACGCCGCGTCCGCCGTGCCGGCGGCGCGGGCGTCGATCGGGACGGCCAGCAGCGCCAGCGCAAACCCTGCCGCGACGCCGCGACGCCTGCCCGGACGCCAGGTCACGAGCATACCCGCCAGGAACGACCCGGCGCCAACGATCCACAGGCTGGCATCGCCGGCCGCCAAACGCGCCGCGATGTCCCGCGTCCACGCGAAACTCCCGCCCCGTGACCATGAGCCCCCGGTCACAGGCCGTGATGGCACCACCTCCGGGATGATCAGCGTGGCCGTCAGGACATCGATCGTGCCGCGCGCCTGGACCGTGAAGGCGAGCGCGTGGGTCCCCGGTTGCGCGATCCAGGGCGCGTCGATCGTATAGGCGCCACCGGAGATCGCCGCCGCCTTCACCGTGCCGCCAGGTCCGTCGACCTCGATCCCGGCGTCCTCGACCGGCTCGTTGCCGCGAAACGTGTCGAGATAGATGCGCAGCGTCGTGCCCCGCGCGATGGCCACCAGTTCGAAATCGGGCGACGACGCGTCGGCACGCGGCGCGATCGTCGTCGTCACCGGCGGCGGCGGCGCACCATGGTCATGCCCCTCATGCGCCCGGGCCGACGCCCCCCCGAAAATCGTCACGAGGATCACCAGCATCGCGAGACGCATCGGATCCTGGATTGCCATGCCGGCCGCGGAAATGAATCGCATGACCCCACGGCGTAGAGGACGGACACTCCGCAAATATGTCGCCCATGTAACCGATTGTTTCAGGCTGGCGATCCGGCCTTCGGCAGGACGACCGACACCTCGAGCCCGCCCGCTGCGTGGTTGGCAAGGGTCAGACTTCCGCCATGCCCCTGGACGATCGCCTGCGCGATCGTGAGCCCGAGCCCGAACCCGCCGGTCTTGCGGTTGCGAGATGGCTCCAGGCGAACGAAGGGCGCGAGCGCCCGATCGACATCCGCGGGCGCTATGCCCGGCCCATGGTCCCGGATCCGGACGACAACGGTGTCGGCGCGATCCTCGACGGCGATCTCTGCGCGTCCGCCATACTTGACCGCGTTGTCGACGAGATTCGCGAACGCACGCTTCAGCGCGAGGCGTCTGCCGGGAACGCCCACATTGCCGGCACCGTCGAGCACGACCCCATGACCGCGGTCGCACATGTCGCCCGCGATCGTCTCGAGGATCGCAACGAGGTCGATCGGCTTGATCTCCTCGTCGGCCCGATCGCCCCGCAGATAGGCGAGCGTCTGGTCGAGCATGCGCTCCATCTCGTCGAGATCGGCCGCGATGGCCGAGCGCGCATCCGGGTCCGCGATGTCTTCGACCCGGAACCGAAGCCGCGTGATCGGCGTCTTGAGGTCATGCGACACGGCCGCGAGAGCCTGGGTGCGGTCGTCGATCAATCTGCCGATCCGCCGCTGCATGTCGTTGAAGGCGATCGCGAGGGCACGGACCTCGCGGGGACCGTCCTCGGGAACGACGACCACGGTCTTGCTCCCGTACAACGCCTTGGCCGCGGCGGCGAAGCCGGTCAGAGGCCGGGTAAGCCACCGCACCAGAAGCACCGACACGACGATGGCGCCCAGCGCCATCAGGCTCGTCGACAGCAAGGTACCGCGACCGTCGGGCATCCGCGGGGTCCAGGCGACCAGGCTGACATTGACCCAGGACTGGTCGGGCAGGCGGATCGAGATCAGGGCAAGATGCGGATCGTCGGCCACGCGCCGGTTGGCGCCGATCACGAGACCGTCATCGGCGATCTCCGGGGCGACATCGCGAAGCCGTCGTCCGAGCGCCTCCCAGTCGGCCGCCCCCGTCCCGCCGGCGACGGCATGCTCCGTGCGGCTCCAATGCGCCTCGATGGCCCCGCCGGACATCTCGTGGGCGACCGTCTCCCTGTCGCGCTCGGGAACGCGCATCACCGCCCGCTTGATCGCGAGAAGCTGATCCGCCAGGCGGGCCTCGTTCGCGAGTTCGAGTTCGCGCGTCAGGCTGTGCTGATAGGTCCAGAGGCTGGCGACATGCACGAGGCCGATGCCCAGCAGCACGACGAGCGTGGTCCGCAACGCGAGGCTGTCGAGACGTCGCCCGAGAGCGGCGCGCAGGCCTGCGGGGCGGTCACTCACGCGTCACGTCGGCGGCGAAGAGATAGCCCGCCCCCCGCACGGTCTTGATCAGGTCCTCGATGCCGTCGAGCTTGCGTCGGAGCCGGCTGACCTGGACGTCGATCGACCGGTCGAAAGCCTCCAGCGACCGGTTCCGCGCCGCATCGAGCAGGAACTCCCGCGTCAGGACCCGTTGCGGCGCCTCCAGGAAAGCGAGCAGAAGATCGTATTCGCCGGTGGACAGGTCGACCACGACGCCCCGTGGATCCGTGAGTTCGCGCTTGAGGGTATCGAGACGCCAGCCGGCGAACAGGACGGCCCGCCCGCCGCGCGTGGCAGGATGCTGGTCGGTGGCGCGCGCGCGCCTGAGAACGGCGTTTATCCTGGCCAGGAGTTCGCGCGGATTGAAGGGCTTC
>CAYSUY010000061.1:14378-20272 GCA_964434345.1 uncultured Acetobacteraceae bacterium
GCAGGTAATCGTCGGCGCCGACCTCCAGCCCGATGATGCGGTCGGTCTCCTCGCCCTTCGCCGTCAGCATGATGACCGGAACGGAGGAACCGCGGCGCAGGTCGCGGCACAGATCGAGACCGTTGCGCCCGGGCAGCATCAGGTCCAGGACGATGAGGTCGATCGCGGCATGCCTGAGCGCCTCGCCCATTTCCGGGCCGTTGCGTGCCGTATGGACACGAAATCCGTTGGCACGCAGGAATTTGGCGACAAGCGACAGGATCTCGCCATCGTCGTCGACGACGAGGATCGCGAGTTCCGGAGGCATCTGGCCCTTGGGTCGCTGTGCGTCTTGTCCCGGATCACGGCTCATCTTCGGACCCTACGATCACCGGCCTGCGCCAGCGTGTCTGAATTGTAACAGATCGTTGCGCAGCCCTGGCCGATCCATCTTGTATCCGGGCGGTCGATCCCGCCGCGCGGCACGACGGCCGCCCCGAAAGGCACCGTCCTCCTGGCCGCGCGTAGGCGCGGCCGGGAGGACAGTCGCCGTGCGCAAGCACGGCGGCAGGAGGGCATGGGGAGCTCGGGAGACCCGCGCACGCCGACGATCCCGCGACACAAGCGACGACCGCGCACCCGGCGGCAGGCGCCGAAGATCCGCGCACGACCGGCGTGCGGGGACGGCCGATCGTGCTAGACAAGCCGGCCATGGATACCGGCGACATACTCCGCCTCAGCCTGCTGTCGCCGATGACGCTCAGCTTCGTCCTCGGCGTCGGCGCGACGCTGCTGCGCTCCGACCTCAAATTCCCAGACCAGATCTATACTGGCCTGTCGATCTATCTGCTCTTCGCGATCGGCATGAAGGGCGGTGCCGCGCTCGCGGTCTCGCCCTTCGCCGATGTCGCCATGCCCGCCGCAGCGAGCCTCGCGCTCGGGATCGCGATCCCCGTCTGGGTCTATGCCGCGCTACGCCGTGTCGGCGGCTTCAGCGGCGCCGACGCGGCCGCGCTCGCGGCCCATTACGGCGCCGTCTCCAGCGTCACCTTCATCGCCGCACTCGCCTATGTGCAGCGCCTCGGCATGCCGGCGGAGGGCTTCATGCCCGCGATGCTGCCGATCATGGACGTGACTGCGATCGTCATCGGCCTGTCGCTGGCCCGCGAGGCGCGTGCCGGCGGTGCCTGGCGCGGCGCGCTGCGCGAGATCCTCGCCGGGCGCTCGATCCTGCTGCTCGGCGGTGGGCTCGCCATCGGCTTCCTCGCCGGGCCGGAGGGTTACAAGAGCGTGGCGCCGTTCTTCTCGGATCCGTTCCAGGGCGCGCTGTGCCTGTTCCTGCTCGATCTCGGGATGGTCGCCGCGCACCGCTTCAAGGATGCGCGCAAGGTCGGTCCCTTCCTCGTGACCTTCGCGATCACGGCACCGCTCCTGAACGGCACGGCCGGGGTCCTCGCCGGATGGGCCGTAGGGCTTTCCGCCGGTGGCGCCACGGTGCTGGGCACGCTCGCCGCAAGCGCCTCCTACATCGCCGCGCCGGCCGCCGTACGCCTCGCTCTGCCCGCTGCCAATCCCGGCTATTACCTGACGGCCGCGTTGGCGATCACGTTTCCGTTCAACCTCGTCGTCGGCCTGCCGCTCTATGCCGCCCTCTCCCGCCTGTTGCAGTAGCGCCGCGGGATTGGCGCCGCGCGCGGCACTCCCTAGATACGCGGGTCGCCATGGACACGCTCGATCTTCTGCGTCTCGGCGCGCTGTCGCCGATGACGCTCTGCTTCGCCCTCGGCGTCGCCGCAACGCTGCTGCGCTCCGATCTCAAGTTTCCGGAGCCGGTCTACACGGCGCTGTCGATCTACCTGCTGCTCGCGATCGGCCTGAAGGGCGGGGCGGCGCTGGCGACGGCGCCCTTCGGCGACGTGATCGCGCCGGCGCTGGCCGGAATAGGCCTCGGGATCGCGATCCCGTTCTGGGCCTATGCCGCGCTCGTGCGCCTCGGCGGCTTCGCCTCGGTCGACGCGGCGGCGCTCGCGGCGCATTACGGCTCCGTCTCGGCCGTGACATTCATCGCCGCGCTCGCCTATGTCGACAGCCTGGGCATGCCGGCCGAGGGCTTCATGCCGGCCATCCTCGCGCTGATGGAAGTGCCGGCGATCGTGATCGGCTTGCTGTTGGCCCGCGAGGCCCGGACGGGCGGGGCGTGGCGCACGGCGCTGCACGAGGTCCTGGCCGGCCGTTCGATCCTGCTCCTCGCGGGCGGGCTCGTCATCGGCTTCGCCGCCGGCCCGCAAGGCTACAAGAGCGTGGCGCCGTTCTTCGCCGATCCCTTCCAGGGCGCGCTCTGCCTGTTCCTTCTCGATCTCGGGATGGTCGCCGCGCAGCGCTTCAAGGACGTGGCGCGCGTCGGCCGCTTCCTGGTCGCTTTCGCGATCGGCGCGCCGCTGATCAACGGAGCGGCCGGCGTCGTCGCGGGATGGGCCACCGGCCTGTCGACCGGGGGCATGGCCGTGCTGGGCACGCTCGCGGCCAGCGCCTCCTATATCGCCGCGCCCGCGGCCGTCCGTCTGGCGCTGCCGGCCGCCAATCCGGCGTTCTACCTGACCGCGGCACTGGCCATCACCTTCCCGTTCAACCTGCTGGTCGGGCTGCCGCTCTATGCCGCCCTCGCCCGGCTCATCCAGGGGTGACCCTATGCCCGACACGCGTTTCAAGCTCGTCGTGATCCTGACCGAACCCGAGATCGCCGACCGCATCGTCGACGACGTGAAGCGCCTGGGCGCGCGCGGCTACAGCCGCTACGAGGGATATTCGGAATGGCGCCGCGGCCGCGGTCCGGACGACGCGCCCGGTCCCCATGACTGGGAAGGCACGCATGTCCGGATCGAGACCGTCGTGCGCGCCGAATTGGCCCAGGCGCTGCTCGACCATCTCGCCGCCGCCTATTTCCGGCACTATGCGGTCTTCGCCTATGTCGCCGACGCGACGATCGCGCGCCGCGACAAGTATCTCTGAGCGCGACTCAGCGCGCGTCCACCGGCACCCCGGGCAGTTGCTTGGCCGTGCGGATCGACAGCGCCGACTTGACGTGGCTGACATTCGGCGCGGTGGTCAGCTGTCGCGTGAGGAAGGCCTCATAGGTCTCCCAGTTCTCCGCCACGATCTTGAGCAGGAAATCGGTCTCGCCGGCCAGCATGTGGCATTCGCGCACCTGCGGCCAGGTAGCGACCAGATCCATGAAGGCGCGCAGGTCGCCATCGGCCTGGCTCGACAGCCCGACCTGCGCGAAGACCGTGATGTTGAAGCCGAGTTCGGCCGGCGCGAGTTCGGCATGGTAGCCCCGGATGACCCCGGCCTGCTCCAGCGCGCGGACCCGGCGCAGGCAGGGCGGTGCCGACAGACCGACCTGACGCGCCAGTTCGACATTGCTCATGCGCCCATCCGCCTGCAGCGCGGCGAGGATCTTTCGATCGACCTTGTCGAGTTTCGGGCGCGGCACGGGCGCTCTCCGCTGGGATACGGACGGCAAGAATGAGTAGCGATATTGCGCCGCTGCGCAATTATATTCCAGCCAAGCGACGCATCCCGGATCGACCCGAACGCGCATGGCACGTCCCATCACCTGGATCCTGACCGAAGGCCTGGCCGGCACCGAGGCGCCGTGCCGCGGCCTCGCCCGCGCGCTCGGCGTCGACCCGGTGATCAAGCGCATACGCCTGCGCCGGCCCTGGGACTGGCTGCCCGGCCGGTTCTGGATCCGCCCCTTCGCGGCCCTCGCGCCGGATGGCGACAGCCTCGCGCCGCCCTGGCCCGATCTGCTGATCAGTTCGGGCAGCGCCGCCGCGCCGCTCGCACTCGCGATCCAGCGCGCCTCGGGCGGCGCCACGCGCATCGTCCATGTCCAGACCCCGCGCGTCGGCCGCGCGCGCTTCGACCTCGTGATCGCGCCACAGCATGACGGGACCACCGGGTCCAACGTGCTGGCGACACGCGCGACCCTGCACGGACTCGACCAGGACGCGCTGGCCGCGGCCGGCACGGCCTGGGCCCCGATCCTCGGGCAGCTGCCGCGGCCGCGCCTCGCCTTCCTGTGCGGTGGACCGAACGGGCGTTTCGAACTGGGTCCGGAGCGGATCGGCACGATCGCGGCGAGCCTGCGGCTACGCATGCACCGCGACGGCATCGGCCTCGCGGTCAGCGCCTCGCGTCGCACCGGCGCCGCCAATGCGGCGCTGCTGCGCGCCGAACTCGCGCCCGCGGGCGCCTATGTCTGGGACGGCCAGCCGCCCAACCCCTATCTCGGCATGCTGGCGCTGGCCGACGCGATCGCGGTCACGCAAGATTCCGTCTCGATGATCTCGGAGGCTCTGGGCACGGGCAAGCCGGTCTACTGGATCCCGCTTGCCGGGCGCTCGCGCCGCCTGCAGCGTTTCGTCGATCTGTTGACCGAGCAGGGGCTGCTGCGCCGCTTCCCCGACGACGACGCGCCGCTCGCGACATGGAGCTACGCGCCGCCCGACGACACGATGCGCGCCGCCGCCGAGATCCGCCGCCGTTTCGGCTGGCCCGCACCCGGCAAGACCGAAACAAACTGAAATATTCGGCGGCGAAAGTTTCGGCGGGTGAAACACCGCCCGCGATACTTGCCGATCCCCGATGCTCTCCTTAGCTTCCCCCGACTTCGGTGGGCGCCAGCAAGGGGTGGATCGACGATGTCGCGCACGCATGAGAGCAAGGTCGTCGTCCTGGGCTCCGGACCCGCCGGTTACACGGCGGCGATCTACGCCGCGCGTGCCAATCTCGCCCCGCTCCTCATCCGCGGCATGCAGCCGGGCGGGCAGTTGTCGATCACGACCGAGGTCGAGAATTTCCCGGGCTTCGCCACCGCCGTCCAAGGGCCGTGGCTGATGGATCAGATGGCCGCCCAGGCGACGCATGTCGGCACCACGCTGATCGAGGACATGATCGTCTCGGTCGATCTCGACCGCCGCCCCTTCGTGCTGCACGGCGATTCGGGCGACACCTATCTCGCCGAGACGCTGATCGTCTGCACCGGCGCGCAGGCGCGCTGGCTGGGCCTCCCCGGCGAGACGCGGCTGCGCGGTTTCGGCGTCTCCGCCTGCGCGACCTGCGACGGGTTCTTCTTCCGCGGCAGGACCGTGGCCGTGGTCGGCGGCGGCAACACCGCGGCGGAGGAAGCCCTCTACCTCACCAACCACGCGGCCAAGGTCTATCTCGTCCATCGCCGCGACACGCTACGCGCCGACAAGACGAACCAGTCGCGCGTCCTCGCGCATCCGAAGATCGAGATGGTCTGGGACAGCGTCATCGAGGACGTCCTCGGCGACGGCGAGCCCGCCGCGGTCTCCGGCATCGCGCTGCGGAACCTGCGCACGGGCGCGACGAGCCGTCTCGCGATCGACGGCCTCTTCGTGGCGATCGGCCACACGCCGGCGACCGAGCTCTTCCGCGGCAAGCTCGACATGGATTCCGAGGGCTACCTGATCACCCGTCCCGATTCGACGGCGACCAACATCCCCGGTGTCTTCGCGGCCGGCGACGTCAAGGACAAGGTCTTCCGCCAGGCCGTGACCGCGGCCGGCATGGGATGCATGGGCGCGCTCGAGGCGGAGCGGTTCCTTGCGCATCACGATGCCGCGCCGGCGGCGGTCTGACGCGGCGAGCGAGGCAAAGGACATGGACTGGGACAAGCTGCGCATCTTCCACGCCGTCGCCGAGGCGGGAAGCTTCACGCACGCGGGCGAGACGCTGAATCTCTCGCAATCCGCGGTCAGCCGTCAGATCAGCGCGCTCGAGGAATCGCTGCGCACGCCGCTCTTCCATCGCCATGCGCGCGGCCTGATTCTGACCGAGCAGGGCGAGGTCCTGTTCCAGACCGTGCGCGACGTCTTCGCCAAGCT
>CAYSUY010000062.1:0-4222 GCA_964434345.1 uncultured Acetobacteraceae bacterium
GTCGAGGTCCAGACCGAGAACCAGACCCTGGCCTCGATCACCTACCAGAACCTGTTCCGCATGTACCCCAAGCTCGCGGGCATGACCGGCACGGCGATGACCGAGGCGACCGAATTCGCGGAGATCTATAAGCTCGAGGTCGTGGAGATCCCGACCAACGTGGTCGTCGCGCGCAAGGACGAGGACGACGAGGTCTACCGCACGCTGCGCGAGAAGAACGCGGCGATCGTGACGCTCATCGAGGAGTGCCGCACGCGCCAGCAACCCGTTCTCGTCGGCACCGTGTCGATCGAAAAATCGGAGACCCTCGCCGCCGAACTCAAGCAGCGCGGCATCCCCCATGCCGTGCTCAACGCGCGCTACCACGAGCAGGAAGCGCAGATCATCGCGCAGGCCGGACGCCCCGGCGCGGTGACCATCGCCACCAACATGGCGGGCCGCGGTACCGACATCCAGCTCGGCGGCAATCTCGACATGCGCGTGCGCCACGAACTTGCGGATGTCGCGGATCCTGCTGAACGCGAGACGCGCATCGCGGCCATCCGCGCCGAGGTCGCCGCCGCGCGCGAGGTCGTGCTCAAGGCCGGTGGCCTCTACGTCGTCGGCACGGAGCGTCACGAAAGCCGGCGCATCGACAACCAGCTGCGCGGCCGCTCGGGCCGCCAGGGCGATCCCGGCGGGTCGAAATTCTTCCTCAGCCTCGAGGACGACCTGATGCGCATCTTCGGGTCGCAGCGCATGGACACGATGCTGGTCAAGCTCGGGCTCAAGGAGGGCGAGGCGATCGTCCATCCCTGGATCAACAAGGCGCTCGAAAAGGCTCAGCAGAAGGTCGAGGCACGCAATTTCGAGATCCGCAAGCAGCTGCTGCGCTTCGACGACGTCATGAACGATCAGCGCAAGGTGATCTACGAACAGCGCCGCGACCTGATGCGCGCCGAGGACGTGCAGGAGCGCATCGCCGAGTACCGGCACGAAGCCGTCACCGCGCTCGTCGCCCGCTGCATCCCAGAGAACGCGTACGCCGAGCAATGGGACACCGCGACCCTCCAGACGGAGATCCAGCGGCTGTTCGGCCTCGACCTGCCCCTCGCCGAATGGGCGAAGGAGGAAGGGATCGCCGACGAGGAGATCCGCAGCCGCCTGATCGACGCGGTCGACCGCCTGATGGCCGAAAAGGCCGCCAATATCGGTCCGGAGCTCATGCGGATGGCGGAGAAGTCGATCCTCCTCCAGGTGCTCGACCAGCACTGGAAGGAGCATCTGCTCAATCTCGACCATCTGCGCCAGGGCATCCATCTGCGCGGCTACGCGCAGCGCGACCCGCTGAACGAGTACAAGAAGGAAGCCTTCGAACTCTTCGAATCGATGCTGGGCGAGGTGCGGGACACGACGACCCAGGTCCTGGCGCGTCTGCAGGTCCGCACCGAGGAGGCACCCGACCCGTTCCTGTCGGAGCCGCCGCCGCCGGATTTCTCCCATCTCCAGGAGACGACCCGGGATCCCGCGCTCGCGGGCGAGGACATGCCCGCCGGCGATGGCACCGGCATGGCCGAGCCGCCGCGCCGGCCGCAGATGGACATCGATCCGCGTGACCCATCGACCTGGGGCAAGGCCGCCCGCAACGCCTCCTGCCCCTGCGGCTCGCGCAAGAAGTTCAAGCATTGTCACGGGCGCGTCTAAACCAACCGGGGACGGAGCCCGGATTACTCCCTCGGGCCGGGGAGTAATCCGGGCTCCGTCCCCGGCTTTGCGGAGCAGGCGATGAGACCACGTCTTCCAAATCGGCCAGGGCGATCCGCATGGACATGGTCCTCGCGACGGGGGGCTGCGTTCGTGCGCCCCGCAGGCGGTGATGGACGATGACCTGGTCGATCCTTACCCATGACGCCACGTCCGGCGCCTTTGCCTGCGCTGTCGCCACCTGCAATTTCGCGGTGGGCGCCAGCGTCCCGCATCTGCGCGCGGGCGTCGGCGCGGTGGCCTCGCAATCCTTCTCGAACCGCTATCTCGGCCCCGCGATCCTCGACGCGATGGCGCGTGGACTGACGCCCGAGCAGGCCATTCGCGGCGCGGTCGCGGGCGACGATGGACGTGGCCTGCGGCAGGTGCACGCCATCGACCGCCATGGGCGCAGCGCCGCCTGGACCGGCGAGAACTGCGTGATGTGGTGCGGCCACCTGGACGGACCGTCGGTCAGCGTCGCGGGCAACATGCTGGCTGGCCCGGCCGTGATCGGCGACACGCTGGCGACATTCCTGGCCGATCGCGCCCGCGACCTGCCAGAGCGACTTCTCGCCGCGATGCAGGCCGGACAGCGGGCGGGCGGCGACGCGCGCGGCCAGCAATCGGCCGCGCTGCGGCTCGTCACCACCGAGGATTTCCCCGATCTCTGCATCCGGGCCGACGACCATGCGCGGCCGCTGGATGAACTGGAACGTCTGCTGGCGCTCTGGCGCCGCGACCGTGCGCCGGGCCTCGCGACGCAGCCGCGCAAGTCGGACCCGGCCGGCCTCGTCGATCTCGATGCGATAGACGTGCGCTTCGCCGCTGCCGGATCCCCGCTGCGGGTCCGGCGCTGAGGCGGTCGATCATCCCTCCCGGGACGACGTCAGCGTCCCTGCCCGACGCGCCAGGCCGCGAACTCCGCCTTGTTGGCCTCCTCGGTGGGCGGATAGAGACCGAGGATCGACCGCCCCTCGCGCACCTTCTCGGTAACGAAATCCTCGAACGCGGTCATTTCGACGGCTTCGAGAGCGATCTCATCGGCGATGGCCGCGGGTATCGCGACGACCCCGTCCCCATCGCCGACCATGACGTCGCCCGGCCATACCGCGACGTCGCCGCAGCCCACGGGGACGTTGATGTCCAGCGCCTGATGCAGGGTCAGATTGGTCGGAGCGGACGGCCGGTTGTGATAGGCCGGGATGGCGAGGCGCGCGATCTCGGGCGAATCCCGGAATCCGCCGTCGGTGACGACCCCTTCGACCCCGCGCACCATCAGACGCGTGACCAGGATCGATCCGGCGGAGGCGGCGCGCGCATCCTTGCGGCTGTCGATGACCATCACCGCGCCGGGCGGACACTCCTCGACCGCCTTGCGCTGCGGGTGCGCGCGGTCCTGGAACACCGTGATCGGGTTCAGGTCTTCGCGCGCCGGGATGTAGCGCAACGTGAACGCTTCGCCGACCATGGTGCCGAGACCGGGATTCAGCGGCCGCACGTCCTGGATGAACTGGTTGCGCAGGCCGCGCTTGAACAACGCCGTGCATAGCGTGGCGGTGCTGACCGTCTTGAGCCGGTCGCGGGTCTCGGGCTTCATCATGGGCAGGGTCCTTGTCTTGGCGATCAGTGGGTCGCTGGCGTGAGGCGCTGCTCGGTGCGCGGATCGAAAAGCGTGGCGGCGGCGAGGTCGGGCAAGATCCAGGCGGTCTCGCCGGCCTGGGGCGTCTGCTTGGGCGCGAAGCGGAAGGTCGCGCGCGTCGTGCCCGCCATGCCGGTCGCGAAGGTGTCGGCGCCCGTCGGTTCGGTCATCTCGACGCGCAGCGCGACAGCCCCCGGCGTGCCGGCGTCCACCGGCCGCGCATGTTCGGGACGCAGGCCAAGGATCACCGGCGTCTCGCCGGACGGAGCGGCACGGCCAGGAAGACGCAGGTCCTGGTCCAGCCCCGGCAGGCGGAGGACCGCCCCCCCATCGGCGTCGGCGCACAGCGTGGCCGGCATGAAATTCATGGTCGGCGAGCCGATGAAAGACGCCACGTACATGTTCGCAGGCCGATCATAGATGTCCGCCGGGGTTCCGAACTGCATGACATGGCCGTCCTTCATGACCGCGATCCGGTCACCCAGGGTCATGGCCTCGACCTGGTCGTGCGTCACGTAGACGACCGTCGTGCGCAGACGCTGGTGGAGCGCCTTGATCTCCGCGCGCATCTCGACGCGCAGCTTGGCGTCGAGATTCGACAGCGGCTCGTCGAACAGGAACACCGCCGGATCGCGCGCAAGCGCGCGGCCCATCGCCACGCGCTGGCGCTGCCCGCCGGACAGCTGCGCGGGGCGACGGTCGAGCAGCTTGTCGATCTGCAGCATCCGCGACACCCGCTCGATCGTGCCGTCGCGATCGGCCTTCGGGATCTTCTTCATCTTCATCGCGAACTCGATGTTCTCGCGCACGGTCATCGACGGGTAGAGCGCGTAGGACTGGAAGACCATGGCGATGTCC
>CAYSUY010000062.1:4273-19453 GCA_964434345.1 uncultured Acetobacteraceae bacterium
AGCCCGACGGCCCGACCAGGATCAGGAACTCCCCGTCGGCGATCGACAGGTCGATGCCCTTGAGGATCTCGAGAGTGCCGTAGCGCTTGCGGACATTGGCGATCGTGAGGCTGGCCATGGTCTATCCTTTCACGGCGCCGGCGGTCAGCCCGCGCACGAAGTATTTTCCGGCGACGACGTAGACGAGCGCGGTCGGCAGCGCGGCGATCAGCGCGCCCGCCATGTGCACGTTGTACTCGGGGCGGTCTTCGACGACGGTGATCAGGTTGTTGAGACCGACCGTGACGGTCTGGCTGTCGGACGGCGCCAGGACCAGCGCGAACAGGAAGTCGTTCCAGATGTTGGTGAACGACATGATCACGACCACGGTCAGGATCGGCTTGGCGGTCGGCAGAACCACGTACCAGAAGGTCCGCAGCAGGCCGGCACCGTCTATCCGCGCCGCCTTGATCAGCTCGCCGGGGAAGCCGACGAAGTAGTTCCGGAAGAACAGCGCCGTCGGCAGCGAGTAGACGACGTAGACGATGGTCAGCCCGGCCAGCCCGCTGGACAGGCCGAGCCGGTCGAACACGATCGTCAGCGGGAACAGGAACAGGCCGATCGGGATGAACGAGCCGAACATCAGCACGAACAGCACCGCCTCGCTGCCGCGGAACCGCCACTTCGCGAGCACATAGCCGTTGAAGCAGCCCCAGAGCGCGCCGATGAGCGTCGCGGGTACCACGACGGCGACGGAGTTGACGAAATAGCCAGACAAACCGCCACATTCCGCCGCGCCGGTGCAGGCCGTGCTCCAGGCCTTAGACCACGCCGCGAGCGTCCACTCGCCCGGCAGGCCGAAGACGTTGCCGTCGACGATCTCTTCCAGCGGCTTGAAGGAATTGACCAGCGCGAACCAGGCAGGAAGGGCGAAGAAGACCAGCGCGAGAAGCAACGCCACGTGGATCGCGACGCGCGCGGGGCCGAATTCAGGCTTCATGGCTGCGCTGCCTCCTCAGCTCGATCAGGATGTACGGAACGGCTATGGCGACGCACAGCGCCAGGATCACGACACCGGCAGCAGCTCCCAGCCCCATCAGGTTGCGCGCGAAGAACCGTTCATAGGCGAAGACCGCGGGCAGCATGCTCGAATGCCCTGGCCCGCCCTGCGTCAGCACCACGACGAGATCGTAGGTCTTGATCATCGCCGGCAGCAGGATCAGGAGCGCGCTGAAGACCGTGGGCCGCAGCGCCGGCAGGATGATGCTCCAGTAGACGCGCGGCAGGCTCGCGCCATCGATCCGCGCCGCCTTGACGATGCTGTCGTCGATGCCGCGCAGGCCGGCGACGAACAGCGCCATCACGAACCCCGTCGAATGCCAGACCGCCACCAGGGCAATCGCGTAGATCGAGTAGTCGGGGTTGACGACCCAGTCGAACGAGGCGTTCGCGAAGCCCGCCCGCTTGAGCAGGCTCTCGATCCCGATGTCGGGACGCAGCATCCAGAGCCACAGCGTCCCGGACACGATCCAGGACAAAGCGAGCGGGTAGAGATAAAGCGTACGCAGGAACCCTTCGGCCCGGATGCGCTGGTCGAGCAGGATCGCCAGGAACGCGCCCAGCGCCAGGGGCAGGCCGATCGCCACCGGCAGGAAGACCGCCAGATTGACCAGCGACGCGATCCAGGCTTCGTCGGCGAACAGCCGCGCATACTGGTCGAGGCCGGCCCATTGCCACTGGATGCGGCCGCGCGACGGGGTCAGGGACAGGGCCCCGATCCATATCGACAGGCCGTAGAAGAACAGGATCGCGAGCACGAAGGCCGGCGACAGGACGAGTGCGGGCAGGATTGTCTCCAGCCGCGCACGCGCACTCGGCTTGGGTCGCATCGTCGACCTCGCTGGCGAAAGGGGTGGCGCGGGGACGTCCTGGCGACGCCCCCGCATGACCTTCAGATGCGCGCGGCAGCGACCAGCCGGGCGACGACGTCCGCCGTCGGCGTCTCTGGCCTCGCGTAGAACTGCACCACAACGTCGGTCATCGCACCGAAGCGCGCCGCGGACAGGACCATCGCCGGGAACGGCACCAGCGTGCCGGCCTCGCCCGCCGCCTTGAAGTCGGCATAGCTCTTCTGCGAACAGGCGTCGAAGCGCGAGATGTCGGCGTCGATGCGCGCCGGCACGGAGCCCTTGACGATGTTGAACTCCTCCTGCGCCCTCGGATCCATCAGGATGCGCGCCAGGGTCGCCTTGGCCTGCGGCACGTCGTTGCGCGACTTGAAGAACAGGATCGCGTCGGTATTGAAGTAGAAGCTGTTCTGCGTCCCCGGGACGGGCACGCAGTGGAAATCCTTCCCGGCTTCCTGCTTCGCGGCGAAGAATTCCGCCTTCGCCCAGTCGCCCATGATCTGGAACAGGGTCTCGCCCTTGATCACGCTCTGCGTGCCTTCGTTCCAGCGCTTGGTGACCGCGCTCTTGTCGGCGAAGGCGGCAAGCCGGCGATAGGTGTCGATCGACTTCGCCAGTTCGGCGCTCCTGAGCGCCGCCTCCTCGTTGCGGATGAAGGCGCGGGTGAAGAGATCCGGCCCCATCACCGAGAAGGCGATCTGCTGGAAGACGATGCCAAGGACCTGGTTGTTGCCCCAGGCGAACGGCGTCAATCCCGCTGCCTTCGCCTTGTCCGCCTGGGCGAAGAACTCGTCCCAGTTGGCCGGCGGCGCCGATGCGCCGATCTTCTTCAGGGCCGCATCGGACACGAACATCACGCTTTGGCGATGGATGTTCAGCGGCACGGCGACGTAGCTTGGGCCGTTGAGCTTGACGAAGTCGCGGACGGCGGCTGGCAGCACCGCATCCCAATTGCCGGCCTTCGCGATCGCGTCGACGGAGTAGAGACGCGCGGGATCCTCGGCATATTCGTTGAGATCCATGCTGATCTGCGCCGCCGCCGGCGCATCGCCCTTCATGACGCGAGCGCGCAGCAGGGTGCGCTGATTGCCATCGCCGGCGATCGCCACGTCCTTCCACTCGACCCCGGCGGCCTTGGCCGCGTCCTTGAACTTGGCGACGGCGGCGGCAGTGCCGCCGGCCGTCCACCAGTGCAGCACCTCGACGGTGTTCTGCTGCGCATCGGCGCGACCGGCGCACAACGCGACGACGGCCGCGGCCGCCAACAGGAGAGATTTGGGTCTGACATGGGCCATGATCGAGCGCTCCTCGTCCTTGGTCGTTGGTCGTTGATCGTTGATCGTTGATCTGTGGTGGGGGATCCGGCGGGCCGCTTCAGGTGGCCGCCGCACCCAGCTGCGCGCGGTCGTCCGCGATGCGTCGCGTCACGACAGGCTTGCTTGCCGGCGGCGCTTCGGCGCTGGCGCGGGCGGTCCAGCGATCCTTGAGCAGGAAAGCGGCCGCCTTGGGCTGACGGTCGCGCGAGAACACGCCCTTGCGATTGCCGCCGACGCGCATCACGCCCTGGGAAGTCGCGAAATCCGCGAAATTCCACACATGCTCGCCGATCACCTCGGGGATACGGTCGAACACGCGGTGATACATGGCCAGGAACTCCGACTGGAATTCCTCGGTCCACATCGCGGGGACGGCGGCGTGCAGCCCGGGCATCGTGTCGGCGCCGTATTCGGTCACGACGATCGGCTTGCCGTATCTCGCAGCCCAGACGCGCAACTCCGCCTCGAGCACGCTCTCGGCTTCGTCCAGATCGCCGCTCTGCAGGTACCAGCCGAAATAGCGGTTGAGGCAGAGGACGTCGAGATGCGGAGCCAGCACGTCATCCTCGGGCCCGTTGAACATGACGTTGACCGACGTCACGGGACGCGTCGGATCCAGCGTCCGGACCGCCTCGACCAGCGGCAGGAAATAGGCAAGCGCGCCCTTCGGCTTGAGGTCCGGTTCGTTTGCGATCGACCACATCACGACGCTGGGATGGTTCTTGTCGCGCGCGATCAGTTCGCGGATCGCCTGGAGATGCGTGGCCTGGGTGCGCGCGGACAGCGCCTCGGGCGAAAACGCCTCCTGCGGCAGGTCGCTCGCGCCGGTAAGCCGCGCGCCGAGGGACAGGTTGAGCCCGACCGCCGCCGTCTCGTCGATAACCACGATGCCGTTGCGGTCGGCGTAGTCGAGGACTTCCTCGGCATAGGGATAATGCGACGTCCGAAACGAATTGGCGCCCATCCAGTCCATCAGGGCGAAGTCGTGGATCATGAGGGCGTCGTCATGCCCCTTGCCGCGGACTGCCGCGTCCTCGTGCTTCCCGAAGCCGGTGAAATAGAAGGGCTCGTCGTTGATCAGCAGACGCGCGTCGCGCACCTTCACGGTGCGGATGCCCACCGGCAGGCTGTAGCGATCCACGCCCGACGAGGTCATGTAGGCGATCGCCAGCGTGTAGAGATGGCCGTGGCCGGGCCTCCACGGGGTCGCCTTCGCGAGCGTCAGCCGGCCCGATGCCGCGCCGGCCAGCGTCTTCGCCTCGCCGGAGGCGACGACGGCACCATCCGAGTCGATCAGCGACAGGCGCAGCGCGCCTTCGCCGGCCACCGTGACCGACCACTCGACGCTGCCGGCACCGGTCGCCGGGACATAGTCGGTCACAACGGTCGCATCCGCGATATGCGATTGCGGCGTGGCGTAGAGCCAGACCGACCTGTGCAGACCGGCATAATTGAAGAAGTCGTGGAAGACCTGCTGGCGGAGGCGACCATTGGCACCGCGCAGGACGCGTCCAGGCGGGATCGTGTCCCAGGTCAGCTCGTTGTTGACGCGGACGGTGATGCGCTGGCGCGTCCCGGGCTGGGCAAGCGTGGAGATGTCCGCCTCGAAGGGCGTGTAGCCGCCCTCGTGCCGAGCGACCTCGGCGCCGTCGAGCCAGACCACCGCGCGGTGGGTCGCGGCGTCGAAGCGCAGCACGATGCGCTGGCCCGCCCAAGCGGCCGGGACGATCACATCGGTCTGGTACCAGGCGTCGCCGACATGGTCGCGCACCGCGGCCGCAGGGAAGAGATCGTTGTAGGACGCCGGCACGGCGATGTCGCGCGCATCGCGCAGCGGCGCACGCCACCATTCCTCGCTGCGGCCGCGGCCATCCGCGTCGATCCGGAAGCGCCAGATCCCGTTCAGGGACTTGAGGGGGCGTTCTGCGGTCTCGATGGGCTTGAGCATGTGGTCCTGCCTGATGTCAGCGGTTGCCCGGACACTGCAGATCCCCGTTCATGCCTTCCAATATCAAAAAAGGCTTCTATAATACTTTTTCGGTATGAAGAACTTCGCACACCGCAAGCTCCGCTACTTCGTCGCGGTCGCAGAGGCAGGCCATATCGGCCGCGCGGCAGAGCGGCTGCGCATCTCGCAACCGCCGCTCACGCGCCAGATCCAGGCGCTGGAGAGCGAACTGGGCGTGGAGCTCTTTCACCGGACGGCCCGAGGGGTCACGCTGACCGCGGCGGGCGAGCAACTGCTGGTCGATGCGCGGAACATCGATGCGCTGATGGATCAGGCCGCGGAGCGCGCTCAACGCGCAGGCCGCGGCCAGGTCGGCAGGTTGGATGTCGGGCTCTATGGGTCGGCCTCGTTCGACATCGTGCCACGCATGCTCGCCGAATTCGGCGGCCGGCATCCGGACGTCAAGGTCGTCCTGCACTACGCACAGGCGCCGCAACAGGTCGAGGCACTGCGACAGGGGCGCGTACAGATCGTGTTCGAACGTCTGCTGCCCGACGAGGCGGACATCCAGACCGAACTGGTGGCGCGCGAGCCGGTGATCATCGCCCTGCCCGCCGATCACGCACTGGCCCGCGAACGCGTCGTCCCGGTGGCGAAGCTGCGCGACGCGCCGATGATCGTGCAGCGCTCCTCCGCCTCGGCCCTGTCGACCGCGGCCCATGCGATCTGCCGCGCCCATGGCTTCGAGCCGCGCATGGTCCATGACGCCAGCGACGTCCTGACCGCGACGATCGCCGCGGCCTCCAATCGCGCGGTTTGCCTGGTTCCGGCCTCGATGCGCAATGTGCGCATCCCCGGGATCGTCTACCGGCCGCTACGCTCGGAGGTCGATGCCTACATGGAACTCCACTGCTTCTATCTCCGGGCGCACACGGCACCGCTGCTGCATGTCTTCCTCGCCTCGATCCGCAAGCACAGGCACGCCGACGCCCCGGGCATCGCCGAGCGGTGAAGCGGCGGGAGCCGCCGTTCTCCCTCCGCCACAAGGAATTCCCATCCAAAGCTCCGTCTCTCCATGTCTCCCGTCACCCTCCCGGTCACTGGGACCAAGGCGATGACCTGGTCGATCCCGACCGACGATCCCCTTGTCCGGGGTCTGCGCGGGGGGACGCACGCGGTCAGCGATCGTGGACGCTGCGGGACCGGCGCCGTGGCAGCCGATCTCCGGTCACTCGCCGATCATCTCGACCTTGCCGACGTTGAGACTCAGCGCGCGCAGCGAGATTTCATTCCGGGCGTTTCGCCTGCGCACGATCACCTCCACGCGTTCGCCGTGCGCCGCCTCGAACAGCGGCGGAAGATCCTCGAGGCGGGCGACGGCGCTGCCCGCCACGGCCACGACTTCGTCCCAGACCCGCAACTCGGCGTCCTCCGCGTCGGATGCATCGTCGACATGATGGATGGCCAGCTGGGTCTCCGGCAGCCAGGCCAGAGGCCCGGGTGCGATGACCATGCCCGACACGGCCAGTCCCCGCAGCGCGACGCGTCTGCGCGACGCAGGTACGGGCAGTTCGACCTCCAGTTCCGCATCGCCTCGCCTCACCGAGAACCGCAGGCGGTCTGCACCACGGGCGATGTCCGCGACGCGAGAGGCGTAGCGGGCCTCCTGATCGCCATTCACGCCCAGCACGCGGTCTCCGATCCGAAGGCTTCCGGTCCAGGGCTCCGCCACCGCAGCGACGACGAGTTCGCGATCCTTGGACGTCTCCGCGAATTCCACCGGCAACTTCGGCGCGGATGCGTCCCGGCCATCGCGCAGCAGGCCGAGGATCGTGCAGGCATAGCGTGCGGGCACTGCGAGGTTGAGGCCCTCGGCGTTGCCTGAACGCGAGGTCATGCCCGCGAAATTCACGCCGACCACCTGCCCGGATGCTTCGGAGATCAGCGGACCGCCGGAATTGCCCGCGTTCAATGCGGCGTCGGTCTGCAGTTTCTCGATGCCAAGGGTCGAACGGATGGAACTGACGATCCCGCGCGTGGCCGTGAAGTCGAGGCCCCAAGGGTGGCCGAAGGCGATCACGGCATGGCCCAGCACGGGCTCGCCGCCGCAGTCCACCCGGGCCGCGACCGCATGCGCCGGGATCGATGCGGGTGGAACGGCGAGAACGGCGAGATCCACCAGCGCATCGACATGCAGTTTCGTGGCGGCGACGGGATCCCCGTTGCGAAAATTGATCCGGATGCGCGATGGCGACCGCGCCGCAACATGCGCATTCGTCACGATCCAGCCGCGCTCGCGATCAACGAGGAAACCGGAGCCACTGGAACGCCCCTTATGCTCGTGGCCGAAGGGTTGATCGATCACGGTCACGACCTTGACCGTGTAGCGCATGGCGGTATCGATGGCCGATTGCGCCATGACTGGAAGCGCCGCCAGGGTCCAGGCCAGCAGCGCAAGCGGACCTGCCACGCCGTCAAGTCCGGCAACGATGGTACGGACGGTTCGTTTCATCATGATCGCTCGCTGGGGCGCGGATCCCCTCACGCTAGTCCCATTCCGCGCCCCGGACCACGTGACTGCAGGCCATCCGGCAGGGCGGGGGAAATCCGATTGAGCTGCCCCCTGATTACGCCCCTGGTGCCAATCCGGGCTCCGTCCCCATCTTGCCCTCTGGATCGGTTTTCCTCAGACGTCGGTCGCGAGATGGGCCACGCAGTCGCCGGGCTCGACGCGGCCGAAATGCCGTTTGCAGACGACGAGGCCGTCGCGCCTGAAATGGACCGGCACGCCCGGACGTTCGGGATTGTCGATGAAGTGGACGGTCCCGCAGAGTTGCCCACGGCGCACGCTGTCGCCGAGCCGCGTGGCCGGCTCGAACAATCCGGCCTCCGGAGCGAGCACGTAGTAGTCGTGTCCACCCAGTTCCATGAGCCGCGTCGGCGCGGGGGGCGGAACCGCGAAGCGCGTCGTCGTCAGCACGCCAAGATGGGCGAGCACGCGCAGCGTCCCGTCGCGCGTGATCGAGACGCCGTCAGGATCGACCGAACCCGTCCCCCCATACTCGCCGCCGAGATAGGGGATCTTGCGCCGATGGCCCGACGCAGCAGCGAGCCGATCGTCCGGCGCCGCCGTCACGCGCACGCTGCGCGGCGCGCCGAAGGCCCGCATGATCGCCTCGGCCTTCGCGTCGAGCGCGGCGTCCTCGCCGGTCTGATAATAGGCGGCGAAAGGCAGGTAGTGCAGCGAGCTGCCACCGGAATGCAGGTCGAGCCACGCGTCGCATTTCGGGACCAGCACGGTGTCGATGTAATGCGCGATCTGCCAGGTCGGCGTTCCGCCGCCGCTGCCCGGAAAGGCGCGGTTGAGATTGCCGGCATCGAGCGGCGAGACCCGCGCCCCGGCCATGGCAGCCGGAAGATTGGCCGCCGGCATCACGATCACGCGCCCCTGGATGTCGGCGGGTTCGAGATCGCGGATCAGGCGCACCATCGTCACCTGGCCTTCGTACTCATCGCCATGATTGCCGGCCATCAGCAGAATCGTCGGACCCGCGCCGTTTGCGATCACCGCGAGCGGGATGTCGATGTTGCCGTACGCGGATCGCGTCACCGAATAGGGCAGATGCAGTCGTCCCACCTGCTTGCCCTGCCGATCGAAATCGATCTCCGTCCAGATCGTCGAATCGCCTGACTTGATCACGTCCGTTCCTCCGTGCGCTGATTTCGCCGGAGCGGGATCCTATGCCAAGCCCGCGGCACGTGCATGCCGCTTCGCGGGTTCGCGTCGCACGGTTCGCTTCGCACGGGCCGCTTTGCGCCGGACGCCGCGCGCGCTACGGTCATGGCAGCGCATTCAGAGATGGGGAACTCGCATGGGCGTCGTTCAGGCATCGGCGGCGGTGGCCGCGACCAGCTTCCGCACCGCGACCGAGCAGGACTGGGAATACGTGACGCGGCTCGGCCGCGAGGTCATCGAACGCGAGGCCGGACGCGCGGTTATGGATCTCCTGCGCTCGCAGAAGGATGTTCCGGCGCATGGCTGGCAGGTCAGCAACTACCAGCACTCGCTGCAGGCCGCGACCCGGGCGCTGCATAACGGCGAGACCGAGGAATACATCGTCTGCTGCCTGTTGCACGACGTGACCCAGGACCTCAACCCCTACAACCACGACAAGAGCGCCGGCGATCTGCTCCGCTATCACGTGTCGGACGAGAACCACTGGATCGTCGCCAACCACCAGATCTTCCAGCTCTCCTTCCGCGACCACTCGAAATTCGACAAGACGGCCTGCGAGCGCTTCCGCGGCCATCCCTATTTCGAGGCCGCGCTGCGGTTCTGCGAGTTCTACGACATGAACTGCTTCGACGGCGCCTACGAGCACCTGCCGATCGAGACCTTCGAGCCGATGGTGCACCGGGTCTACGAGAAGGGCGTGCGCGAATTCCACGCGAAGCACCCGTATCCACCCGCGCCGCGCTGACCGCCGCAACCGACGCCGATCTTTCGAGATGGCCGCAAGACGAGGACCAAGATGACCGCCGAGACCGTGACGTCCTACGAGATGCTCCGTCGCCTTGTGGCGTTCGACACGACGTCGCGCAATTCGAACCTCGCGTTGATCGACGACGTGCAGGCCTATCTCGCGGCGCATGGCATCGCGTCGATGCTGGTGCCGAACGACGACGGCAAGAAGGCCAATCTGATCGCCACGATCGGGCCGCGCGTGCCCGGCGGCATCGTGCTTTCCGGTCACACGGACGTCGTGCCGGTCGACGGGCAACCCTGGGACACCGATCCCTGGACGCTCACCGAGAAGGCCGACGGCAACCTCTATGGCCGTGGCACCTGCGACATGAAGGCCTTCGCGGCCGTCGTGCTGGCTCTGGTGCCGCGGTTCAAGGCCGCGGACCTGAAGGTGCCCGTGCATATCGCGCTCAGCTACGACGAGGAGGTCGGCTGCTTCGGCGCGATGCGCCTCGTCGAGCGTCTCGCCGCCGAACTGCCGCGCCCGCGCGCCTGCATCGTCGGTGAGCCGACGATGATGAGCGTCGTCAACGCCCAGAACACCGCGACGACGTTCTACACGACCTTCACCGGCTTCGAGGCGCATTCGTCGATGACGCATCTCGGCGTCAGCGCGATCCATTTCGCAGGCGAGTTCATCCACTGGCTGAACGTCGTCCAGGACGAGTTCGCGGCGCGCCCGCGCACGGACATCGACCTCGTGCCGCCGCATACGACGATCAATGTCGGCACGATCTCCGGCGGCACCGCCGGCAACATCCTGGCGCGCGAATGCGTCCTGCTCTGGGGCTACCGGACGACGCCGGGCGAGGACCAGTGGGCGCTGGAGCGCCGCGCGCGCGCATGGCTGGACGACGTGCTGCTTCCGCGGATGCGGGCGAGGCATCCCGCCGCGCGCATCGAGACCGTGAGCCGGTCCTCGATCCCCGGATTGCTGCCCGAGCAGAACGAGGAGGCGACGCAACTCGCCCTCGCCTGGTCCGGCGGCAACCGGACCCATGCGGTCCCCTACGGCACGGAGGCCGGCATCTTCCGCGCCGCCGGCATTCCCACCGTGATCTGCGGCCCCGGCGACATCGCGCAGGCGCACCAGCCAAACGAATTCCTGGCGAAGTCGCAGCTTGCCGCCTGCGAAGGCTTCATGGATCGCCTGATCGACTGGGCACGGCGCCAGTAACCCGCGCCTGGCGGCACGGTCTCTTGCGACGGTGCCGACGCGAACCGACCGAATTCCGCTCGTACCAAGGACGACACGCATCATGCCCGACGCATCCGGCACGCGCCTGCGCTACCGCATCGGTTTCGACATCGGCGGCACCTTCACCGACTTCATCCTGCACGATGCGCAAAGCGGACAGATCCGGCTGCATAAATGCCTGACCACCCCCGACGACCCGTCGCGCGGCGCGCTCGAAGGGCTGGAAGCGCTCACGGCCGCGGCGGGTCTCGCGCTGTCGGATATCGGCGAGGTCGTCCACGGCACGACCCTGGTCACCAATGCGATCATCGAGCGGCGCGGCGCGGCGCTCGGCCTGCTGACGACGCGCGGATTCCGCGACTCGCTCGAGATGGGCAGCGAGCAGCGCTACGACATCTACGACCTGTTCCTCGAATTCCCCGCGCCGCTCGTCGAGCGCAGCCACCGGATCGAGATCGAGGAACGCATGCTCGCGGATGGCCGCGTGCTGACGCCGATAGCGCTCGATCAGGTGCGCGCGGGGCTCGCGAGCCTGCGCACCCAGGGCGTCGCGGCGGTCGCGGTCTGCTTCCTCCACAGCTACGCCAATCCCGCCCATGAGCGCGCGGTCGCCGACCTGGCCGCCGCGGAATTCCCCGATCTCGCCATCTCGCTCTCCTCCGCTGTCGTCGGCGAGATACGCGAATACGAGCGCGCCGTGACGACCTGCGCGAACGCCTATGTCCAGCCGCTGATGGATCGCTACCTCGCCCGGCTGCAGGCCGAACTGGAACGGCGCGGCTTCACCGGCAGCCTGATGCTCATGCAATCCTCGGGCGGCCTCGCCTCGCCCGCGATGGCGCGCGCCTTTCCGATCCGGCTGCTCGAATCCGGACCGGCCGGCGGCGGCCTCGCGACGGCGCTCTTCGGTGCCCAGGCCGGCCTCAAGGACATGCTCTCCTTCGACATGGGCGGCACGACCGCGAAGGCGTGCATGATCGAGGACGGGCGCGCGGACATCGCGGCGATGATGGAGGCCGCGCGCGTCCACCGCTTCAAGAAGGGTTCGGGCCTGCCGATCAAGTCTCCCGTGATCGACATGATCGAGATCGGCGCCGGTGGCGGATCGATCGCCAGCGTCGACGAACTTGGTCTGCTCAAGGTCGGTCCGCACAGCGCCGGCGCGGATCCCGGCCCCGCCTGCTACGGACGGGGCGGGGCGCAGGCGACCGTCACCGACGCGAACCTTGTGCTCGGCTATCTCGATCCGGGCTATTTCCTCGGCGGGCGGATGACGCTCGACAAGGGCGCCTCCGAATCGGCACTCGCGACGCTCGGCGCGAAGCTGGGGCTGAGCGCGATCGAGGCGGCCTGGGGCGTCCACGCCGTGGTCAGCGAGAGCATGGCCTCCGCCGCGCGCGTCCACATGATCGAGAAGGGCCGCGATCCGCGACGCTACGCGATGGTCGGGTTCGGCGGCGCCGGGCCGGCCCATGCCTGCCGCGTCGCCCGGATCCTGGGTATGCCGGAGGTCATCGTGCCGGCGGCCTGCGGGGCGGCATCGGCGCTCGGATTCCTCGCCGCACCGCTCAGCGCAGAGCGCATGCGCTCGCTGCCGATGCTGCTCGATCCGTCGCGCTTCGATCCTTCCCAGGCGCAGGCCGCGCTCCGCTCGCTCGAGGAGGATGCCTGCGCGGCGCTGATGGCGGCGGGCGTGCCGCGCGCGCAGATCCGGATCCGGCGCTCGGCGGACATGCGTCTGCTTGGCCAGATGCACGAGATCGACGTACCGCTTCCCGACGGCGAATTGTCGCGCGAGTCGCTCGCCGAGATCAGCCGCCGCTTCGACAAGGTCTACGAGGAGCGCTACACCCATACCTATGCGGGCGCGGTGATAGAGGCGATCACCTGGCGCGTGACAGCCGAAGGACCGGCGCCGCAGCTTGACATCCGTGAGGCCTCCGAGGGCTCGAACCAGCGTCCGGCAGGCAAGGGCTCGCGCGCCGCATTCTTCGAAGACCGGTTCGTAGACACGCCGGTCTACGATCGCTACGCGCTGCGCCCCGGCGACACGATCGCCGGACCCGCGATCATCGAGGAGCGCGAGGCGACGACCATCGTCCCGCCGGGCGACTCCGTCACGGTCGACGACAGCCTCAGCCTGCGCATCCGGATCGCCGCCCCCGCCGCCGTGCCTGCGCGCATCACCGCCGACACGCCGCTCGACGAGGCGCTCGCGCAACTCGAGCGCGATCCTGTCGGGCTGGAAATCATGTGGAGCCGCCTGATCACCGTCGTCGAGGAGATGTGGCTGACGGTCTGCCGCACGGCCTTCTCGCTGATCATCTCGGAAAGCCAGGATTTCGCCTGCGACCTTCTGGATCCGTCCGGCGAGCCCCTGGCGCATAGTCCGCGCGCCATGCCGGTGTTCAACATCACGCTGCCGCTCGCGGTGAAGTCGCTGCTGGCGAAATTCCCGCCGCATACGCTGGTCCAGGGCGACGTGCTGATCACCAACGATCCCTGGCTCTGCGCGGGCCATCTCTTCGACATCGCGATCGTGACGCCGGTCTTCCGCGAAGGCCGGCTCGTCGGCCTCGTCGGCACGGTCGGTCACGTCTCCGACATCGGCGGAACAAAGGATTCGATGCGGGCACGGGAGATCTACGAGGAGGGGCTTCAGATCCCGCCGATGAAGCTGTTCAAGGCGGGTGTCCCCAACGAGGACCTGTTCACGCTGATCGCGGAAAACGTGCGGAACAGCGAGCAGGTCCTGGGCGATCTCCACGCCCTCGTCTCCGCGAACGCGGTCGGAGCGCAGCGCCTGCTCGCCTTCATGGACGAATACGGGGTCCATGACCTGCGCGCCCTGGCGAAGCTGGTCCAGGACCGCGCCGAGGCCGCGATGCGCGCCGCGATACGCGCGATCCCCGACGGCGTCTATGAAAGCACGATCTCCAACAATCCGCTCGGCGAGCGCCTCGACTTCCCGGTCAAGGTCACGGTCAGCGGCGACAGCCTCGAGGTCGATTTCGCGGGCGCACCGCCGCAACTGCCGCAGGGCGGCTACAACTGCACGCTCAACTACACGGCGGCGCACACCACCTATCCGCTGAAATGCATGCTGACGCCCAATGTCCGCGGCAATGCCGGGTGCTACCGCCCCTTCACGGTCAAGGCGCCGGAGGGCAGCGTCCTCAATTGCCGCCGCCCGGCGGCAGTCAACATGCGCACGCGCGTCGGCTGGTACATCGCGCCGAACCTGTTCAAGGCCCTGGCGCCCGCCCTGCCCGCCCATGTCCAGGCAAACACCGGATTGCCGGTCGCCGTCTTCGTCTACGGACGCGATGCGAATGGCCGGACCTACAACGACCACCTTTTCATGGGCGGCGGCCAGGGCGGGTCGGCGCAGGCCGACGGGAAGTCCGGCCTGATGTGGCCGACCTCGGCCGCGAACACGCCGATCGAACTGTTCGAGGCGCGCACGCCCGCGGTCTGCGTGGAGAAGGCCTATCTGCCCGACAGTGGCGGCCCTGGCACGCAGCGCGGCGGCCTCGGGCAGGTCGTCCGCTTCCGCAAATTGTCGACCGACGGCCAGGACACCCTCGCCGGCGTGTTTCCGGAGGGGCGCTTCATGAGCTATCCGGGACTGGCCGGCGGTGGTGCAGGAGGTAGCGTCGGCGCCGACGTGTCGGGACGCGATCTCGGCACCGGCGAACTGGTGACGCTCAAGCGCGGCGACGAGGTGGTGTCGCTGCACCTCGCGGGCGGCGCGGGCTATGGCGATCCGCGTCAGCGGAGCTTCGATGCGATCGACCGCGATCTCGCGCAGGGCTACGTGACGGCCGAAGGCGCCGCGCGCGACTACGCGGTCGTGGTGGTCGGCGGGCGCGTCGACCGCGCCGCGAGCGCTCTCTTGCGGGGTGGCTGAAAAACCCCGCCGCTTGTGGCGAATCCGGGACCTACCTGATAGCGTCGCGCAGGTTTTATTTTCGGGGAGACGACAAGATGACGATGACACTGGGTCGCCGCGGGCTGGTCGCCGGAGCCGTGGGCGGAAGCTTCATTTCCTCGCTGCCCGTCGCCATGGCACAGCAGCAGCAGGAACTGATCGTCAACGGCTATGGCGGCTCCTGGGAGAAGTTCTGGCGCGAGACGCTGCTGCCCGGCTTCGAGGCGGCGAGCGGCGTCAAGACCAAGTACGACAGCGGCCTCGCGCGCACCTGGACCGCCAACCTGCGCGCGTCGGGCGCCGAGAAGTCCCCCTATTCGTTCATCATGATGAACGAGATCTTCGCCGCGATGCTCCGCGGCGAGGGCTTCTTCGA
>CAYSUY010000063.1:0-2992 GCA_964434345.1 uncultured Acetobacteraceae bacterium
GCGTTCAAATCCTCCCTGACGGCGAAGATCGGCTATGTCTTCGCACGACACGCCCTGTCCAAGGTGCGCGAGCGCACCGATCCGCGGCGATACAATGGTGCGATGTTCCTGGGCCTCAACGGCATCGTCGTCAAGAGCCATGGCGGTACCGACGCGATCGGCTTCGCCAACGCCATCGGCGTCGCGGCCGACATGGTCGCGAATCGGATCAATGACCGTATTGGTCGCGAAATCGCTCAGCTGTCGGGTGCGCGGCCCGCGGAGGCCGTGACGCCGTGAGCATGCCGGACCGCCTGCGTCGTTCGATCGTGGTCGGCTGCGGGGGCTACCTGCCGGCGCGAATCGTCGCCAATGCCGAACTCGAATCGACGATGGACACGAGCGACGCCTGGATCAGCGACAGGACCGGGATCCTTCAGCGTCACATCGCCGCCGATGGCGAGAAGACCTCCGATCTCGCCATCGCCGCGTCGCGAGCGGCGCTCGCCCATGCCGGTGTCGAGGCGGGCGAGGTGGATCTCATCGTCCTTGCGACGACCACCCCCGACGAGACGTTCCCGGCGACTGCGGTTCGGGTCCAGGCGGCGCTCGGATGCGCGGGATCGATCGCGTTCGACGTCCAGGCGGTCTGCAGCGGCTTCGTCTACGCCTTGGCCATCGCCGACAATTTCTTGCGGGTCGGGCAAGCCCGGACGGCGCTGGTCATCGGCGCCGAGACGTTCAGCCGGATCCTCGACTGGAACGATCGCGGCACGGCCGTGCTGTTCGGTGACGGCGCTGGCGCCGTCGTGCTCAAGGCCGTCGACCGCGTCGAGGGCGAGGCCGCGCCCCGCGGGATCCTGTCCACGCATCTGCACGCGGATGGCCGCCACCACGACGCGCTGTTCGCCGATGGTGGCCCGTCTTCGACGCCCGGTCGCGTCGGGGTCGTGCGCATGAACGGGCGCGAGGTCTTCCGTCATGCCGTGGAGAAGCTCTCCGGCGTCGTCGAGGAGGCGCTGGCCGCGAATGATTTGGCGCCGGGCGACATCGACTGGCTCGTCCCGCATCAGGCCAATCGACGGATCATCGACGGCATGGCGCGCAAACTCGGCCTGCCGCCCGAGCGCGTCGTCGTGACCGTCGACCGTCATGCCAACACGTCGGCAGCATCGATCCCCCTCGCGCTCTGGGAAGCCACGAAGTCGGAGCGCATCGCGCCGGGCGACATCGTTCTCCTCGAAGCCATCGGCGGCGGTCTGACCTGGGGCGCCTGCGTCATCCGGTGGTAGGGGCGATCCCGGCCACCCCGTTTGACCGGGGTTTTCCGCAGCGCTAGTTTCGCGTCTTTCCATCGACCGCGACCGGGCCATGACAGACACCATCAGCACCATCACGCGCGCCGATCTCGCCGAGGCCGTCTACAACGAGCTTGGCCTGTCGCGGAACGAGTGCGCCAACTACGTGGAGATGGTCCTGAACGAGGTCATCTCCGCTCTCGAACGGGGCGAGAGCGTCAAGCTGTCGTCGTTCGGCAGCTTTTCGGTTCGCCAGAAGGGACGGCGCGTCGGGCGTAATCCCAAGACCGGCGAGGAAGTGCCGATCCTGCCCCGCAAGGTGCTGGTTTTCCGCGCGTCGCATGTGTTGAAGACAAAGATCAATCGTGGCCTCGCGAAGACGGCCGGCAAGCCCCTCGGCGCCTCCGGCGCCCCCGTGGCAGGCGACGGCGCGTGAGCGAACCGCCTCCCGCCATCATCGGGATGGGGATGGTCGACGCGTTCGACCGTCCGAGGCTCCCGAAATCCGCGAATGCTTTCCGGACCATCAGCGAGGTCGCCGAGCAGCTGGACATACCGCAGCATGTCCTGCGCTTCTGGGAAACGCGCTTCGCGCAGATCCGGCCGCTGAAGCGGGCGGGCGGGCGGCGCTATTACCGGCCGGAGGACGTCGATCTGCTGCGGCGGATCCGCAGCCTGCTCTACCAGCAGGGCTACACCATCAAGGGTGTGCAGAAATTGCTGCGCGAGCCGGCCGTTCGGTCCGCCGTCGCCGAGTCCACGACGGAACCGGCGCGTGCCGAAACGGCGCGGCCGGAAACGGCCAGGTCCGAGGAACTCGCATCAGCCCGGTCGAGCCATCCCGCGGAGGATCCCGCGCGGGTCGCGATCGCCGGGGTGATCGGGGATCTCGAGGACATTCGTGCGGATTTGCTCCGGCTGAAGTCTTCGAGACGTTGAAGCGAGCGAAGCGGTTCCGTATAGTCCGCGCCCTTGCCGAGACTTGCTCGGTCCGGTCGGAGCGTAGCGCAGCCTGGTAGCGCATCAGTCTGGGGGACTGGGGGTCGTGGGTTCAAATCCCGCCGCTCCGACCATTCCGAAAACCCGTCGCCTCGCGAGAGTCGGCGGGTTTTTCATTTCGGGCGCGTCGTCCGACGCATTTGCCGGTGCCGTGATCAGGCGCGTGCGGTCTGGGACCTCATCATCTCCAGTGCGCGGATCATCGTCGCATGACGCACCGCGTCGCGATCGCCGGCGAAGACCTCGCGGCAGTGGATCGTCGGTCGTTCCCGGCGTGCACAGGCGAGATGCACCAGGCCCACCGGCTTGCCTGGCGTGGCCCCTCCCGGGCCTGCGATCCCGGTCACGGCGATCGCGATGTCCGTGCCGGCCCGCGCCAGCGCGCCCTCGGCCATGGCGATGGCGACCATTTCGCTGACCGCGCCGTGATTGGCCAGCATGTCCCGCGGGACACCCAGCATCTCTTCCTTCGCGCGGTTCGAGTAGACAATGAACCCACGCTCGACTGTGGCGAACGAGCCCGGGATTTCAGTTAGCAGCCCGGCAATGAGCCCGCCGGTGCAACTTTCGGCGGTCGCGATCTTGAGCAGGTGGGCTGCGATCGTGGCGGTGGGGATGGGGCGCAGGTCGAAGCGCTGGCAGCGTGAGAGGATGGTCGGCAGGATCTTGTTCGCTTCGGTGGTGGCGAAGATGAACTTCACGTGCGGCGGCGGTTC
>CAYSUY010000063.1:3002-19252 GCA_964434345.1 uncultured Acetobacteraceae bacterium
CACCCAGCATCTCTTCCTTCGCGCGGTTGGAATAGACGACATAGCCGCGATCGACGACGTCGGAGGAACCGGGGATCGCGGTCAGGGCGCCCGCGATCAGACCGCCGGTGCAGGATTCCGCGGTCGCGAGGGTGAAGCCGCGTGCGCGACACGCCTGCAGCAGCGCCAGCGCCTCCGGCTCAGGTGATGAAGCCATTCGTCGCCCCTCCCAGGCCAAGTGCCCGGCAGGCCAGCCAGGCGATTGCCGCGGCCTGGATGCCGGCCACGATGTCGTCCAGCATCACGCCGAACCCGCCGCCGACATTGCGGTCGCACCATCCGGCGGGGAATGGCTTCAGGATGTCGGTGAAGCGGAAAGCCGCGAGGCCGATCGCATAGGCGAGGAGATCGGGGGGCAGGACGGCGAGGACCAGCAATTGGGCCGCGATCTCGTCGATGACGATGAACCCGGGATCCTCGATCCCCGACCGCGTGACGATGCGATTGGCGGCCCACAGGCCGGCGAGGAAACAGAGCACCGCGCCGGCTGCGACCCAGGATGCGCCACCCAGCGCATGCAGCCCCCAGCCAAGCGGCAGCGCCGCGATCGATCCGAAGGTTCCGCTCGCGACAGGCGCGCATCCGATCCCGAGTCCGGTCGCCACCAGCATGTCCGGATCGGTCAGCCGGGTTCCGGGAGGCAGCCTGCCGCGGCCAGGTCCGGGAGGCGTCATGTCGGTATGTCGCATGTGAGCCGCATGCGTCGAGGATAGACCATCGACGTGGCGCGAGCGACCAGCCGCAGAGTAATTGCTGCGCGTCCCGGCGGTCGCCGCTATAGCTTGCGCCGCCATGTCGGCTTCCCTGATCCCGGGTCTCGCCGCCCTTCTCGCACTGGTTCCGACGCTGCTTCTGGGCCGCGCCGGTGCGGAGCATGCGTCGCGCCGCGTATTCTGGGCGTGTCTCGCCGCTTTCGTGCTGGGGCCGGTGTCCTTCGCGGCGCTTCTCCAGGTCGATGGTTGGCGCACGGGACTTGGTGCCGCGCTATGGCTCGCCGTCGCGGCGAGCGCGCTGCTCTTCGCGGTGCTGGCCGCCGGCAGCGCCGCTGCGCGTCGCCTCGCGCCGCTGCTGGCGGCCTATCTGCTGCTCGTCGGCGTCCTGGCGCTGGCCTGGCAGCATGTGCCGGCGCGACCGTTGCGCAGCTCGGATTGGCCGGCCTGGCTGCCCGTCCATATCGTGGTCGCGATGATCGCCTATGGCCTTCTCACGATCGCGGCGGTCGCGGGAACCGCGGTGGTGGCCCAGGAGCGCGCCCTGAGGCGCAAGGCGCCGACACCCTTCACCCGCAGCCTGCCATCGATCGCGGACGGCGAAGCCCTGCAATTGCGACTGCTTGTCATCGTGGAGGTCCTGCTCGGCTTGACCGTGGTCTCCGGTTTCGTCGTCAATCGGGGGCAGGCAGGTGCGTGGTTCGCGATCGATCACAAGACCATCCTGTCTCTCCTGGCCTTCGCCGTCATCGGCGGCCTGCTTCTGCTGCATCTGCGGCTCGGGGTTTCCGGCCGTCGGATGGCGCGGTTCGCGCTCGTGGCCTATCTGCTGCTGACGCTGGCCTATCCGGGGGTGAAGCTGGTGACGGACCTACTCATCGGTCCCCGGGCCTGAGCGTGGCCGGTACCCACCGGTTTGCGGTTGCCGCGGTCTTGTCCGACCGATATACGACCAAATATTCGCCAGTGCGCACGGTGCCTTTAAAATGAGCATTTCGATCGGTCCAGTGACGCTTGACGCGCCAGTGATCCTGGCGCCGCTGTCTGGGATCAGCGACCTGCCTTTCCGCCGGCTCGTGAAGCGTTGGGGGGCTGGCATGGTCGTCTCGGAGATGATCGCGAGCCAGGCGATGATCCGCGAGACCCGCCAATCCCTCTTGATGGCGCGCGGTGAACCCGAGCAATTCCCGATGGCCGTTCAACTCGCAGGGTGCGAGCCGGCCGTCATGGCCGAGGCGGCGCGACTCAACGAGGATCGGGGCGCGTCGCTGATCGACATCAATTTCGGCTGTCCGGTGAAGAAGGTGGTCAACGGCCATGCCGGTTCGTCGCTGATGCGCGACGAACTCCTGGCGGCGCGGATCCTCGAGGCGACCGCCAGGGCGGTGAAGATACCGGTGACGCTCAAGATGCGGATGGGGTGGGACCAATCCTCGCTCAACGCGCCGAACCTCGCGCGCATCGCGCAGGAGTCCGGCATCCGCATGGTGACCATCCATGGACGTACACGCTGCCAGTTCTATGAAGGGACCGCCGATTGGGGCTTCGTGCGACGGGTCAAGGAGGCGGTCGCGATCCCGGTCGTCGTCAACGGCGACATCACGTCGGTCGATGATGCGCGCGCCGCATTGGATGAATCCGGCGCGGACGGTGTCATGATCGGTCGCGGCGCCTGCGGCCGTCCCTGGTTTCTCTCGCAGGTCATCGCCTTCCTGGCGACCGGTGCACGGTTGCCCGATCCGGAGCCGCAGACGCAGCGCGACACCCTGCTCGAGCATTTCGACGCCATGCTGGTCCATTACGGCACCGAGACGGGCGTGAGGATGGCGCGCAAGCATATCGGCTGGTACGCGCGCGGTTTCGCGGGCGCCGCCGAGTTTCGCGCGCGGGCAATGACGATGAGCGATCCGGCCGCGATCCGCGCGGCCATTTCCGCGGCATGGCAGCCGGCTCTGGAACGCCGGGCGGCGTGACCCGGCCCGGCACGGAGCGCGGGCGGGGGGCTGCCGGGAGCCGGCGTGCGCCCGATGGGGCGGCGGTGCTTGGCGCCTTGCCGGTGGCCGTCGTGGTGGTCGATCGTGACGACGTCGTGGTCCTGGTGAATTCCGCGGCGGAGCAGTTCTTCGATTCCTCGAGCGCGGTGATGGTCGGGACGCCGCTTCGCGCGCATGTCGTCGCGGACAACCCGGTCTACGCGCTCGTCCGGCAGGCGCGCGACGATGGCGCTTCGGTCTCCGAGGATGGCATCTCGCTCGAAGGGCCGCGTCTTGGCAGCCGTTTCGTGACGGTGACGGCCGCGCCGCTGGGCGAGGACGACGGCAGCATCGCGATCGCGATGCACGAGCGCTCGATCGCCCGCAAGATCGACCATCAGCTCGTGCACAGGAACGCGGCACGCTCGGTGACGGCGATGGCCGCGATGCTCGCCCATGAGGTCAAGAACCCGCTCTCCGGCATTCGTGGCGCGGCGCAACTGCTGGAGCAGTCGGTCGCGGCAGAGGATCGCGAACTGACCCGGTTGATCACCGAAGAGACCGACCGGATCTGCGCGCTCGTCGACCGCATGGAGGTGTTCTCCGACAGCCGTCCGCCGCAGCGCGCCGCGGTCAACATCCATCAGGTTCTCGAGCATGTGCGCCGCATCGCCCAGAACGGCTTCGCGCGGCATATCAGGTTCGTCGAGACCTATGACCCCTCTCTGCCGCCGGTCTTCGGCAACCGTGATCAGCTCATCCAGGTGTTTCTCAACCTGGTGAAGAACGCGGCGGAGGCCTGTCCGTCCCAGGGCGCCGAGATCGTCCTGTCGACGGCCTATCAGCACGGCATCCGTCTCGCCGTGCCCGGCAGCGACGCGCCGATGAGCCTGCCGCTGGTCGTCAGTGTCCAGGACAACGGGGATGGCATCCCCGAGGATCTGCGGCCGCATCTCTTCGACGCCTTCGTGACGACCAAGCTGAACGGATCTGGCCTGGGTCTTGCTTTGGTTGCGAAGATCATCGGCGATCACACGGGCGTGATCGAGTTCGACAGCCAGCCGCGGCGGACGATCTTCCGTGTGCGCCTGCCGATGGTCATGGAGTCCCGGGGTGCCGGGACCGGGCGGGAGAGGTAGGCGATGACCGGAGCAGGCACGATTTTGGTCGCGGACGACGACCGGGCTATCCGCACCGTCCTTACCCAGGCGCTGGGGCGGCTCGGCTACGATGTCCGATCCACCGGCCACGCAGCCTCCCTTTGGCGCTGGGTCGCCGATGGCGAGGGGGATCTGGTGATCACCGACGTGGTCATGCCGGACGAGAACGGGCTGGATCTCGTGCCGCGGATCCGCAAGCTGAGGCCCGAGCTGCGCGTCATCGTGATGAGCGCCCAGAACACCCTGCTGACCGCGGTCAAGGCGACGGAGCGGGGCGCCTTCGAATACCTGCCAAAGCCCTTCGATCTGAAGGATCTGGTCGCGGCGGTCCAGCGCGCCCTGACCCAGCCGAAGGAGAGCGCGGTCGCGGCGGCGGCGGCGGACGAGGCGCAGGAAAAGCTGCCGTTGATCGGCCGCTCCCCCGCCATGCAGGAGATCTACCGGGTCCTCGCACGGCTGATGGGAACCGATCTCACGGTGATGATCGCCGGCGAGTCGGGGACCGGCAAGGAACTGGTCGCCCGGGCCTTGCACAACTATGGCAAGCGCCGGGGCGGACCTTTCGTCGCCGTGAACATGGCCGCCATTCCGCGCGAATTGATCGAGAGCGAGTTGTTCGGCCACGAAAAGGGCGCCTTTACCGGCGCCAACCAGCGTCACGCCGGCCGCTTCGAGCAGGCCCAGGGCGGAACGCTGTTTCTCGACGAGATCGGCGACATGCCGCTGGAGGCGCAGACCCGTCTGCTGCGGGTACTTCAGGAGGGCGAGTACACCACGATCGGCGGGCGGCAACGCCTGCGGGCTGATGTCCGCATCGTGGCCGCGACGCATCGCGACCTGCGCCAGCTGGTCAGGCAGGGGCTGTTCCGGGAGGATCTGTTCTATCGTCTGAACGTTGTGCCGATCCGGCTTCCGCCGTTGCGCGAGCGGACCGAGGATGTGCCCGAGCTGCTGAAGCACTTTCTCACGCTCTGCGCGAGCGAGGGTCTGCCGGTCAAGTCACTCGATTCGGCGGCGATCGACCGGCTCAAGCGCCATCGCTGGCCGGGGAATGTCCGGGAACTCGAAAACCTCGTCCGCAGGCTGGCTGCCCTCTATACGCAGGAGACGATCGGCGTCGACGTCATCGAACTCGAATTGTCCGACGCGGCCGCGCCATCGGCCGGTCCCGGCCCTGCGCCGGCGCGCGGCGACGACTCGCTGGCCACGGCGGTCGAACGACACCTCAAGGTGTATTTCGACGCGCATCAGACCGGCCTGCCGGCGGCGGGTCTGCATGACCGGGTCCTGCGCGAGATCGAGAAGCCGCTGATCCTCCTGACGCTCGCCGCGACGCGTGGCAACCAGATCAAGGCGGCGCAGGTTCTGGGCATCAATCGCAATACGCTGCGCAAGAAGATCCGCGATCTCGACATTCAGGTGATGCGCGGCCTGGGCTGATCGCCGACGGCGGGCGCGGCCTTCGCCTCGCGTGCATGCGCGCGCGGGGCGGGGTAGATTGGACCCGTGACCGACACGCTCTCCGCGCATCCCGTCGCCGAGGACCGCGACCTGCGTCCCGCGTCCTTCTGGACGCGGCTGCGCCCCGTCTTCGGGCGCCGCCTGGCCGGAAAGCTGGCGGTCGCCCTGACCGTCGCCGCGATCGCCTCGGGCCTCGCGACCTATCTCCAGTTGTCGAGCGGCGAGATCTCCCAGCGCCCGAACGTCGTCCTGCTGCTCCTCTATCTCGACCTTGTCCTCCTCCTGCTCCTCGCGGCTCTCGTTGCCCGGCGGATCGTGCAGCTATGGGTCGAAAGGCGGCGCGGGTCGGCGGGCGCCAAACTGCATGTCCGGCTCGTCGTACTGTTCTCCTCGCTCGCCGCGCTACCGGCGATCGTGGTTGCCGGGTTCTCGGTCGTGTTCTTCGACATGGGGCTGCAATCCTGGTTCAGCGACCGTGTCCGCTCGGCGCTCACGGAGTCGCTGGCGGTCGCCGAGGCCTATCTCGGCGAGCACCGGAACACGATCCGCGGGGACGCGATCGCGATGGCGCTCGACCTGTCGCGGGAGGGCCCGGTGCTGCGTCTCAATCCGCGCGCGCTCGGCCAGTTGCTCAACGCCCAGATGTCGCTGCGGGCGCTCAACGAAGCCGTGGTCTTCGAGCCGGGCGGTCGGGTCCTCGCGTTCTCGGGGCTCGCCCTGTCGCTCGCGCTCGACATCATCCCCAACTGGGCGCTTACCCGCGCCGATGCGGGCGACGTCGTGCTGATCGACCCCGATGTCGGTCCGGGCGCGGCGGTCCAGCGCGACCGTGTCCGGGTACTGATGCGTCTCGGCAATCTCGACGGGCTCTACCTGCTGGTCGGGCGTCTGGTCGATCCCGAGGTGGTCGCTCATGTCGAGCGGACGCGGTTCGCCGTTTCGGCCTACGAGGCCCTGGAAGGCCAGCGCTCCGGGCTGCAGATCACCTTCGCGCTGGTGTTCATCGTCGTCGCCCTGCTGCTCCTTCTGGCTGCGATCTGGGTGGGGCTGGTCTTCGCAAATCGCCTGATCGAGCCGATCGGCGCGCTGATCGGGGCTGCGGAGCGCGTGAGCGCCGGCGACCTGTCCGCGCGCGTCGACGATGCGCGCGCCACGGACGAACTCGGCATGCTCGCGCGTGCCTTCAACCGCATGACCGGACAGCTTGCGGCCCAGCACCGCGAACTGATCGAGGCGAACAGGCAACTCGACGAGCGCCGCCGGTTCACGGAGACCGTCCTGGCTGGTGTCTCGGCGGGGGTGGTGGGTCTCGACGAGGCGGGGCGGATCAATCTGCCCAATCGCTCCGCATCGATCCTGCTCTCGGCCGATCTCGAGGCGCAGATCGGCAAGCCCCTCGCGGATATCGTGCCGGAATTCGCGCCCCTGCTCGCGGCTGCGCGTGCCGGCGGGCGGGTGGAGCGCCAGGAGGTCTCGATCGCTCGCGATGCGCGCCGTCGGACGCTGCTGGTCGGGATCGGGTCCGAGCGTCTGGAGGCGGGGAATGACGGCTATGTCGTGACCTTCGACGACATCACCGCGCTTCAGACTGCGCAACGTCAGGCGGCCTGGGCCGATGTCGCGCGGCGGATCGCGCACGAGATCAAGAACCCGCTGACGCCGATCCAGCTTTCCGCCGAGCGCCTCAAGCGCAAGTACCTCGCGGAAATCCAAAGCGACCCGGAGACCTTCCGGATCTGCACCGAGACCATCGTGCGTCAGGTCGGGGATATCGGCCGCATGGTCGACGAATTCTCAGCCTTCGCACGCATGCCGGCGCCGGTGATGAAGGACGAAGATCTCGCCGAACTGGTGCGGCAGACCGTGTTCCTGCAGCGTCAGGCCCATCCCGAGATCGCGTTCGAGATCGCGATCGAGAGCGGAAACTGGCGCCATGTGCTCGACGCGCGGCAGATCCGCCAGGCGCTGACCAATCTGCTTCAGAACGCGATCGACGCCATCGCCGGACGCGACGCGCCCGATGCGACGCCGGGCCGGATCCACGTCGCGCTGGCGCTGGTCGAGGACCGCAAGGCGATCATCGTCGCGGATAATGGCCGCGGCCTGCCGGAGGCCGAGCGCGAGCGCCTGACCGAACCCTATGTGACGACCCGCGCGAAAGGCACCGGCCTCGGACTTGCGATCGTGAAGAAGATCATGGAAGACCACGCGGGCGAATTGCGCCTCGAGGACAATGCCGGCGGCGGGGCGCGGGTCCAACTCCTGTTCGGAGCCGTTGACGTCCCGTCCCAGGCCCAGGCACAGGCCCAGGCACAGGCCCAGGCACAGGCAAGGAGCGGCAATGGGACATGACGTCCTGATCGTCGACGACGAGGCCGATATCCGGCTTCTGATCGGCGGGATCCTCGAGGACGAGGGCTACACGACGCGCGGGGCCGCCGATACGACCCGCGCGCTCGAGGCCATCCGCGAAAGGCGGCCGAGCCTGTGCATTCTCGACGTCTGGCTGCAGGGCAGCGCCATGGACGGGTTGCAACTGCTCGATCTCATGGTGGCCGAATATCCGACCGTGCCGGTCGTGATCATCAGCGGCCACGGCAACATCGAGACCGCCGTCGGCGCCATCAAGCGGGGCGCCTATGACTTCATCGAAAAACCGTTCAAGTCCGACCGTCTGCTGCTCGTCGCGGCGCGTGCCATCGAGGCGGCGCGGCTGCGGCGCGAGAACGAGGAACTACGCTCGCGTGTCGGCGATCCGGCCGAACTGATCGGCGTATCCGGTGTCGTCGCATCGATGCGCCAGGCGGTGGAGCGGGTCGCGCCGACCAACAGCCGGGTTCTCGTCACGGGGCCGGCGGGCGTCGGCAAGGAAGTGATCGCGCGCCAGATCCACGGACGCTCGCGGCGCGCCGCGGGGCCGTTCGTGATCATGAACTGCGCCAGCATGCGACCGGAGCGCGTCGAGATCGAGCTGTTCGGGCAGGAGGGCGAGGGCGGGCAGGGACCGCGCGCGGGTCTCTTCGAGCAGGCGCATGGGGGGACGTTGCTCCTCGACGAGGTCGCGGACATGCCGCCTGAGACGCAGGGAAAGATCGTGCGCGCGCTGCAGGAGCAGACCTTCGAGCGCGTCGGCGGCCGCACGCGCGTCGCGGCCGATGTGCGCGTGATGTCGACGTCGAGCCGTGACCTCCAGTCCGAGATCGCGAACGGCCGCTTTCGCGAGGATCTCTATTACCGGCTCAACGTCGTCCAGATCCGTGTACCGCCCCTGCGCGACCGTCGTGAGGACATCGCCGAACTCGCGCGTCATTTCATGGCCCGCACGGCCTCCGGCGCCGCCGCCGCGCGCGGTTTCGGCGAGGATGCGATCGCGGCGATGCAGGCCTATGACTGGCCCGGCAATGTCCGCCAGCTGCGCAACGTGGTCGAATGGCTGCAGATCATGGCGCCAGGCGATCCCGCGGTACCGATCCGCGCCGACATGCTGCCGCCGGAGATCGGCGCCATCATGCCGGCGACCCTGCGCGGAGAGCATTCCGCCGAGATCATGGGGTTGCCCCTGCGCGAGGCGCGCGAGCTGTTCGAGCGGCAGTACCTGGTCGCCCAGGTCACCCGCTTCGCGGGCAACATCTCCCGGACGGCCACCTTCGTCGGCATGGAGCGCTCGGCTCTTCACCGCAAGCTGAAGATGCTGGGCGTGCACGGCACCGATCGCCCCGGACAATTCGATTCCTGAGGACGGACTGGCAACATGCAAATCCTGATCTGCGGCGCTGGTCGCGTGGGACGCCACATCGCGCGCGTCCTGGCGCGCGAGGGCAACGAGGTGACGGTCATCGATCGCGACCCGGCCCTGGTCGAGCGTCTTGCCTCGGTCGCCGACGTGAACGCGATCATCGGCTATGCCTCCCATCCCGATGTCCTCGAGCGGGCGGGCGCCCGAAACGCCGATCTGCTGATCGCCGCCACCGCGAGCGACGAGGTCAACATCGTCGCCTGCGAGGTCGCCCAGGCGATCTTCTCGGTGCCCAAGCGCATCGCGCGCGTGCGCGCCCAGAATTATCTGTCGCCCGTCTACGCAGATCTCTTCTCGTCGCGGCATGTCGCGATCGATGTGGTGATCTCGCCCGAGATGGAGGTCGCGCGCGCCGTGACGCGGCGCGTCCTTGTGCCTGGCGCCTTCGACATGATCCCCCTCGTGGGGGATCGCGTGCGTCTGATCGGCGTCCAGTGCATGGACAATTGTCCAGTGGTGAACACGCCCCTGCGGCAGCTGACGGCGCTGTTTCCGGAGCTGTCGATCGAGGTCGTGGCGATCATCCGCGACGGGCGGACCTTCGTTCCGGATGCCGACGATCACATGCGCACCGGGGACGGCGTCTACTTCGTCGCCGACACGCGCCATGTCGGTCGCGCCCTGGCGGCGTTCGGCCACGAGGAGCAGGCACATAGCCGCATCGTCGTCCTCGGCGGCGGCAATGTCGGCCTTGCGGTGGTCCAACATCTCGAGCGCGAGGTCGACGGGATGGCGATCAAGCTGATCGAGGCGGACAAGGCGCGTGCCGAACTGGTCGCCGATGCCGTGTCGCGGACCACTGTTCTCCACGGCGATGCGCTCGATCCCGACATCTTCGAGGAGGCGAACATCGCGAACTGCGAGGCGGTGGTCGCCGTCACCAACGACGACCAGACGAATGTCCTCGGATCGTTGCTTGCCAAGCGCGGCGGCGCCCGGCGCTCGATCGCGCTGGTGAATACGCGGAGCTTCGCCGGTCTGGCACCGTCGCTCGGCATCGACACCGTCGTGTCTCCCAACGAGATCACCGTGTCGACCATCCTGCAGCATGTCCGCCGCGGCCGCATCCGCAGCGTCTACGCGCTGCGCGGCAACGCGGGCGAGATCATCGAGGCGGAGGCCCTCGACACCTCCGCGCTGGTCAAGAAGCCGCTGGGCCAGGCCAAGCTGCCCGATGGCATCGTCGTGGGCGCCGTCGTGCGCGGCGACAAGGTGATCATGCCGCGCGCCGATACGCTGATCCGACCGCAGGATGCGGTGGTGCTCTTCGCGACCCGCCCGGCCGTCAAGTCCGTGGAGCGCCTGTTCGCCGTTCGTCTCGAGTACTTCTGAGGTCTGCCATGTCTCGCATCGCCTATGTCAACGGCCGCTATGTCCCGCACCGCGATGCCCGGGTGCATATCGAGGATCGCGGCTATCAGTTCGCGGACGGGATCTATGAGGTCGTCGCGGTCAAGAGCGGCGCTTTCGTCGACCTGGAGCCGCATGTGGAGCGGCTCGAAAGGTCGCTGCGGGAGTTGCGGATCGCCGTCCCGATGACGCGCGCCGCGCTCGTGACGGTGATGGAGGAGGTGATCCGCCGCAACGCCGTGCAGGACGGGATCATCTACGTGCAGATGACCCGTGGGGTCGCCCCGCGGGACCATGCCTTTCCCGCAGACGCCCGCACGCAGGTCGTCATGACGGCCAAGCGGGGGCGGCCGCATCCCGCGCGCTACGAGACCGACGGGGTCAAGGCGGTGACGGTTCCGGACATCCGCTGGGATCGCTGCGACATCAAGTCCGTGTCGCTCCTGCCCAACGTCCTGGCAAAGCAGACGGCGCGCGAGGCCGGGGCCTACGAAGCCATCTTCGTCACACCGGAGGGCGAGATAACCGAGGGCAGTTCGACCAATGCCTGGATCGTCACCCGCGACGGCGACTTGGTGACGCGTCCGACCTCCGACGCGATCCTCGCCGGGATTACGCGCCGCACGGTACTCGAGATCGCGCGCGAGGAGGGGCTGCGCATCGTCGAGCGCGCCTTCAGCGTGGCCGAGGCACGGGCGGCGCGGGAGATGTTCGTGACCTCCACCACGTCCTTCGTCATGCCGGTGACGCAGCTCGACGAGTCGGTGATCGCGAACGGCAAGCCCGGGACGATCGGGCTCAAACTGCGTCAACGCTATATTGCATACATGACAAGCGCTGAAGGAGTGGATGCGCACCCTGAAAATCGGTCGTGAAGCCATTATATGGGGCCGCTTGAGCCCCCCCGGCGCGCGCGGCGGGGTGGTCGCCGTTCCCGGGCCGAAGCAATGGCTCCAACCCCTCAGGAAGGAAGGGCTGTCCGATGAGCACCGACAAGAACCAGAACGTCCAGGACGTGTTTCTCAACCACATCCGGAAGAACAAGACGCCCGTGACCATCTTCCTCGTCAACGGGGTGAAGCTTCAGGGCATCGTCACGTGGTTCGACAATTTCTCGGTCCTGCTTCGCCGTGACGGCCATTCCCAGCTCGTCTACAAGCATGCGATCTCGACCGTGATGCCGGCCGCGCCGGTGATGCTCTTCGACGGCGACAAGGAGATCGGCGAAGGATGATCGTGACGACGGCCGCGCATGAGTGAGCGGGACGAGGATGGCGCGACCCGACCGGCCCGCACGCGGGCCGTCGTCCTGCATCCGCATCTGAAAAGCGAAAGGCTCGACGACGCCGCGCTCGCGGGAAAGGTCGAGGAGGCCTCCGGACTCGCGCACGCCATCGATCTGGATGTCGTTCACGCCGAGCCGGTGGCTCTGTCGTCCTGGCGACCATCGACCCTGGTCGGGGAGGGGACGGTCGAACGGCTGAAAGGTCTGATCGCCGCGGAGCATGTCGGGCTGGCGATCGTCGATCGCGCGCTGAGCCCGATCCAGCAGCGCAATCTCGAGAAGGCCTGGTCGTGCAAGGTCATCGACCGCACTGGTCTGATCCTCGAGATCTTCGGAGCGCGCGCTCGGACGGCAGAGGGTCGGTTGCAGGTCGAACTCGCCCGCCTGACCTATCAACGCGGTCGGCTCGTGCGGACCTGGACGCATCTCGAACGCCAGCGGGGCGGCCGCGGCTTCCTGGCGGGACCCGGCGAGACCCAGCTGGAAGCGGACAAGCGGATCATCGCCGACAAGATCGAACGGCTGAAGATCCAGATCGAGGACGTCAAGCGCACGCGCGGTCTGCATCGGCGTGCGCGCAGCCGGGTTCCCTATCCGGTCGTGAGCCTCGTGGGCTACACCAACGCGGGCAAGTCGACCCTCTTCAACAATCTCGTCGGCGCTGGCGTCTTCGCCGCCGACATGCTCTTCGCGACGCTCGATCCGACGATGCGCGCGCTCGCCCTTCCATCGGGCCAGAAGGTCATCCTGTCCGACACCGTCGGTTTCATTTCGGACATTCCGCTCGACCTCGTCGCCGCGTTTCGCGCGACGCTCGAGGAGGTCGTGGGCGCCGACCTCGTGCTGCATGTCCGCGACATCGCCAATCCCGAGACGGAAACACAGCGCGACGACGTCAATCGCGTGCTCCGCGAGCTCGGATTGTCCCGGCTGATCGATGACGGCCAGGTGATCGAGGTGCTGAACAAGATCGACCTCCTCGATCCGGAGCGACGCGACATCGTCCTCAACCAGACCGCGCGCGACTCCATGCAGGTTCCGGTATCCGCATGGTCTGGCGAGGGCATCGGCGCGCTCCTCGCCGCGGTGGAGGCCCGGCTGGCGTCAGGGCGGACGATCTGCGACGTCCTCCTGCCGCCCGAGGATGGCGCGACCCTCGCCTGGCTCTACCGGCATGGAGAGGTCCTCAGCCGTTCGGACGACGAGGAGGGGGTCCGTATGAGCGTGCGCATGAGCCCGGCCGACGCAGCGCGGTTCGCGCAGTTGCGCGCGCAGCGCGGCGATGGGGAAGGAGCCGAACGATGAGCGAGACGCTGGCGCCGATGGCGGTGCCTGCTGCGGAGGTGCTGCCGCGCGACATCTCTGCCTATCGACGGGGCAACCTGGCGGTCGACTATGTCCATCGCTTCGAGAGCGGGGTCCCCGGTCCCGCTGTCGGGATCGCGGGCCTGACCCATGGCAACGAGGTCTGCGGGATGACCGCCGTGACCTGGCTCCTCGACACGGGCGTGCGGCCCGTACGCGGGTCGCTGACGCTGTTTCTCGGGAACGTCGCTGCCTATGAGCGGTTGCGCGCCGACGACCCGGCCAACCAGACGCGCCATCGCTTCGTCGACCGGGACATGAACCGGGTCTGGGGCGACGACGTGCTCGGCAGCGACAGGGACAGCGTGGAGGCGCGCCGCGCGCGCGAATTGCTCCCGATCGTCGAAAGCCTGGACGCCCTGCTCGATATCCATTCGACGACGTTCTGCGACATTCCCTTCCAGGTCTACCCGGGGCTGCCGCGAACCCGCGCCCTGGCCGATGCGATCGGATCGCCCCCGATACATGTGATCATGAGGGGCGGGCAGCATTCCGGCGTGACGATGTGCGAACGCGGCCAATTCGGCGATCCGGGTGGCGCGGCCATCGGGCTCGGCGTGGAATGCGGAACCCATCTCTCCGCCGCCGCGGGCGAGGTCGCGAAGGACACGGCGCTGCGTTTCCTGACGCAGCTTGGCGTCCTGGCGCCTCGCGACCCCGGCACGCAACGCTCGGTCGCCGCCGCGCGACCGCAGCGGCGCTACGAGGTCGTGCGCGTCTACCGCCCGGCCACCGATCAGGCCCGCTTCGCGCGCGGCTTCGCGCCTTTCGAGGAGGTGTCGGCGGGCGAGCCCATCGTGGTAGACGGAGCCGACGTGTTCGTCGCGCCGTTCGACCGCTGCACGATCCTGATGCCGTCGCCGATCGTGACGCGCGGCCGGGACATGGTGACGTTGGCCGTGCCGGTGGAGTGAGAGCGGCGCCACGGCATTCCGGTGCATGAAGTTCCCGCAGAGAGGACAGAAAAATGGCGAAGATCGCGTTCCTGGGTTTGGGCGTCATGGGGTTCCCGATGGCGGGGCATCTGGCCAAGGCTGGTCACGATGTGACCGTCTATAACCGCAGCGCCGCGAAGGCGGAGGCGTGGACGCAGAAACATGGTGGGCGCGCCGCCGCGACGCCGGCCGAAGCCGCCTCCGGTCAGGATCTGGTCCTTGCCTGCGTCGGCAACGACAATGACCTGCGCTCGGTGGTCTATGGCGAGAGCGGCGCTTTCGCGACGATGCGCAAGGGCGCCATCTTCGTCGATCACACCACCGCGTCGGCCGAGATCGCCCGCGAATTCGACGCCGAGGCGCGGACGCGGGGTCTTGGATTCCTCGACGCCCCGGTGTCCGGTGGGCAGAGCGGCGCCGAAAACGGCCAGCTCGGCATCATGGTGGGCGGCGATCCCGCGACCTACGCGGCGGCCGAACCGGTGCTCAAGATCTACGCCAAGGCAATTACCCTGATCGGGCCTGCCGGTGCCGGACAACTGACCAAGATGGTCAACCAGATCTGCATCGCGGGCCTCGTCCAGGCCTTGTCCGAAGGCATGAATTTCGCGGTCCGGGCGGGGCTCGACGCCGAGAAGGTCCTGTCGGTCATCACGGCCGGCGCCGCAGGATCGTGGCAGATGAACAACCGCGCGAAGACAATGGTCGCCGACAAGTTCGATTACGGCTTCGCGGTCGACTGGATGCGCAAGGATCTCGGCATCTGCCTCGCCGAGGCGAACCGCAACAAGGCGCGTCTGCCAGTGACGGCGCTCGTCGACCAGTTCTACGCGCAGGTCCAGGCCCGAGGTGGCGGACGCTGGGATACCTCCAGCCTCATCCATCTTCTCGCCAAGGACTGATACCGGTCGCACCCCGGGACGCCCGCCAGGAGGAGGATCCGCCATGCCCGTCATCAATCGCATCGCCGCCTTCCACGAGGAGATGATCGCGTGGCGGCAGGATATCCACCGCAACCCGGAGACGGCGTTCGAGGAGCACCGAACCGCCGCGTTCGTCGCGCAGCAGCTCGAGGGCTTTGGCCTCGAGGTGCGGCGCGGCCTCGCAGGGACTGGCGTCGTCGCGACGCTCCGGGCGGGCAGCGGCGCGCGGGCGATCGCGCTGCGCGCCGATCTCGACGCGTTGCATATCCAGGAAAAGAACGCGCTGCCTTACGCGTCCTGCGTCCCTGGAAAGATGCATGCCTGCGGGCATGACGGGCATACGGCGATGCTGCTGGGCGCCGCCAAGTACCTCGCGGAGACCCGCAAATTCGACGGCGTCGTCCATTTCGTCTTCCAGCCGGCCGAGGAGAACGAGGGCGGCGGGCGGGTGATGGTGGAGCAGGGGCTGTTCGACCAGTTTCCCTGCGAGGCCGTCTACGGCATGCATAACTGGCCGGGCATGCCGGTCGGGCAATTCGCGATCCGTCCGGGGCCGATGATGGCGTCCTATGACGTCTTCGAAATCGTCGTCGAAGGACGCGGCAGCCACGGCGCGATGCCGCATCAGTCGATCGATCCGGTCGTCGCCGCAGCCCAGATCGTGCTGGGGCTTCAGACCATCGTCAGCCGCAACGTGAAGCCGATCGACGCGGCGGTCGTCTCGGTGACCCAGATCCATGGCGGCGACACCTGGAACGTGATCCCGGAATCGGTGGTGCTGCGCGGCACCACGCGCTGCTTCCGGCGCGATGTCCGCGACCAGATGGAGCGGCGTATCGGCGAGATCGCCACGGGCATCGCGGGGGCGATGGGCGCGACCGCGACGCTCCGCTACGAACGGCGCTATCCAGCCCTCGTGAACCAGGACGAGGCCGTCCGTCGCGCGGCCGCCGCCGCGCGCGACATCGTCGGAGATCCCGCGAAGGTCGAGATGGAGATCGAACCCGTGATGGGGTCCGAGGATTTCGCGTTCATGCTCGAGCGCAAACCCGGCGCCTACATCATGATCGGCAATGGTGGCGGCGAGGGTGGACGCATGCTCCACAACGCCCGCTACGACTTCAACGACGCGATCCTGCCCATCGGGGCCAGCTACTGGGCCCGGCTTGTGGAGCAGAGTCTGGCCGCGGCGGCCTGACGCGGATGGCGGCGGTGGGCACCAACCCCCGGCTGAGGCTCAGCGGCCATCCGCC
>CAYSUY010000064.1:0-19228 GCA_964434345.1 uncultured Acetobacteraceae bacterium
ACTCGCCCGAGAGCAGCGCGGCGACGCGCGTGGCGTCCGACTTGATCGCGCGGAACTCGATGCGCGTCAGATTGTGCTCGACCTTGCGGTCCCACCAGTCGGGATTGACCGACATCACCATGCGCGAATCGGCGACGTAGGACTCGAGCTTGAACGGGCCGGTGCCGTTGGCGTTCGTCGACGCGAAGGTTGTGACGCCGGTCGTGATGTTGCCGGGCTTGGTGGCGTTGTTCGCCTCCAGCCATTCCTTGTCCATGATGTAGATGCCGGTGAGGTCGTTCAGCAGCAGGGGATAGGGGCCCTTGAGGATGAAATCGACCGTCGTCGCATCGACCTTCTCGGCGCGCACGACCGTCGCGAGATTGCCGCGGGCGCGGGCGGCGGGGTCGAGCAGGCGCGTGATCGAGGCGACCACGTCGTCGGCGTCGAAGGCGTTGCCGTTATGGAACTTCACGCCCTGGCGCAGCTTGAAGCGCCAGCGCGTCGGCTCGACGATCTGCCAGGATTCCGCGAGAGCCGGCTCGATCGCGAGGTCCTTGTTGCGGCGCACCAGCGGGTCGTAGATGTGGTGCAGCACGTTCGCCGTGAAGCTCTCCGTATGCGCGTAGGGATCGAGCGTGGCGATGTCGCCCTGGAACGACCAGCGCAGCGTCGTGGCGCTGGCGTCGGGGGCGAGGGCGGGTGCGGCGAGGATCGCGCCGGCGCAGGCGCCGGCGAGCAGCAGACGGTTCATCATGGCTCCCTGTCTTCGGTATGTTCGAATTCGGTATGTCCGAAAGGCCGCAAATCGAGCATGGTCTCGCAGGTCTTGTCATGACAATTCCGCGCACGCACGCGCGCGGCGTAAGGTCAGATACCAAGGGTCGAGATCCGGGGGAGGGTGCGGTGTCGGAATTCCTGTTCAAGGCGATCGTGATCGGCGTCGGCGGCACGGCCGCGATGGATGTCTGGGCGATCATCCTCAACCGCGTCCTCGGCATCCCCAAGCCCAACTGGGCGCTTGCGGGGCGCTGGTTCTGCAATGTCGCGCAAGGCCGCGTCTTCCATGACGACATCGGCGCGGCGGCGCCCTGGCGCAACGAGTTGGCGATCGGCTGGGCAGGGCATTACGCGGTGGGCATCCTCTATGGCGGGATCCTGCTGCTGGTCGCGGGGCCCGGCTGGGCCGCGGCGCCGACCTTCCTGCCGGCCTGGATCCTCGGGATGGTCACGATCGGAGCCGGATGGTTCCTCATGCAGCCCGGGATGGGCGCGGGCTGGGCGGCCTCGAAGCGTCCCAATCCGATGCAGGTGCGTCTGCTCAACATCGTCGCCCATACCGTCTTCGCGGCCGGCATGTTCGGCGCCGCTCTGCTGGTCAGGTGACGTCGCGCTTCCTGCGCTTCGCGATCGTCGGGACGCTCGGCTTCGCGGTCGATGCCGGCGTGCTGGCGCTGGCGCTGCACAGCGGCCTCGCGGGGTTCCATGCCGGGCGCTGCCTGTCCTTCCTGGCCGCGGCCAGCTTCACCTGGGCGCTCAACCGGCGCTTCACCTTCGCCGACGGCGCCGCGCCGCGCGGTGGCCGCGGCGCCCAATGGGCGCGCTATGTCGTGGCGATGTCGGCGGGCGCGGCGGTGAACTACGCCGTCTACGCGCTGGTCCTGCACATGCTGGGCTACACGGCGCTGATCGCGCCGCTCGCGGTCGCCGCCGGCTCCATCGCCGGGCTCGGCGTCAATTTCACCGCGGCGCGCCATCTGGTCTTTGCGCCGCGGCGGTGAGCGGCGCGCGCGGCGCGCTCACACGTCGAGGATCGCGTAGACGTCGCCGGAATTCGCGTCGTGGGGCAGGGCGCGCAGCCAGGCCTTCATGTGCGCGGGGTCGACCGGGGTGCCGAATTCCAGGCGCTGGCTTTCGCCCAGCGCGGCGTCGAAGCGATAGGGGCCGCGCGCGGCGAGCAGGTCGATGCAGGTCTCCGCCGCGTCGCGCTGGATGGTGGTGAACTCGAAGGACAGCGCGGGCACGGCGCGCGTCAGGCCGCGCAGCACTTCGGGTTCGAAGCCCTCGACGTCGATCTTCACGAAGGCGGGCATGCCGTGCGCCGCGATCAGCGCGTCGAGCGTGGTGACTGCGACCTCGATGCGCGCGTCCCAGTCCTGTCCCTCCCAGCCGGGCGCGCCGGCGGCCGCGGCGACGAAATCGGGCGCGGCGGTCGAGACGGTGGGATTGGCGCGGTTGACGAGAAACTCGATGCGCCCCGGCGCCGCGCCGGCCGCGGCGCGCAGCAGCACGACGTCCGGATCGCGGCCATGCAGCAGGCGCAGCGCGCGATGGCAGAGCGGTTGCGGCTCCAGCGCCACGACCCGCGCACCGAGCCGCCGGAAGCTCGCGACGCGGTCGCCGACATGGGCCCCGACATCGATCGCAAGGTCGCCCGCACGCAGGAAGCGCGCATGCAGACGGTCCATCGCCGCATGGCGCGGGCCATCGCCGCGATAGAGCCGCAGCGAGCGGAACAGGCCGGCGAGCGCGCGCGAGGTCACCGCGTCACCCGCGCGCGGCGAGCGCCGCCGCGACCTCCGGCGGCGGGTCGAGATCCTCGGGGATCGCGCAGAGCCCGGCGCGGCGCATCCAGGCACCGAGCCTGGGATCGGCGGTCAGCACCGCGAGCGGCACCGCGAAGATCTGGCCTGCGATCAGCGGCATGCTCCAGGCGAAGAGGGCCGGGGAGATCGCCAGCAGCGCGCCGCCGACCGCGAGCCCGAACAGCGTCTCGGGCAGGAATTGCAGCGTCGCCGCGCGCCAGGGCATGGCATGGGCGTCGCGCGCCTGGCTGCCCCAGCCGGTCGCGCGTCCGAATGCGAAGCCGAGGATGAACAGCGTCGTGTGGAACGACGACACCGCCCAGAGCATCAGCCCGAAGACGATCTCCGTCGCCACGCCGGCCGCGAAGCGCGCCGCGCCGCCATGGCGACGGATCGCGCCGGGCGTGAGCGCGGCGTCGGCCCAGCCCGCCAGCTTCGGCACCAGCACCATCGCCAGGAAGAGCGCGTAGAGCCAGGTCGCGGCGGCAACCGGGAAGTCCGGCGCCGCCTGCGCGGCCCAGGCGACAAAGGGAAGCAGGGCGACGGCGAGGGTCCAGGCCGGGATGCCCGCGAACATCAGGATCGCCCAGAGCAGCTGGAACCGGCTGGCGGGCTGGAGGCCGGGCAGGCCGAGCAGCCGGACATATTGCAGATTGCCCTGGCACCAGCGCAGGTCGCGCTGCGCGAACTGGCCCAGCGTCGGCGGATTGCCCTCCCACGAGCCGCTCTCGGCGGGCATCACGCGCACCTCGTAGCCGGCCTTGCGCATCAGCGCGGCCTCGACCTGGTCATGCGACAGGATGGGGCCGCCGAAGGGCGGCTTTCCGGGCAGCACCGGGAGGTGGCACGCCGTGGCAAAGGGCGCGATGCGCACCATCGCGTTGTGCCCCCAGAACGGCCCGCAATCGCCGCTCCACCACGCATAGCCGGGCGTGTAGGCACGCATCGCCGCGCGCATGCCGAACTGGAAGCAGCGTGCGAAGGCGCTGTCGGCCGGGATGGCGACGATCAGGCTCTGCAGGATGCCGATGCGCGGATGGGACTGCATGATGCGGGCCATGCGCAGGATGGTGGCGCCGTCCATGAGGCTGTCGGCGTCGAGGACCAGCATGGTCTCGTAGCCATCGCCCCAGCGCGCGCAGAATTCGCGCAGGTTGCCGGCCTTGAAGCCGGCATTGTCGAGCCGGCGCCGGTAGAAGAGGCGGCCCGCGTCGGCCGGTTCGGCGGCGCGCCATGCCGCCATCTCCGTCTCTTCATCGGCGGCAATCTGCTCCAGCGACGTGTCGCTGAGGACGAAATAGTCGAAGGCGGCGCCAGCGCCGGTGCGGTCGAGGCTGGACTTGATCAGCCGCATGCGCGCGATGCTCCGCGCGGCCGATTCGTTGCGGATGGTCATCAGCACCGCCACGCGCAGCCGCAACGGCGCGTCTCCTGCGCCCGCCGCCATGTGCGGCGCCATCGCCGCGTCGCGGTCGCGCGGGCCGTGGAGCATCCACAGGCCGAACAGCCCGTTCCATACGCCCAGGACCGTCCAGGGCGCCGCCACGGCGATCGCGGCGAGGAACAGCCCTTCCGCGAACGTCCAGCCACCGCCGGACAGGATCCAGCCGGTCGCCCAGAGCAGGGCGCCCAGGGTCGCGAGATTGAGCACGGCCGCGATCCAGCGCCGCCGTGCGAGCAGGCTGGCGGGTTGCAGGCCAGCCGGTGTCGTGTCGTCTCGTGGCACTAGGCTCTCCTCGGGCGATCTCTGCGCCGGCGCCCGCGGCAAGCGACGATTTGCCGGAACCCGACGGGTTCTGGCAATGAGAGAGTGAATGGACGCCTCCAGCCCCCCCTCCGCCCTGCCGACCATCCGCCGCGCCCTTGCCGTGCTCTGGCAGGAACCGCGGGTCGTGGTCGGCCTCGTCTGCGCCAATCTCGTCACGGCGCTGGTGCAACTCGCCGAGCCGGTGCTGTTCGGACGGGTCGTCGACGCGCTCGCCCGCGGCGAGCCGCCTGCGCAGCTGATCGGGGCCTGGGCCGCGCTGGGCGTGGTCGGGATCCTGTCGGGCGTCACGGTGGCCGTGGCCGCCGACCGCTTCGTCCATCGCCGGCGGCTCGCGGTGATGGCGAGCGCCTTCGATCGCGCGATCACCCTGCCGGTCGGCTATCACGCCGAGCGCGGATCGGGCGCGGTCGTCCGGGCGATCCTGTCCGGTGCGGACGCGATGTTCTGGCAATGGCGGGCGCTGCTGCGCGAGCAGATGTCGGCGCTGATCGGCGTGGTGCTGCTGGTGCCGACCGCGATCGCGATGGATTCGCGGCTGGCCGCCGTCCTCGGCGTCCTGGCCGTCGTCTTCGTGACCCTGAACGTGATGGTGGCCCGGCGCACCGCGAGCGGGCAGCAGGCGGTCGAGAGCTATCACAACGACGTCTACAGCCGGATCGGCGACGTGCTCGGCAACGTCACCGTGGTGCAGAGCTACACGCGGCTCGCCGCCGAGCAGCGGGCGATGCGCGACATCATGGGGCGGCTGCTGCGCGCGCAATATCCGGTGCTGACCTGGTGGGGCGTCCTGACGATCCTCACCGGTGCCGCCGGAACCATCTCCATGGTCACCGTCTTCGCGCTCGGCGCGGTGCTGGTCCAGCGCGGCGAGGTGACGGTCGGCGAGATCGTGTCCTTCATCGCCTTCGCGGCGCTGCTGATCGGCAAGCTCGATCATCTGTCGCAGTTCTTCATGCGCGTCGCCCAGCAACTGCCCGCCGCGGCCGGGCTGTTCCGCCTTCTCGACCAGCCGCAGGCCGTCCAGGAACGGCCCGGCGCGCGCGACATCGGCGCGGTGCGCGGCGCGGTCGCCTACGAGGACGTGTGGTACCGCTATCCCGGCACCGACCAGGGCATCGAGGGGCTCGGCTTCGCGGCGCAGGCGGGAGAGACCGTGGCGCTGGTCGGGCCGACCGGTTCGGGCAAGACGACGACGCTCGGCATGCTGCAGCGCCTGCGTGCGCCGGATCGCGGGCGCATCCGTCTGGACGGTCAGGACATCGCCGACGCGACGCTCGACTCCCTGCGCCGGAGCATCGCGGTCGTCTTCCAGGACGGCGGATTGTTCAACCGCTCCATCGCCGACAACATCCGCGTCGGCCGCCCCGACGCCACGGATGCGGAGATCGAGCGCGCGGCACGTCTGGCGGAGGCGCACGACTTCATCCAGCGCAAGCCCGGCGGCTATGGCTTCGTGATCGGCGAGGGCGGCGCGTCGCTGTCGGGCGGCGAGCGGCAGCGCATTGCGATCGCGCGTGCGATCCTCAAGGACGCGCCGATCCTGATCCTCGACGAGGCGACCAGTGCGCTCGACGGCGAGACCGAGGGCCGCATCAAGCGGGCGCTCGACGCGCTGCGCAGCGGCCGCACGACGTTCATCATCGCGCACCGGCTGTCGACCGTCGCGGATGCCGACCGGATCCTTGTCCTCGATGGCGGTCGCATCGTGCAGCAGGGCGGGTTCGCCGAGCTCGCGGCCCAGGATGGTCTCTTCCAGCGTCTGCTCGCGGGCGGCGGCTTCACGCGTCCGGTGTCGGAGCCCGAGCCGCGATGACCGGCGCGTTCGCCGTCGTCCTGGGCGCGGTGCCGCTGGTCTGGCCGGCCCTGGTGAACGGCTATCCCCTGGTCTTCAGCGACACCGGCGGGTTCCTCCATCAGACGCTCGGCCCGCTGATGCTCTGGGACAAGCCCTATGTCTACGGGCCCTTCCTTCACGCCTTCCATTGGCGCGTCACGCTGTGGGGGCCGCTGGCGGCTCAGGCGCTGATCGTCTCGCATCTCCTGTGGCTCGCGCAGCGCTGCCTGCGCGGGACCGCCCATCCCCTGCGCCATGTCGCGATCGCGACGGCCGTCGCGGCCCTCACCACGGCGCCCTTCACGATCGCGCTCCTGATGCCGGACATGTTCGCGCCGGTCGTCGTCGTGGCGCTCGCGCTGCTCGGCTTCGCCCGGGAGCGGCTGTCGCGACGGGAGAGCGCGTATCTCGTGGCGCTCGCCGCGCTCGCGATCGCCGCGCATCTTGCGCATCTGCCGGTGGCCGTCGCGCTGGTCGTCGCGACGCTCGGGGCCGACAGGCTGTGGGCGCGGCGCCGGACCTGGCCCCTGGTCGCGCTGCCGCTGGTCCTGGCGGTCGGCACGCTGCTGGCGACGAACGCGGTCGGGCACGGGCGCGCGAGCCTGTCGCCCCATGGCGCGACTTTCCTGCTCGCGCGGCTGCAATCCGACGGGCCGGCCAGCGCCACCCTCAAGGCGCGCTGCCCGGAGGCGGGATGGTATCTCTGCGCCTTCGTCGACCAGCTGCCGATGGACAGCGACGCGTTCCTGTGGGCGCCCGACAGCCCGGTCAATCGCGATCCCGAGGGCCGTGCACGGTTCCTGGGCGGGGCGCTCATCTCGGCGGAGGCGGCGGTCATCGTCGGAGAGACGCTGCGCCGCGATCCCGTGGGCGTCGCGCTCGCGATCACGCGCAACACCGTGGCGCAGTTCGCGCTGTTCGGGATCGGCGACACGCTCGGCAACGACTGGCTCGCGGCGACCGTGGGCCGGCGGCTGGCCGAAGGTTTTCCGGCACCCGAGGCGGCGGCCTTCGCGGCGGGATCACAGGCGTCGGATACGCTGCGCGGGGCGAGCGCGACCCGATGGGCAGCACGCCTTCACGCGCCCGTGCTCGCACTGGCCCTCGTCGCGCTCGCGATCGCGGCGCACGACGCGCGGCGCGCGCGCGACCATCTGCGCCTCGGTTTCCTGGGATGCCTCGCGCTTGGCCTGCTCGCGAACGCTGCCGCGACCGGCGGGCTGTCGAAGCCGCATCCGCGGTATCAGGCGCGGATCGTCTGGCTGCTGCCGGCCGCGGCGCTCCTTCTGCTGCCCGCGCCGCGCTACGCTGCGGGCGTGGTGGCGCGATCCGCGCCGCGCTGAACGCCGCCCCGCGCCGACAATCGCCCCGAAAGGCCCGCCATGGACGAGATCGCCTTCCACACCCGGCTGCACAGGCCCGGCACGCTGGTCGATGTCGGCGCGCATGACGGGCTCGTGACGCTGCCTTTCGCGCGGCTGCCCGGCGCGCGCGTCCATGCCTTCGAGCCGCTGCCCAGCGCCTTCGCCCGGCTCTCGGCGCGCCTCGCGGAGGCGTTCGGCGCCGCGCCGCCGCCTGTGACGCTGCATGCCGCGGCGCTCGGGGATCACGCCGGCCGCGTCACGCTGACAATGCCGCTGGTGGATGGCGCGCCCCAGGAGCAATGGGCCTCCACGGCGAAGGATTACCGCGCCCATGTCTCGGACCGCGTCGCGGTGGCGCGTTTCGACGTGCCGCTCCTGACGCTGGACAGCCTTCGCCTCGACGACGTGACCGCGATGAAGGTCGATGCCGAAGGCGCCGAATACGAGATCCTGCGCGGCGCACGCGAGACGTTGCTGCGCTGCCGGCCGGTCCTGTCGGTCGAGATCGAGGAGCGGCACCGCGAGGGCAGCACCTGGGCCGTGCCGGCCTATCTCGACGCGCTCGGCTACGACGTGATGTTCGAACTGGGCGGCACATTCCATCCGGTCTCCGCCTTCGATCGCCCGACCATGCAGCGTGCGTCCGGCGATCCGTCGGTCTTCGCCGCGTCCGATCCCTATGTCTTCGTCTTCTATGCCCTGCCGCGCGAGACCGCGGCGGCGATGCGCGACGTGCTGGCGGGAGCGACGACATGAGGCGCGCGGCCGCGCGGTTCGCCGTCGCCGCCGCCTTTCTCACCGCGGCTCTCGTGCTGCGCGGCCCGTCCTTCGTCCCTGCGGTGATCGACATCGACGAAGGGCTCTACATGCTCCAGGCGCGCGAGTGGCTGCGCGGCGGGCTGCCCTATGTCGCGGCGTGGGACATGCATCCGGTCGGCGCGCCGGCGTTGTTCGCGCTGGCGATGGCCCTGTTCGGCGACGGCATCTGGGTGCTGCGCGCCCTGGGTGCGGCCTGCGTCGGCGCGACGGCGCTGGCGCTCGTGACGATCGCGCGCGGCGGTGGCGTGGCCGTGGCACCTGCCGTCGCCACGGGCCTGCTCTACGTCGCCGGCACGACCTTGTTCGGCGGTCTTGCGACCAACACCGAGATACTCATGGCGCCGCTGACCGCCTGGGCGATGGCGCTTGCGGCGCAGGCGCGTGGCGTGGCGCCCGGCGTGGCTCCGTCCATCGCGCGGATCGCGGCGATGGGTTCGCTGATCGGCGTCGCGCTGCTGATCAAGCCGGTCGCGGTGTTCGAGGGGTCGCTCGCGTGGCTGATCGCGATCGTGCCGTCATGGCGGGCCGGGGGACTGGCGACCGGGCGTGTCCTCGTGCTCGCCGCCTCCTATGCGGCGCTCTGCGCGACGCCGAGCATCATGGTCGCGGCCGCCTATGCCGCGCTCGGGGCCTGGGAGGCCTTTCTCGACGGCGCGATCCTGGCGCCTTTGCGCTATGCGGGCGGGCGCGTGCCCGCGCTGGACGCGTTGCGCTACGTCGCCGCGGCGCTGCTCGCGGTCTCGTGGCTGGCGACGCTCGCGGCGCTGGGCTGCGTGGGCGGCGCGCGCGGGCCTCGTCAGGCCGGACTGCGCGGCGTCGCGGTCCTGTGGTTCGCCGCCACGGCCGCCGCCATCGTCGCGCCCGGACAGTTCTATCCCCATTATTTCCTGCTCGCCCTGCCGCCGCTGGCGCTGCTTGCGACGCTTGGCGCGCGCGCCGTCGCACGCGGCATCGGGGCACGTCATGTCGGGCGGCTTGCCGTGGCGGCGCTCGTGCTCGCGGGCCTCGATGCGCTGACGCGCATGGCCGTTCCGCGGCTCTATGATCCGGCCGGCCTGACCCGGCCCGATCCGGTGCGCGCGGTCGCGGCCGCGCTCGCCGCGCATGTCGCGCCCGGCGATCCGGTCTGGGTCGTCAACTACCCGCCGGTGGTCCATGTCCTGGCCGGGGCCGGGCTCGCGACGCGCTACGTCTTTCCGCAGCATCTGACGGGCGCGCATGCCGCCGTGACAGGTATCGACGCCGATGCCGAGGTCCGGCGCATCCTGGAAAGCCGGCCGGCGGCGCTCGTCGTCTATCGCGGCTGGTGGCTGCAGGTGCGGCCGGTGCTCAGGCCCGCGATCGAGGCGGCGCTTGCCGGATCCTATGCGCGGGTCGCGGAGATCGACGAGGCGCTGGGGCCGGTGGAGATCTGGGCCCGGCGATGACCGCACAGCGCCGCCGCAGATGCTATGCTCGCCCGACGGGGAGTCGCACCGACGCGATTCCATGCTGAACGCAGAGGCGAGGGATACGCGATGGACGAGGGCGGAATGCGGCACGGCGCGGCGCCGGACCTCGAATTGACGATCCTCATGCCGTGCCTGGACGAGGCCGAGACGCTCGGCGTGTGCGTCGCCAAGGCGATGGGCTTCCTGGCGCGCAGCGGCATCGCCGGCGAGGTCCTGATCGCAGACAACGGCAGCACCGACGGCAGCCAGGCGATCGCGCGGGCCGGCGGCGCGCGCGTCGTCGACGTGCCCGAGCGCGGCTACGGCGCGGCGCTCATCGCCGGGATCCGGGCGGCGCGCGGTCGCTATGTCATCATGGGCGACAGCGACGATTCCTACGATTTCACCACGCTCGATCCCTTCGTCGCGCGGCTGCGCGCGGGCGACCAGCTGGTGATGGGCAACCGGTTCCGCGGCGGCATCGCGCCGGGCGCCATGCCGCCGCTGCATCGTTATCTTGGAAATCCCGTGCTCTCGACGCTGGGGCGCATGTTCTTCGGTGCGCCGGTGGGCGATTTCCATTGCGGATTGCGCGGCTTCGAGCGCGCCGCGATGCTGGCGCTCGACCTGCGTGCGCCGGGCATGGAGTTCGCCTCCGAGATGGTCGTCAAGGCGACGCTGAACGGTTTGCGTATCGCAGAGGTGCCCACCACGCTGTCGCCGGACGGACGGTCGCGACCGCCGCATCTGCGTTCCTGGCGCGATGGCTGGCGGCATCTGCGCTTCCTGCTGGTCTTCTGTCCGCGCTGGCTGTTCCTCTACCCCGGTGCGGCGCTGTTCACGCTCGGCCTGGCGGCCATGCTGACCCTGCTGCCCGGACCGCTGCGCATGGGCGGCGTCGTCTTCGACGTCCACACGCTGCTCTATGCCGCGGGGGCCACCGTGATGGGCTTTCAGGCAGTGCAGTTCTGGGCCTTCGCGCGCATCTACGGCGCGCTGCAGGGCGTCGTTCCGGCGGCGCCGCGCCTGACCGCGGTGCTCGCGCGTTTCGGGCTCGAGCCGGCGCTGATCCTCGCCGGGGTGCTGGTGCTTGGCGGTCTCGGCCTCGGCGGCGTGGCGCTCGCGCGATGGGGTGCGGAAGGCTTTGGCATGCTCGCGGGGTCGGGCGCGATGCGGGTCGCGATAGGGTCGGTGACCGCGATGCTGCTTGGCCTCCAACTTGCCTTCGGCGCGTTCTTCGTCGCCGTTCTCGGCATGATGCGCGCGGGGCCCAGCCGCTGAGATGCGGCGCGAGCGCGCCGTGTTCGCTGGGCCACCGTAAATTTTGACTGTAGCGTTTCTTCATCTGACTATAGCGTTGCTTAAATGGAGTCCCTGGCAGGGAATCCTGGAGGAACGCCGATGCCGCGGCATGGAAGATTGTCCGGATCTCGCAAGCCCAGCCCCGCCGTCGTCGCGGGCCTGAGCGATCCGGCGATCTTGAGCGGCGCCCTGGCGAAATGCGGCTTCCATCTCTGGGACTACGACGTCCGCCGCAGGATCTGCGCGGTCGGACCCGGTCTCGCGGATCTGTTTGGCGAGGGCCGCCTCGCCAGAGGTGTGATGACCATTCCGGTCTGGAACCGTCTTGTCCATCCCGGGGACCGGGCCAGGATCAGGGCGCAGCGCCGCGCGATGCGTGGCGAACGTCCCGTGTGCTTCCAGTACCGGATCGTGCGGCCGCTCGACGGCGGGGTCCGCTGGATCGAAAGCTTCGCCGTCGCAAGCGTGTGCGACGCGACCGGCCGGCCGCTGCGCATCGTCGGTGCGCTCTGGGACGTGACGGATCGGGAGAGCCAGCGCGATCGCGACAGCCATTTGCGGCGCATGGGATTGCTCGCCGCCGGGATCGTCCATGATTTCGGCAATGTCGTGCAGGCGGTGAGCAGCAACGCCGAACTCGTCGCCGTGAGCGCCCGTGGCCAGGGTACGGTCGGCCGTGCCGCAGCGCGGATCCTGCGCAGCGCTGCGCGCGGCGCCGCGATCGTCGATCGTCTCCGGCCACGGCCGGGACGCCGGCCCGATCCGCTCGGGGCGATCGATGCGGGCGAAGCTGTACGCGAATCGCGCGACCTGATCGAACTGGCGGCGGGGCCGGGCATCCGTATCGCGATCGATGTCGCATCCGACCTGCCGATGGTCGCCGCGGATCGCACTGAACTCGAGACCGTGCTGGTCAACCTCGCGGCCAACGCCCGCGACGCGATGCCCGGCGGCGGTTCGATCCGGCTCCTGGTGGCGGTCTCGCGCCGGGCCGCGTGCGGGCACGGCGCGCCATGGCTGTCGATCACGATGAGCGATGACGGCTGCGGCATGGACGACGCGACGCGACGCCGGGCCGGCGAGCCGTTCTTCACGACCAAGTCCGCTGGGCGCGGCAGCGGTCTCGGCCTGTCCCTCGCCGAGGCGTTCGCACGCCGCCATGGCGGGCGTCTGGCGATGGAGAGCGCCCCAGGTCGCGGCACGGCCGTGACGATCAGCCTGCCGGCGCAGTGCACGGCGTGCACCCCGGCGGCCGTCGATCACGTCGCGCCGTCGTGGCTGGGCGACTGACCGGCTGGGCGACTGACCGGCTGGGCGACTGACCGGCTGGGCGACTGACCGGCTGCGCGCCCCGCCGCGGTCAGGCCATGCGGTGGCGCGTCAGCGGCGCAGGCCCGTGGCCCTCGCGGGCGAGGAAATTGTCGGGTGCGTCCCACCACCGCGCGATCAGCCCCGCGTAGATGCTGCGGAAATCGGTCTGGGAGCGGATGTCGCCGTCCACCAGCGCCTCGAGATCCGGCGCCGTTCCGTGAATGCCGCCTTCGACCGCGCCGCCCATGACGAAGAGCGGTGCCGCGGTGCCGTGATCGGTGCCGCGCGACAGGTTCTCCGCCGCGCGCCGGCCGAATTCGGAATAGGTCACCACGAGCGTGTCGTTCCAGCGTCCGAGGGACTGCATCGCGCCGCGGAACGTCGCGAGTGCCGCGCCGAGCTGCCCGAGCAGCCGCGCATGGCGCGCCCGCTGGTCGGCATGCGTGTCGAAGCTGCCGATCGACGTCTTCCACACGGGAACCTCCACGCCATCGGCGATCAGGTCCGCAGTCACCGCCAGGGAGCGCCCGAGCGGATCCCAGCCGAAGCCCTGGCCGAACCGGTTCCGTCCCGACAGCTTGCGGCGGACCGCGTCGGCCGCGGCGACGGCCTCGTTCTGCGTGCGCACGACATGGCGCAGGCTGGGCGGTGCGTCCGCGCGCAGCGCGACATGGCGCATCGCCTCGCTCTGCGCCAGGAACTGCCGCGGCTCGCGCATGGTCACGAGGCGTGTGCCCGGTCCGGCCAGCGGGCCGATCGTGCCGGTGCCGACGACGACACCGTCGGCGTCGCCACGCCGCTGCCCGAAGACGGGATGCTCGGACAGGGCGCGCGTCACCCAGCCCTGATGCGCGTAGGAGTCGGCATCCGTCGCCTGTTCCCAGATCTCGATCGAGCGGAAATGCGAGCGGTTGGGCTTCGGGTAGCCGACCGCGTTCACGATTGCCAGTTCGCCGCGCTCGTAGGGGTCGGCGAGCGCGCGCAACTCCGGATGGAGGCCCTGCGTGCCGGTCAGAGGGATCACCTCCGCCGGGTCGATCGCGATCGAGGGTCGCAGGCTGCGATAGGCGGGCTGGTCGAGCGGTACCACGGTGTTCAATCCGTCATTGCCGCCATGGAGTTCGACGAGGACGAGGATCCGGGCGGTCAGGGGGCCCGGTGTCGCCGTGCCGCGCGATGGCTGGCGCAGCGCGGCGCCGGCAGCCGCGCCGGTCACCGGGCGGTTGCCATCCGTGGCGCAGCCAGGAAGAAGGGCCAACCCGCCAAGCGCCGTGGCGCCCGACAGCAGGCCGCGCCGCGTGGTCATCCGGTCGATGGTCATGGCGGTCTCCCTCACATCAACTGATAGGCGGGGTCGAGGATCAGCGCGCGCAGACCAGCCTCGTCGTCGGCTGCGGCCGCGGCACTGACCGGGGCGATCGGCATCAGCGCGCGCCACCGGTCGTCGCGGCGCTGCCACGCGCCGGGCAAGGTGGCGATCCACGCGGCCGCGTCGGCGTTCATCTTGCGCGGCGGCAGCGCCGGACGTCCGGGGCCGCCGCCCATCGCCATGCCGGACCCCATCATCATGCCCGATCCCATCATGCCGCCCATGGCCGGCGCGCCGTCCGCGCGCGCCTCGATGTCGGCCAGGTCGAAGGTCAGGTCGCCATTGCAGTGAAGATCGCCGCTGCGTGTGGGCTTGCAGACCGGGTTGTTAAACCGCTGTATCGCCCGGGTGGCGGGATAGACGCGCCCCGCGACCTCGATCCAGTCGATGAACAGGTTGCGGTCGCCACGCGGACCGCCGTCCTTCGGTGGTGGCGCGGCGCCGTCGTTCACGAACTGGATCACCACCCGCTTCACTGGCTGGTCGACCGGAAGGCGCAGGACACGCCAGGCCCATTCGTTGCGGTCGGTGATCCGCCCGAACCGGCTGGTATCGACGGCGAAATCGATGTCGCGCTCCGCGAGCAGCGTGCCGTCGTTGATCGTCACGCGCATGCGGGGCGGTCCCTGCCAGGCGTCGCCGGCGACCCGGATTGCGAGGCCTTCGGTGCCGGCGGGCAGCGGGGCCGCGACGAGGCCGCGATTGTCGAGCAGGCGCCCGAGGACGTCGGTGCGCGCCACGAGGCTGGCCGGGGTGATCCAGGTCTCGCCGCCGGGCCAGCCCTTGACGTTGGGTGGCTCGAACAGGTCCTGGCCAAGCCGTCGCGCATGGACGGCGAGGGCGCCGGGATCGACGAGCGGCAGGCCAAGCTCGCGATGCAGTCCGGCGATCAGCACGACGGGCGCCTTGATCAGGCTGCCGCGGTTGCGCCTGTCCCAGAACGCGTCCGACAGGAACAGCGCGCGCAGTGCCGGCTTCAGGTCGTAGGTGGCGCCGCGCAGCACGGCCGCGATGCGCGCGACCTCTGCGGGGTCAGGCTGCGGTGACACGAATTCGCGCCAGAGCTTCTCGGCGATGTACTGGGCCGTGCGCGGATGCTCCAGCAGGACGCGCACGACGTCGGCCACGTCCTGGCCCGTCTTGCCGAGGAACGTTTTTGGCCCGGTGTCGTGCTGGCTCGGGTAGAAGCGGAAATCCCAATGCGTCTCGCGATCCACCCCGAGCCCGGTGAGGGCACGCGCGATCTCCTTGATGTCCGTCTCGGCGTAGTGCCCCTCGCCGAGCGTGAACAATTCCAGCAATTCGCGGGCGAGATTCTCGTTCGGCCGCCCCTTGCGGTTGGTCGACGCGTCCAGGTAACGCAGCATGACCGGATCCGCGAGGATCGCGCGCAGCAGGGTCCCGAAATTGCCCGTGCTCTCGCGGCGGAACAGGTCGTTCTGGTTCCACATGCGGTGGGCGTTCTGGCCGGAGGAGTCGAACGCGGACACGAAATGATTGTGCCAGAACAGCGTCATGCGCTCGGTCAGCGGCGCGGGGGTCGCGATCATTTCCACGAGCCACCAGGTCTTGAGTTCCTGGAGTTCCGCGCGCCGCGCCTGGTTGAACAGGTCGCGCTGTTCCTGGGGCAGCGTGTACATGTCGCGATAATTCGGCCAGGTGCCCGACAGGAACGCCGGCGGCGGAACGGTCGGCGTGGTCCGGGTCGCGGCGAGGACGCGATCGACGGCGGCCTCGCGGCCGAGCGGGGCGAGCGCGGCCACCTGGGCGGCCTCGGCGCCGAAGCCCGCGCGCGTCAGCAGATGGCGCGCCTCGTCAGGAGGCAGGGCGGCGACCGGTCCAGCGGCGGCGAACTGGCCGAGAACGAGAGCTACGAGTAGACGCAGGATGATCCGCATGTGTCACCTGTGAAGGTCTCCGGCCGCGCTTGCCAGCCACGGCCCGGCACGACGATCATACAACCGGGTCGAAGGTTGCAGAAACCCTAACGGAGCTGGGGCGATGACGGACGGGGAGCCGCGGATCGCGGCGGGTGATGTCGCCGCCTATGCGCGCGACGGTTTCGTGGTCATTCCGGACATCTTCGACGCGCACGAGCTGGCGGCGCTGCGCGCGGAGTCGCTCGCGCTGTGCCGCGGCGCCTTCGGGGCGATACGCGGCTTCGTCCCGCCGGATCCTGGCGCCGACGACGCCACGACGATGGGCCGCTACATGGTCGGCGTGATGCCGCACAAGCTCGACGGCTCGCTCTTCGCGCGGGAGGTCCGCAATCCCCGGATCGTCGACGTCGTGACCCGCCTGATCGGCCCCGACGTGAAGGCGGTGCATTCGCAGATCTTCTTCAAAGCGCCCGGCATGCCGGGCAACGCGCTCCATCAGGACGAGCGGTTCATTCCCACCCGCGACCGGTCGCTGGTGACCGCCTGGATCGCGCTCGAGGATGCCCGGATCGCCAATGGCTGCCTGCGGGTGATCCCGGGCTCCCACCGTCCGAGCGTCCTGTGGCCGATGCGTCGCCACGAGAATCCGGAGCTTGACCGGGCGGAAGAGCTGCACGGCTTTGCGTGGTCGCGCGACGCGGTCGTGCCGGTCGAGGTTCCCGCCGGTGCGGCCGTCTTCTTCGACGGCTACCTGATCCACGGATCCTATCCCAATCGCAGCGCCGGCCAGACGCGCCGCGCGCTGCTCTACGTCTACGCGAGCGCCGCGACGCCGGTGCTGTTCGATCCGGCCAGCTATCAGCCGACGACGGAGGACTACCCGGACATCGTGATGGTCGCCGGCCGCGATCCCTATGGCTGGGTGCCCCGGCGTCGGCATGGCGAGCCCTATCTGCGTCCGGCCGGCCCGACGGTCGCCGACCTCGAGCTGGCGCGGCGCCATGCGTCGCAGGCCACGGCCGTGCCGCCGTGAGGCGGCGGGCGCGTCAGGCGAGACGCGCGTGCAGGTCCGCGGCGAGCGCGGCGAGCGGGGCGCTCCAATCCGCGCCGGGTCGCTGACGATAGGCGCGCGACCCCGGATACCAGGGGACCGCGCCGTCCGCATCGACGCGCCAGCGCCAATCCATGGCGGCGGGGACCAGGATGTCCGAGCCGAGGCCCATGCCATGGCGCAGATGGACATTCGTGCTGCCGACGCCGGTCAGCACGTCGAGCCTGGCCACGAGCGCGAGCATCGCCTCGAGATCGTCGTTGAGCGCACCCAGGTCGATCACCTTCCGCCCGAGCCCGTCCTCGAATGCCGCCTGCTCGTCCGGCCGCGCCGCGCGCTGCACCGACAGGACCGTGCCGGGAAGGTCGCGAAGCGCCGCGCCCAAGGCGTCCGGCGTCACGAGTCGCGTCGAGTCGACATCGTGCATCTCCGTTCCGGCGCGCCACGCGACGCCGATCAACGGGCGCGGCAGGCCGTCGATCTGCGCCGCGATCCTGGCTTCCGCATCCCGCAGGGGCGCGAAGCGTAGTGGTGGCGGCGTGTCCTCATCCCCGCAGCCGAGGAGCCAGGGCAGGTCCCCGAGGGCGGCTATCTCGGCACCCGCCGGTGGCGTCGCCGAGACCGCAATCCCCGCGCGCCCGACGAAGCCGGCGATGCGCGGGTCGCAGGCGGTCGTCAGGGTGGCGCCGCGTGCGCAGGCTGCCGGCGCGAAGCGCAGGAAGAAGAGCTGGTCGCCGATCCCCTGCTCGCCGAGCAGGTGGATACGCCGTCCGGCCAGCATCGCCGGCCAGCGGATCTTCGGCGGCTTCGCGGGTGACCTGCTGCGCCAGCGGTAATCGGTCCATGCCGCTCCCGATCGTCCCAGGCGCAGCTGCAGCATGGCGCGATTGAAGCGCGCATCCTTGAACCCCGCATCGATCGCGATCGTGCGGTCGAGGAAGGGCAGGGCCTCCATGTCGCGGTCGAGCTGCACCAGCGTCAGGGCGATCGCGTTCCAAGGAGCCGCAAGGCCGGGATGCCGTGCGGCGGTCGCGCGGTAGATCTCGAGCGCCGCGTCGAGCGCCCCGAACTGGACATGGCAATTGCCGAGATTGATCGCCGCCTCCGCATCGTCCGGGCGCAACGCGCAGGCCCGCGCGAAGGCGTCGCGTGCTTCGCCATGCCGTCCCAGTTCGGCAAGCGCGGCGCCGAGATTGTTGTGGGCCGAGGCGTAGCCGGGATCGATCGCGATGGCGCGCTGCAGCGCCGGAACGGCCTCGCCGGCGCGTCCGATCTGGCGCAGCGCGACGCCGAGATTGTTGAGGTGCAGCGGAGTCCCGGGCGGCGGCGCCAGGGCGACCGCCTGCTGGAGCCAGGAGATCGCGACCATCGGCGCCCCGGCCGCCATCTCCACCAGCCCCCGCAGGTGAAGAATCGCCGGCGTGTCAGGCAGGAGGCGCGCGGCCTCGTCGAGCGCGACGCGCGCAGCGCCGAGATCGCCGCGGCCATAGGCCTCCACGGCCACGGCGAATGCCTTGCTGGCCGCGTCGCTCATCGCGTCGCGCTGCCGCTCGCGGAGGGGTCGATCTCGCGCAGGTCCAGCCTCCCAAATTCGGATCCAGACAACTATTCTCTAATTGCCGATCCAGACAACCCTTCCCCGCTGCGTTCCGGCCCCACCGCCTGCGGGCGTAAGGCGAACGCTCTCGCCCCTCGCCCCGAACGGGACGTCGCGCGCATGCCGGCGATGTCGCAGGGTCGCCCCATGGCAAGACGCATGAGGCTGCGCCTGGGCGGCGTGGCGGTCCACCTCATCCAGCGAGGCGTCGACGGGGAGGCCTGCTTCCTCACCGATCGCCACCGCGCCCATTATCTGGCCGAGCTCGGCGCCCTCGCGCCGCGTCATGGCTGCGCGCTGCATGCGTATGTCCTGATGACGAACCATGTGCATCTGCTGGTGACGCCCGACGAAGCGGCCGGCCTGTCCAAGCTCATGCAGCGCCTGGGGCGCCGCTATGTGCGCTGGTTCAACGCGGCGCATGGCCGGAGGGGCACCTTGTGGGACGGGCGCTTCCGCTCCTGCATTGCGGAGGACGAGGGCTATGTCCTCGCCTGCCATCGCTACATCGAACTCAACCCCGTCCGCGCCGGCATGGTCGCGGATCCGCTGGATTACCCATGGTCGAGCCACGCGGCGCATGCGCGCGGGCCGTCGTCGCCGTTGCTCACGCCGCATCCGCAGGTGCTGTCGCTCGGAGCCGAGCCGCAAGCGCGCCGGGTCGCCTATCGCGCGCTGTTCGGCGAAACCCTGGATGCCGATCTGCTCGGCACCATCCGCGACGCCACCAATGGCAATTACGTCCTCGGCAGCGCGCGGTTCCGCGATCGGATCGCCGAGACGCTTGGCTTGCGCGTTTCGCGCGGGAGGCCGGGCCGGCGTCGCAAGGGGGCGTCGGGGTGAGGGGCGCGGGGTCGGCGGCGGAAATGGTTGTCTGGATGCGATTCGCGCGGCAAGCATGTCCCCAGGAAAAGTGGGGGCGAAGCGGAGATCGTCAGG
>CAYSUY010000065.1:0-19130 GCA_964434345.1 uncultured Acetobacteraceae bacterium
GGCGCGCCGCTCCGATTCCGCCCAGCCACGGGCCTCCGCGACCTCGGCGGCCTTCGTGACCGCGGCGCGCGTCGCATCGTCGAGCGACGCCCAGGCCCGCTGATTGACCATGATCATGTTCTTCGGCAGCCAGGCCTGCACGTCATAGAAGAACTTCACATGTTCCCAGATCTTCGAATCGTAGCCGGTCGAGCCGGATGAGATCATCGAATTGACGCGGCCCGACGCCAGGGCCTGAACGAGTTCGGCGGCCTGGATCGTGGTGACGCGCATGCCGGCGAGCTCGGCGAAGCGCCCGGCCGATGCGCCGTAGGACCGGAAGGACAGGCCGCGCAGATCCTCCGGGACGTTCAACGCCTTGGGGCTGTAAAAGCCCTGCGCCGGCCAGGCGACAGAGAAGAGCGGCCTGACGCCGCGCGCCTGCAGCCGCTTTTCGACATAGGGCTTCTGCAACGCCGCGAAACGCCGCGCGTCTCGGAACGAGGTCGCGAGGAAGGGGACGTTGTCCGCGCCGAACATCGCGTCCTCGTTCTCGAGGACGACCATGAGCAACTCGCCCATCTGCGCCTGGTTGGTCTGCACCGCGCGCATGATCTCCGGCACCTTGAAGAGCGAGGCACCGGGATGCACGGTGATCTCGAGCTTGCCGGCGGTCGCATCCTTCACGTCCTTGGCGAACTGGATGAGGTTGACCGAGTGGAAATTCCCAGCCGGGTAGCCGGCGGGCAGATCCCACTTCCATTTCGCCTGGGCGGCGGCGGGGCGCGCGATGACGGCAGCGGCGAAGCCGGCGGCGAGGCCACCGGCAAGGCGGCGACGGGAGAGCGTCTGCATGATCTGAGTTTCCCTGTCTGGCGAGTGCGAGGACGGTATGCCCGGATATGCACCGGGTCTTGACGAAAGGCTAGGCCCCGCCTCCACCGGCGGTCAAGCGACCGCCGACGGCCGCGCCCGTCCCGCGTGGCCGGGCGCTTGCAACCATGCGACGAGACCGGCCATAAAAGCGCTCGCCCGCGGCACCGACGCTACCGCAGCGTGCCGCCCGCGCATCGCCGCAAGACCAGGGGACCTCCCGTGACAGATTCCAAGATCGTTCGCATCGACCGCCATCCCGGCCGCTCGGCCCAGACCCACGGTCTCGCGATCGTGCTTGGCACCGACCCCGACCTGATCCACGAACCGTCGGTCGGCGTGGTCGGCACCAAGGGCGATAGCCAGTGCTATCTCGGCGTCATGTCCAAGGTCGACGCGATCCATGCCGCGTTGAAGGCGCGGATCGGCAAGGAACCCGGCCAGTTGCCCTTGCGCCTCGTGCAACCCGAGTACACGATCGCCGTTTCCGACGGCATCCGCAACGGCACGCGGGAGATGCGCTATTCGCTGATCGGCCGCGAAGTGACCAACGACGCGCTGTGCGAGCATCTCGAAGGCACCGGTCTCGCGGGCACGATCGCGGTCGTCGCCTGCGACAAGCCGCCCGTCGGCACGCTCGCGGCGCTGCTCGAGCACAACGAGCCCTCGATTATCATGTCCGACGGGACGATCCGCCCTGGCAAGGATCCGGTGACCGGCGAGGCGCTCGACATCGTCAGCGCCTATCAGGCCGCAGGCCATCCCGACCTCGCCCATCGCCATCGCATCGCCTGCAACGCCTGCCCCGGAATCGGCTCGTGCGGCGGCATGTTCACCTACAACACGATGCAGACCTTCATCGGCGTCGTCGGAATGCAGCCCCTGCACATGGTGGCCGCGCCGTCCGACGACCCGCGTCGCCTGAAGGACTTTCCCGAGGAACTGGTCGGCCACCTCGCGCGACTGATCGAGCGTGGCCTGCGGCCGCGCGACATCGTTGTGCGGGATTCGCTGCGCAACGCGGTGATCGTCGCGATGGCGATCGGCGGCTCGACGAATGTCGTGCTCCATGTTCCGGAAATCGCGCGCGCCGCGGGCTATGCCGATTTCTGGAAGGACGTGATGACGCCGGAGGAGTTCAACCATCTGTCGCAGCATGTCGTTCCGGTGCTCACGAACGCCCGACCCTACGGCAAGTACTCGATGGTCGACATCGATCGCGTCGGCGGCGTGCAGGTCATCGTGCGTGAACTCCTCGATGCCGGCCTGCTGAACGGCGACGTGATGACCTGCACCGGCGAAACCCTGGCCGCTCAGGTGGCGCGCCTCGCGCCACCGCGGGCCGATGGCGATGTCATCCATCCCGTCGAGAAGCCCTACAAGCCCACCGGCGGTCTGCGCATGCTCGGCGGCAACCTCTCGCCGGACTTCTCCGCGATCCTCAAGCTCGCCGGCGTCGAGGGCGGGCTCGAGAACAACGTGTTCCGCGGCCGCGCGCGCGTCTTCGAGGGCGAACGCGGTCTCCTGGAAGCGCTCGACAAGTCTCCGGAGCGCTTCCAGAACCACGACATGATCATCGTCCGGTACGAAGGCCCGAGCGGCGCGCCGGGCATGCCCGAGATGCTGGACCCGACCTCGCGGATCACGACCCTGTGCCGCGAGCGCGGCATCGTCGTCGCGCTGATGACCGACGCCCGGTTTTCCGGCGGATCCGTCGGGTTGGTGATCGGCCATGTGGGACCGGAGGCCGCGCTCGGCGGTCCGATCGCCTTTATCGAGGATGGCGACGAGATCGTCGCCGACCTCAACACGAACGAACTCGACTGCACGGCACTCAAGGACCCGGCGACCCTGGCGAAGCGCAAGGCGGCCTGGGACACGACGGTCGCCGGCAATGGCGGCATCCATCCGAATTGCGGGATCGCCGATACGCGCCTCCTGCACCGCGCCCGCCACACTTCGGTGCCCGCGACGCGCGGCGGCGGCCTGCATCCGAACCGCGAGGTCTGGGTCCGCGATCCGCGCCCGGCGGAGCGCTCCGGCTTCGTGCCCCGGAACCGGCATCGCCCGGGCACCGCGAAAGCCTTCTGACGACACGCGGCGACCGGACGGAACGCGCGCCATGGCCGACATGATGACCGGGGCGCGCTTCCTCGCGGAGGCGCTGAAGGGGCAGGGAACGACCCATGTCTTCTTCGTCGATGCCATCCTGCGCCGCGCGCTGATCGAGTTCGAGGCCCTGGGAATCGTCCGCGTCCTCGCCCATTCCGAGAAGGCGGCGGCCTACATGGCCGATGGTCATGCCCGGATCGGCGGGCGTCCAGGCATCTGCATGGCGCAGTCGGTCGGCGCCGCCAATCTCGCCGCCGGACTGCAGGATCCGTTCCTCGCGCGCAGTCCGGTGATCGCGCTGACCGGGCGAAAGCCGCCCGTCTTCCAGCATCGCAATGCCTATCAGGAGATCGACCACGCGCCGCTCTTCGCGGCGACGACGAAATTCGCCGCGCGGGTCGACGACCCGATGCAATTGCCCGTGCTGCTTGCCCAAGCCTTCCGCGAGGCCACCACGGGATCACCGCGTCCGGTCCATCTCGATCTCGCCGGTCTGCAGGGCGAGATCGTCGAGACCGCGGATTTCCCGCGCGGGCCGGAGGCCGAATCGCGCTTTGCCGTCGCACCCGCCTTCCGGCCAGCGCCGGATGCCGCCGCGATCGAAGCCGCAGCGCGTGCGATCGATCGCGCCGAACGGCCGCTGATCGTCTGCGGATGGGGCGCGGTGCAGACCGGCGCGCATGCCGCCGTGCGGGCCCTCGCCGAGGCTCTCGACGCGCCGGTGGCGACCTCCCTTGGCGGTCGTTCGATCCTGCCGACCACGCATCGTCTCGCCCTCGGCGTGATCGGGACGTATTCCGCGCCCTATGCCAATCGTGTCGCGCACCAGTCCGATCTCGTCATCCATGTCGGCAGCAGCGTGGGCGATCAGGTGACCCTCGACTGGACGATTCCACCGGCTGGAACGCCGGCGATCCAGATCGACATCGACCCCGCCGAACTGGGCCGCAACCTGCCATGCGCGATCGCGGTGCTGGCCGATCCCGGCCTCGGCGCGTCGGCGCTCGCCGGCGCCGTGCGGCAACGGCGCGGCACCGCCTGGGCGTCGCATGCAGCCGCGGCGCGCGACGCGTGGCGTCAGTCGATCCAGCCGTTGCTATCGTCGGCAGATGCGCCGATCCGTCCTGAACGCCTCTGCGCGGAGCTGGCGCGCGCCCTGCCCGACGATGCGATCCTCGTCAGCGATACCGGCTATTCGGCCGTCTGGTCGGGAACCCTGATCGACCTGCCGTCCACGGGGCAGACCTATCTGCGCGCGGCGGGATCCCTTGGCTGGTCGTTTCCGGCGGCGCTCGGCGCGAAATGCGCAGCACCCGATCGTCCCGTGGTCGCATTCTGCGGCGATGGCGGGTTCCACTACCATCTCGCGGAGCTCGAGACGGCGGTGCGCAAGGGCATCGCGGTCACCGTGGTGATCAACGACAACGCGGCCTTCGCGCAGGGCCGCGCCGCGATACGCCGCCTCTACGGCAATCGACCCGGGGATCCCGACGACATCAACGCCTTTTCGCGGGTCGATTTCGCCGCTGTCGCGCGCGCCTATGGTGCCGACGGCATCCGCGTCGAGCGCGCCGAGGATATCGCCCCCGCGCTCCGGGCCGCGATACCGGCGCGGCGCGTCACGGTGATCGACGTGGTGACCGACCCCGTACCGCGCGCGCCCGAGGCCTGGCGCCCTTCGTAGGCCTTGGTGACCGCGCCGCCGCGTCCATGCGCGCGAGTCCCAGAGGCAGCGCCGTGGTTTCCTTGATCCGCTCCATCGAAAAGCTCGTGCTGACGTCGTAAAGCGGCACCATCGCGATCAGGCGTTTGTAGAAGGCGTCGAAGCCGGCGATGTCCGGCACCACCACCTTGAGCAGATAGTCGACAGTACCGCTCAATCGGTGAATCTCCAGGATCTCCGGCATCGCAGCGGCGGCACGGGCGAAGGCCGCAAGCCAGGCCGGTTCGTGCTGGCTCGTGCGGATCGCGACGAACGCGACTGTCGACAGGCCGAGCGCGGCGCCATCGACCAGAGCAACCCGGCCACGGATCAACCCCGACGCCTCGAGCGCGCGAAACCTGCGATGGCAGGACGAGGCCGGGATATCGAGACGACGCGCGACCTCGTTCACCGACAGGTCAGCCTGCTCCTGCAGCAGGGCAAGGATGCGCAGCGCGGTGCGGTCGATCTTCATCGTGGCACGATCATACCGATCAATGAGCTACTTTGAAATTCATATGCCGATTCAGCGGATAAATTCGGATTTTTGACATGAATATCCCGCCATATCGGCAGTAGCGTCGTCGCAACCGGCGAGAGGGAGGACACATGAAACGCCTGTTCACCGAACATCCTGCAACTGTCGGAGAGACCTATGGCCAGCACATGGCGTCCGCCTTCGGCTTCGCGGGCGCGATGTTCGCGGCCTCGCTCGCCTGCTTCCTTCACGGAATCTTCCCGTGGCTCTTCCGCACGACCGGGAGCCGTACGATCGTTACGCTTCATGAACGCATGATCGCGCACCGCGTCCGAGGAGCCGCGCACGGCGCGCCGTCCAGCGGAACCGCCGCCGGCGACTGAGGACGGCGACGACCAGGGCCGGAAAGGTCGCGAATGCGCCGCGCGCTATGCGTCGCGGTGCGCCGCCGGGGCGAGCGCCGCGGCGGCCTCGTACTGCGACAAGAAGATCCGGCCGCGGAAATGCGCCAAGAAGTCCGAACGCCGTAACGCATCCATGACCGGCCCCTTCACCTCGGAGAGATGAAAGCCGATCCCCGCCGACGCCAGTCGCTCCGCGATCGCCTCGAGGCTCTCGAGCCCGCTGGCGTCGATCAGGTTCACGGCGGAGCACATCAGGACGACGTTGCGCAGTTCGGGACGCACCGCGACCTCGGCAAGAACGCGCTCCTCGAGGACTCGCGAATTCGCGAAGTAGAGGCTCTCGTCAATGCGGATCGACAGCAGGTCCGGGGACGTCAGCACCGCGTGACGCTCGACATTGCGGAAATGCTCCGTGCCCGGAACCTGCCCGACGATCGCGACATGCGGCGTACCGGTGCGCCACAGGAACAGGATCAGGGACAATGCGACACCCCCGACGATACCCGCCTCGATCCCGACCATGAGAACCAGGACGATCGTCGCCGCCATGGCGGCGAAGTCGCTCTTCGAATAGGCGTAGACGCGCCGCACCGCGGCGAAATCGACCAGCGCGAGGACAGCGACGACGATCGTCGCGGCGAGAACGGCCTGAGGCAACAGACGGAAGAGCGGCGTCAGGAACATCGTCGCGACGAGAATCAGGATCGCGGTAAGCACGCCCGCGAGCGGCGTCGCCGCACCCGCCTCGAAATTGACGATCGAGCGCGCGAAGCCGCCGGTCACGGGAAATCCACCGGACAACGCCGCCGCGACGTTGGACGCGCCGAGCCCGACGAGTTCCTGGTTGGGAACGATCCTCTGCCGCCGCCGCGCCGCGAGGGTCTGGCCGACCGACACCGACTCGACGAACCCCACGAGCGCGATCAGCGTCGCCGCAGGCAAAAGGTCGAGCCACAAGCCGGGATCGAAAACAGGGATGGCGAAGGGCGGAGATCCCGCGGGGATCGGACCAACGAGCCTGACACCGCGCGCGCCCAGATCCAGCACCACGACGGCCAGGATCGATGCGCCGATCGCCACGAGCGGTCCGGCCTTCGCCGCGAGATCCGCCACGCGCGGCGCACAACCGGATTGCCGCAGCAGCGGCTTCAGCGACCGTCGCGCCCAGAACAGGAAGGCGAGCGTGGAAAGCCCCACGGCAAGGGTGGCCGCGTTGGTGTCGCCGAGCCCCGTCCAGAGTTCCTGCAGGATCTGCGGCAGCGTCTCGCCACCGGCACGGATGCCGAGCAGGTGCTTCGCCTGCCCTGCCGCGATCAGAAGCCCGGACGCGCTGATGAAACCGGAAATCACAGGATGGCTCAGCATGTTGGCAAGAAAGCCGAGCCTGAGCGCCGCCATCGCGAGGAGAACCGCTCCGGACAGGAGCGCCAGCGCGATGGCCGCGGCGGCATAGGCGGGGGATCCCTGAGGCGCGATGGGCGCGAGGGCCGCTGCGGTCATCAGCGACACGACGGCCACCGGTCCCACCGCGAGGGTCCGGCTGCTGCCGAACAGCGCATAGGCGACGAGCGGCAGGATCGAGGCGTAGAGACCGGTCTGCGGCGGCAACCCGGCGAGCATCGCATAGGCAAGGCTCTGCGGAACGAGCATGATCGTCACGATCGCTGCGGCGACGCTGTCGTCGACAGCATCGGTGCGCGTGTAGCGCGGCGCCCAGTCGACGATCGGCAGCAGGGAGGCAAACCGCCTCATGGCATCATGCGCCACGCGGCGTCACCCCGCCCCCGGCGGCGACCTGACAGAGCGACCAGAGGGTCGTCGAGCGCGCGCCGCTGCGACAATAGGCGAGGACGGGCTTGGGCAGATCGGCCAGGATCGCCGCGAACATGGCGCCGTCCACCGCGGTCACGGCCCCGGACGCGACGGGTTGATGAACCGCGCGCAATCCCGCCGCCGCGGCGGCTGCCGCGATCTCCGCGAAACGCGGCTGCCCGGGATCCTCGCCATCGGGTCGGTTGCAGACGATGGATCGGAAGCCGGCACCGGCGATCGCGGCGACGTCCTCGACTGCGATCTGTGGCGAGACCGACAGGATGTCGGCAAGGCGTCTGGGATGCATGGCGGTCTCCGGCGCGGTCGGTCGAGATCCTGCGGTCACAGGGCGTTGACGGGAACCTTCAGGAACACGCGCCCTCCCGCATCGGCCGGCGGGAGCGCTCCCGCACGCATGTTCACCTGCAACGAGGGCAGAATGAGACGCGGCATCGCGAGCGTGCGGTCTCGCGCTTCGCGCATCGCGACGAATTCGTCCTCGCTCACGCCGTCGCGTACATGGATGTTGTGCGCCCGCTCCTCGGAGACGCTGCTCTCCCAGCGGATAGGCCGTCCATTCGGCGCGTAGTCGTGACACATGAACAGGCGTGTCGAGGGCGGAAGGTCGAGGATCCGGCGCATCGAGCGGAACAGGATCCGCGCGTCGCCGCCGGGAAAATCGGCGCGCGCCGAACCGCCATCGGGCATGAACAGGGTATCGCCGACGAACGCAGCATCGCCGACGACATGCGTCATGCACGCCGGCGTATGGCCGGGGGTGTGGAGTGCGACGGCCGTCAGACCGCCGATCGCATAGGTGTCTCCGTCGACGAACAGCCGATCGAACTGGCTGCCGTCGCGCGGGAAATCCGGCCCCTCGTCGAACACCCTGCCGAAAACATCCTGCACGACCGTGATCCGGTCGCCGATACCGATCTTGCCGCCAAGCTGTGCCTGGATATACGGCGCCGCCGACAGGTGATCGGCATGGACATGGGTCTCGATCAGCCAGTCGACCGTCAGGCCGCGCGCTCGGATATGCGCGATGATCGCATCGGCACCAGCGAAGGAGATCCGACCGGCGGCGTAGTCGATATCCATGACGGAGTCGATCACCGCGCAGGACCTGGAGCCAGGGTCCTTGACGACGTAGCTGATCGTGTTCGTCGCCGCATCGAAGAACCCGGTGACGTCGGGCTTCGCGGGCGCGGCGGGCATGGGCTGGATATCGGTCATGAAGATTCTCCTGGGCAGACGCCGAGACAGCGGCCCCTCCGCGTCACCGTCGTTCGAGCGGACAGGTGCGGATGCCGAACAGTCTGTAGGCAGGGCAGAAGCGGAAGAGCGCCGTCGCGAGCATGACGACCCCGGCGGCGATGACGGCGTAGCGCCAGGAGCCAAGCGACGCGAAGGATCCGTCTGCGACGACCGGACCACCGATCAAGGCCAGGCCGACGACGACACGCAGGATCCGATCCAGAAAACCGATATTGGCCATGCCTATCTCCTCGCTACGCGCGATCGAGTTCATATCTTCGTATATTCTAATATGTCAATCAAAAAGCAGGGCGGCTATCCCTGGGCGACGGGGTCCGGAGCGCGGCATTCCGCCGCGCTCCGCCCCGTAGCCCGGGCCAGCCGCCCGCTTCGGCCGGAACTCAGGTCAAGTCGCGCTCAGATCGTCCCGCCAGACATTTCGTTCGCGGTAATAACGCGCCGCGCCACCATTCACGGGAAAGCCCTTGAGCAGGTAGCGCGTCGCCAGTTCGACCCGGATCATGTCGAGATCCTGAGAGATGCGCCGGATATCGGCCTCGTTCTCGTAGATCGCCTTGACGATCTTGTAGCCGGCCTCGTTCGATACCGCTTCGGGACGAGCGCCAAGAATACCCGAGCAGGACGGGGTCGGCGTCGGCCCGTCGATGATCTTCCAGCGATCCGGGGTGAGGCTGAAGGCGAAGGCGCCAGGATTGCCCTTCGCGGCCTCGTTGATCAGCGCCTCGTCGACCCGCAGCGGCTTGAGTTTCACCGTCGTCTCGAGTTCGTTGACGATCGCCGACGGTCGGCCGTCGACCAACAGGGAGGCTATGCAGTCGATCGCACCGGCCTTGAACCCGTCATAGGTCTCGCGCCACGAGCCGTAGGTCCAGCGGACCTTGTCGTGCAACCCGGCCTTCTGGAACAACTGCCGCCACATCACCGTGGTGATTCCGCCTGCGGGTCCAGGCGAGACTCGCTTGCCGACCAGATCCTCGAGCCGGTTGAGCCCCGAATCCGCGCGGACCAGCGGATGCATGTTCCAGACGGCATAGGACAGCAATTGCACCGGCGCGATCTTCTGGCGAAACGGCGCTTCGCCATCGCGGGCCGGCCCCCAGTCGAGTGACGTCGTCTGCGCGAGATCGAGTTCGTTGCGCCCGAACAGCGCCATGTTCTCCACCGCACCCTGCGTCGCGACCGACGCACCCTTGATGTCGGTGACCCGGTTCACGGTCGAGGCCAGCGCCTCGATGATGACGTAGCCGGTCGATCCGAGGCTGGCGGATCCCCAGCGCAAGGGCCTCTCCTGCGCGAAGGCCGGGCGCCAGCCGAGCCCGAGGCTATTGCCCAGGACGAGGCCAGCGCCAAGCGCGCGCAAGGCGCCGCGGCGCCCGGTCGTGTGATGCTCCGAACCTGTGTCCATGTCGTCCTCCCGCTGTTTCGCAGGCGATCATCAGGAGCGGATGCGGGGCGGTCAAGCGGATGTCGGACGCGAGATCCGACACGGGGGGGACTGGACATGCGGGGACTGGACAAGCGCGGCCTCGCCCAGGACACTCGGCAACGTGACGAAGGGGTGGGCACAGGAGATACTGGGACGTAGCGACGCGCCGGCGCCGCGCGTATCCGTGTTCGTCGGTCTTGTCGCGCTTGCGATGACGTGTCTTCACGTGTTCCAGACACAGAGCTTCTGGTTCCCCACCGGCCAGTTCAAGAACATCCACGTCAACCTCGCCGCGATTCTCGTCTTCCTGGCAGCCGCCGAAGCGACCTCGGACACACGCCGCTGGGCGCGTCGCGCGCTCGTCGTCATGGCCTTCGTGGCGGCGATCCCGCTCGTCTACATCCATGTCGAGTATCAGGCGCTGGTCGAGGAGCGCAGCCTTTTCCCGGATCCCTCGGATCGCATCGTCGCCATGGTCATGCTCGCGGTGCTGCTCGCCGCCGCATGGCGCGAATGGGGATGGATCATTCCCGGCATGGCGATCGCCGGTCTGCTCTACGGGTATTTCGGCGCTGTCTTTCCGGGACGTCTCTTCTTCCATGCGGGTATCGGACTCGAGCGGTTGGTCGGTTACACGTCGATCCCGGCCTTCAGCGGCCTGCTCGGTTTTCTCACCGAGGAATCCGCGCGCAGCATCTTCATGTTCATGCTCTTCGCCGGGGTCCTGCAGGCGACCGGCGGGACCGACATGATCATGCGCGTCGCGTTCGCGCTGGTCGGCGGATGGCGCGCAGGCCCGGCCCAGGTCGCCGTCGTCTCGAGCGCGTTGTTCGGGATGATCTCCGGAAGCACGGTGGCCAATGTCGCCGCCCAGGGCCCCCTGACGATCCCGATGATGCGTCGCGTCGGATTCACGCGCGAGCATGCCGGCGCGATCGAGGCCGTGTCTTCGACCGGCGGTCAGATCACGCCCCCGGTGCTCGGCCTGACAGCCTTCCTCATCGTCGGCATCACCGGCATCCCCTACGCGGAGGTGATGCTCGCGACGATCGTTCCCGCCGTGCTGTTCTATCTCTACCTGATGCTGTCGATCCATCTGCGGGCCATCCGCATGGGCATCGGGGGCGGCGGAACACCGGAAACGGACGGCCCCGGTATCGGCCGCGACTGCCTCGCCCATGCGCATGTGATCGCGGGGATCGTGCTTCTCTTCGCCTGCCTGTCGAGCGATTCGATTCCGGCGGGAAGCGCTGCGCTCTATCCGTCCCTGCTGATGCTCGCGGGCGAAGCGGCGAAGCGGATCCATGCGCTCCGCCGTACACCGATCGCTGCGCTGCGCTCGGTGCTTGCGGCGTGCGGTCAATCCGCGCGGCTTGGCGCGATCAGCGGCGCTCAGATAGCGATCGTCGTCGCCGTCATCAACGTCCTCGTCGAGATGTTCGTCGCCTCGGGTCTCGGCCAGCGCATGTCGCACATGATGCTCGAGATCGCCGGCGGCGCCTTGTGGCCGCTGCTGCTGATGGCGGCCCTGACCTGCATCGTGCTGGGTTGCGGCGTGCCAACCTCGGCCGCGTATATTCTCGTCGCACTTCTCGGCGCACCCGCCCTGGTCAAGCTGGGCGTGCCGCTGCTCGCGGCCCATATCTTCGTGTTCTTCTACGCGAACGTCGCCTCCATCACGCCACCGGTCGCGCTGGCGGCACTCGTCGCCGCGAACATCTCGGGCGGCAGCTACATGCGGACGTCCATGATCTGCGTGGCGCTCGGACTGCCATGCTTCATTCTGCCCTTCATGTTCGTGATCAGGCCCGAGCTGATCGGCGTCGGCGGCGGCCTCGCGGAGCAGGCGGTCCTGGCGGCCCTGGCGTTCCTGTCCCTTGCAGCCGCCGTGTTCGTCCTCGAAGGGCACATGCTTGGTCCGCTCCGCACCATCGAGCGCATGCTGATCGTCCCGGCGGCGTTCGCCCTTCTCTTTCCCACGTGGTCCGTCGTCATCCTGGCCTACGCGCCGCTGGCCGCGATCTGCGTGCGCCAGATCGTCGAGCGCCGCTGGACCGAGCCCCCTAACCGCCCAGGCACTGGCGGCGATGGCGCATCGGGCCCCGGCGCGCTCGGCCGCTGGCTCGCCCGCAAGGCTACGGACCGCGTCACCGCCGACTGAACCGTATCAGATCCGGGAGAGCCCAATGCCCCACGATGCCGCCCTGACCGGGATCCGCACACATCGGCCGACGATTGCCGGAACCAGGCACGTCGCCTCGGCCGGCCACTATCTCGCCGCGCACGCCGCCTTCGCCATCCTCGAGGCAGGTGGAAATGCCATCGATGCCGGTGTCGCAGGTGGAATCGCGCTCGGCGTCTTGCAAAGCGACATCGTCAATGTCGCAGGGGTCGCGCCGATCCTGGTGCGCCCGGCGGGCGAGGATCGCGTCTGGTCCGTGGCCGGGCTGGGAGGATGGCCACGGGCTCTCGATCCGGCGTTCTTCCAGCGGAATCACGGCGGACAGATCCCGCATGGCATCCTGCGCACGGTGGTGCCGGCGGCGCCGGCAGCCTGGATCGCGGCCCTCGCCCGATGGGGCACGATGCGCTTCGGCGATGTCGCGGCCGCGGCGATCCGGTTCGCCGGCGAGGGTTTCGCGATGTACCCGCTGATGGCGGACATGATCGCCAACAACCAGGCGGGCTATGCACGCTGGCCCTCGAGCGCCGCAATCTACCTGCCCGGCGGCGTGCCGCCGCGCGTGGGAGACCGCTTCATCCAGTCCGACCTGGCGCGGACGCTGCGCTACATGGCCGACCAGGAGCGCGCGGCCGGCGGAAGTCGCGCGGACGGCTTGCGCGCGGCGCGCGACGCCTTCTATGCGGGTGACATCGCCGCGCAGATACTCGCCTACCACCGCGCGCATGGCGGGTTGCTCGCGGCCGAAGACCTCGCCACGTTCGAGCCCGAGATCGAACCTGCGGTGAAGACGCGCTTTCGCGGCATCGACGTCCATGCCTGCCCCGGCTGGTGTCAGGGGCCGGTGGTTCCGATGATGCTCAACCTCGTCGATGGCCTCGATCTGGCGGGCATGGGGCATAACAGCCCGGCCTATGTGCACGCTGTCACCGAGGCGATGAAGCTCGTGTTTTCGGATCGCGAGGCCTGGTTCGGAGACCCTCGCTTCGTCGACGTGCCGATGGAACGCCTCCTGTCTCAGGCCTATGCACAGGAACGGCGGGCACTGATCCGTTCCGACGCGGCCTGGCCGGGCATGCCCCCATCCGGGCGCGACGGCGCGACGATACCCGGTGGAGATGCCGTACCACCCGCGCCACCGCTCGACACGTCCTACATTTGTGTGATCGACCGCCATGGAAACGTCTTTTCCGCGACGCCGAGCGACGTCTCGAGCGACACGCCGGTCATCCCGGGCACCGGGCTCTGCCCTTCGTCGCGCGGCTCGCAAGGCTGGGCCGATCCAGCACATCCCTCGGGCGTCGCGCCGGGCAAGCGGCCGCGCTTGACGCCGAACCCTGCGCTTGCGATCGGCCGAGAGGGACCACATGCCGGATTGGTGATGCCCTTCGGCACCCCGGGCGGCGATGTCCAGGCACAGGCAATGCTGCAGACATTCCTCAACATCGTCGTCTTCGGCATGGACCCGCAGGAGGCGGTCGAAGCGCCGCGCTTCGCAACCAACAGCTTTCCGGACTCTTTCGAGCCGCATCGCTACCAGCCGGGCTGGCTCAATCTGGAGGGGCGCTTTCCGCGCGCCACCGGCGATGCGCTCGCGGCGCTCGGCCACGATGTCCATTGGTGGGATGATTTCGTGTGGCGCGCCGGCGCGATGTGCGTCGTCAAGCGCGATCCGGCGACCGGTTTCCTGCTCGGCGCGGCCGATCCACGCCGCCCATGCTACGCCCTGGGGTGGTAGGACGCGGCCGCCTCAGCCCGAGAAACCGAGCGCGTCGCGCAGCCTGTACCACGCGACAGCGGCGCGAAGGGCCGGTGCACGCAAGGCGTGAAACGGGACGGTAGAAAGATTGGTCTCCGGAAAATCGAGGCTCGGATCCCGTCCACCGCTCAGGCGATTGGCGATCACCGCGCCCAATGTCGTTGCCAGAGCGATGCCCCGCCCGTTGAACCCGATGAGGCTGGTGAGGCCGGGCGCGGGCATGCAGAGATGGGGAAGTTCGTCGAGGGTCATGTCGATCCGGCCGGCCCAGGCATGCTCCCATTCGACATCGGCCAGCATCGGAAAGCGCTCGCACGCCGCACGCTGCAAGGCGACCAGGGTGGCCGGTTCGGGGGCATCGCCCAGGGGGCCTCGGCCGCCAATGATGAAGCGCCCGGCCAGGTCGACGCGGTAATAATTCGCGAGCTTGCGCGTATCGGACAGCACTGCACGCGATGGCATCACCGCGGCACGAAGATTCTCGCTCAACGGGCGGCTCGCGATCTGGGCGCTCTGCACACCGATGAAACTCCGCGCGAGGCCCGGCCACAGGCCGTCACTGTAAGCCCCCGTCGCAAGCACCACCTGATCGGCCAGGATCGCCCCGCGATCGCTCTCGACCCGCCACCCCGTGGCGGTCCGCGAGAGGCGCCGAGCCGGGGAATGCGCATGCACATGCGCGCCGAACCGCTGCGCCGCCGCAGCGAGACCGCGGACATAGGCGAGCGGATTTATGCCCGCCGCCCTCTTGTCGTGCATGCCACCGACATAGACCGGCGTCCCGGAGCGCGCGGCGATCTCGTCCCGCGAGAGCAACTCCACGTCCTGTCCGCGGCCGCGCAATTCCTCCGCCAGGGCCTCGACATCGCGCATGGCCGGTGCCGCGTGCGCGGCGCGGATCCATCCCCGCCGATCGAGGTCGCAGGCGATGTCATGGGTCTCGATCAGACGGCAGACGCGTGCCGCCGTACCGTCCCCGAGCGCGGCCAGACGATCGGCCCATTCGCCGCCGAATTTCGCCGCAAGCACCGCCCGCGTCTTCTTGATTCCCGGGATGACCTGTCCGCCATTGCGGCCTGAGCCGCCCGCACCGATTTCACCCGCATCCAGGAGGACGACAGTCGCGCCGCTCTGCGCGAGGTGCAGGGCCGCGGAGACGCCAAGGAATCCACCGCCGACGATCGCGACATCGGCGCGCGCATCGCCCTCGAGCGATGGGCACGCGGGACTGGGCGGTGCCGTGCGCGCCCAGAGCGAACCCGGATGGCACGCCGTCACCATCAGGTATCTCCGACGTGCAGAGCGGTTCTCCGCGGTTCCGGACTGAATTTTCGCTGCGTCAAGTGCCCCTCCCGACAGAGGGGCAGAGCATGGAAGGTCCACGCGGCGTTTTCAACCCGGCCGCCCAGGATGGCAGACGGAGGTGACGGCGCATGGCGGGGTTGCGCGGTTTTCGCGTCGACGGCGGCAGGTGGCGCCCCCTAAGCTTCGCGACATGTCCTCGGATCGATCCCCCGCGCTTGCCGCCGGTGCCGCCGCGACGCCGCATGCCGCGACTTTCGCGGTGGTGTTCTCGCTGTCCTTCTGCCACCTGCTCAACGACCTGATGCAATCGATGCTGCCGGCGATCTACCCGGTGTTGAAGGATACGCACAGGCTCGATTTCGGCCAGATCGGTCTCATCACGCTCGCCTTTCAGTGCACGGCGTCGCTCTTCCAGCCGGTAGTGGGCATGGTCACGGACCGCAGGCCGATGCCCTACTCGCTCGCCGCAGGAATGGCGTCCACGCTCGTCGGGCTCTTGCTGCTCAGCAGGGCCGACGATTATCTCTCGATCCTGCTTGCGGCCTGTCTTGTGGGGCTCGGCTCGGCGGTCTTCCACCCTGAGGCATCCCGCGTCGCGCGACTCGCATCCGGAGGTCGCCACGGCCTCGCGCAGTCGCTGTTCCAGGTCGGTGGCAATGCCGGCTCTGCGATCGGTCCTCTGCTCGCCGCGCTGATCGTCGTTCCCAACGGGCAAGGCAGCGTGGCGTGGTTCTCGGCAGCCGCGTTCATCGGCATGTCGGTGCTGATCGCGGTGGGCAATTGGTATGCGCGCAACCGTCGTGCGCCGCGCGCCCAGGGCGCGGGACCGACGGTACGGCTTGCGGCGCAACTTGGCGATCCGCGCGTCGCCCTAGCGCTCGGCGTGCTCGTGACGCTGATCTTCTCGAAGACCTTCTATTCCGCGAGCCTGACCTCTTACTACACTTTCTATCTGATGGGACGTTTCGGCATCGATGTCGAGACGGCGCAGATCGCTTTGTTCGTCTTCCTGGCGTCGGCACCGCTTGGCGCGCTGTTCGGCGGATGGCTCGGAGACCGGATCGGGCGTTTGCCGATCATCTGGGTTTCGGTCCTTGGGGCCCTCCCCTTCTCGCTCGCCCTGCCACATGTCGGGCTCGAGGCGACGATCGTGCTGGCCTTCGTCATCGGCCTGATCATGTCCTCGTCCTTTTCCGCGATCCTGGTCTACGCGCAGGATCTGTTGCCTGGGCGTGTAGGCCTCGTCGCGGGCGTGTTCTTCGGCTTTTCCTTCGGACTCGGCGGCATCGGTGCTGCGGCGCTCGGGGAACTCGCGGACCGCACGAGCCTCGACACGGTCTACGCTATCTGCGCTTTCCTGCCGGCGATTGGCCTGCTGACGATCTTCCTCCCGAAAGGAAAGGCGCCGACCTGAGCCAGCGGCACAGTCGTCATGCGCGCGTCGCGCGGTCGAACAGCGCGTAGAAATCTCGGTTCCATGGTCCCTCGGCGGAAACGGCCGTTTGGACCATCACGGTCCGCGACGCCATGTCGACGACGAGACGCTGCCCATGCGCGCCATTCATCGTCGGCCATCGTCCATCCGGCCGCGGATGCCAGAAGAAATTCTTGTACCCTGTATCGGGACGGGCCGCGCCATGGGCGACATGACGGTCCTGCGCGCCCCACGACAGGCAGGCATCGATCCAGGCCTCGCTGACGACCTGCCGGTTCGCAAAGCGCCCACGCTGCGCGATCAACTGTCCGAGGCGCGCCCAGTCACGTAGCCGCGCCGCGAAACCTGCGCAGTTGTATTCGCGCCCCAGCGAGTCGGTGAGCCAGGTCGCATCGCCCTCGGCACCGATCGGTCGCCAGAGATGCTCCTCGGCAAATCGCGAAAGCGATCCGCCGGTCGCATGGCGGATCACCATGCCGATCGTGAGCGGGCAGAGTTCATTGTAATTGAACCGCGTCCCAGGCGCCTCGCGCACTGCGCTCCATCCGCGCACGACGCGCTCGATATCGGTGCCGGTGGCGCGGGACTCCGCACGCCCAAGCAGAGCCGGAACGTCGATGCGGACGGGGTCGCGGACATGATCGACCTCCGCACCGCTCGACATGTTGAGGAGATGTCGGATCGGGATGCGGCCATGCAACGTCCCGGCGAGCGGCGGCGCGTACATCTGCGGCGTGTCGTCGAGGGCGCGGACGACGCCCCGATCGAGCGCGATCCCGAACAGCAGCGACGTGACGCTCTTCGCCATCGACCAACTGGTCAGACGCATCTCGGCGGTGCGTGCGAAGGCGTAGTGCTCGAAGAAGATCTCCCCGTCGCGAACGATCAGAAGACCTGTTACCGGCCATGCGCGCACATAAGCCTCGGCACCGATCGCGCCCGCCGACGTTGCGGGGATCAGGGGCGACGCGTCGCGGCCGGCACGTGTGAGATTGTGCGGAAACATGCGCTCGAACCCGCCCGAGAAGTTGCCGACCCGGTACTCGGGATAGGCTTCCCAGCGCGGTGGCTGCCCCGGCGGCCCCCAACCAGCCGGATAGCCCTGCCGCCCCCCCCAGCGATCGGCGTCAAGAGTGCCCAGGTTCTCCGCACAGCCGGGCAGGAACGGCGCGACCGACGCCGCGTTCATGGCCAGCAGTAATTCGCGCCGTCGCATCGATCGTCCCTTCATCGTCGCCATGCCGGACTGGCGCGTCGCACGGCGATGCGCCACCATCGACCCGGTCAGTCTACGACAGCGAGGCGATGTCATGAATCTCCAGTCGCGGATCGAAGCGATCCTGGCGCCGCTAGGACTCGATGTCGGGTTTTCCGCGACGCATCTGCCGACGGGACAGACGGTCGCGATCGCACCCGAACGTCTTTTTCCGACGGCAAGCGTCTACAAGGTGCCCGTGCTGGTCGAGGTATACAGACAGGCCGAATCGGGCCGGTTTGCGCTGTCCGACCGGTTGCCCATGACAGACGCCCACCGGATCATCGGTTCCGGGGTACTGCAGAAACTCGGGGCCGGCGTGGCTCCTACCATCCGCGATCTCGCCATGCTGATGATCATCGTCAGCGACAACACGGCGACGCACATGCTCCAGGAACTGGTCGGCACCGCCTCGGTCACCGCACGCATGCGACAAATGGGACTGCGCGACATCCACGTCGTGCTTTCGATGCCGAGCCTTTTCGCTCACGGCTACGGGCTGCCGCACGTTCCGCCGCCAAGCTACGATGCCATGCAAGCGGCCGCGCGCGATGGCGACATGGTCTATGATGGCCTCAGCTTCCAGCGAACGCCGGACAACACGACCGCTTCGGCGGCGGACATGTCCAGGCTCTGTGCGATGATCCTCGACGGCACGGCCGCCAACCCGGCCAGCTGCGCCGACATGCTGGAGATCCTTCGCGCACAGCAGCTACGCGATCGGGTTCCGCGCCATCTCCCGATCGGAGCTGTCGCCAACAAGACCGGAACATTCCGAAAGATCCGCAACGATGCGGGCGTGATCATGCGTAGCCATGAGGATGCAATCTCGTTCTGCCTCTTCACGCATGACCCGACCGCACTGCCGCCGGGCAACTCCCGCCTGCTTGCGCAGCGCAACGCCCTGGTCAACGACGCCATGGCGGAGATCGGTGGCGTTCTCTGGGATCACCTGGGCAGGGTGTGAGGCTCGCGACCTGGCGGGACACCAGGAGGTCTGCCCGCCCACACGTGAGCGTCGTGCAGATGAGCATGGCTCGCTCGTCCTTGCCGATGCTCGCCGGCCGGACCTTGCGCCCCGCCTGTTGATCTGTGATGGGTGTGTTGTGCGAGAGACGCAAAAGGCGCCC
>CAYSUY010000066.1:0-10910 GCA_964434345.1 uncultured Acetobacteraceae bacterium
ATCGGCACCGGCGGCGCCGGCGGAACCTACTTCCCGATCGGCGGTCTGCTCGCCAACGCGATCTCGGCCCCGCCGGGTTCGACGCCCTGCGATCAGGGCGGCGCCTGCGGCGTGCCCGGTCTCGTCGCGATTGCGCAGACCACCAACGCCTCTGTCGCGAACGTGACGGGCGTTCAAGGTGGTCAGATGGAGTCCGGCCTCGCGGCGGCTGACATCGTCTATCAGGCGTTCAACGGCCTCGGTCGCTTCGAGCGCAAGTTCGACAAGCTGCGGGTGATCGCGAACCTCTTCCCGGAACACATGCACCTCGTCCTGCCGAAGGGCGGGAAGCTCAACGGGATCAAGGACCTGCGCGGCAAGCGCGTCAGCATCTTCCAGGCCGGTTCGGGCACCCAGGTCGTCGTCCTCGAACTGCTCAAGATCTACGGGATCTCGAAGTCCGACATACAGGCCGCCGAGCTCAACCCGCAGCAGAGCGCCGACCGCATGGCGGACGGGCAGCTCGACGCGTTCTTCATCGTCGGCGGCACGCCGCTGGCGGCGATTTCCCAGCTTGCCGCGACCAAGGGCATGGAAATCTACGAACTCACTGCCGAGGAACGCGCCGCCTTCCTGAAGGTCGTCCCGTATTATTACGAGGACATCATCAAGGCGGGCACCTATGAGGGCCAGACCAAGGACATCGCGACGGTCGCCGTCGGCGCCCAATGGGTGGTCGGCGCCGGCGTGCCGGACGACCTCGTCTACAACGTCACGAAGGCGCTGTGGAACGACAATTCACGCAAGCTTTTCGATGCCGGTCACGCCAAGGCACGCGACATCCAGCTCGCCGCCGCGCTGAAGGCGGTCAACACGCCGCTGCATCCGGGCGCCGAGCGCTTCTACAAGGAGAAGGGCGTCGTCAAGTAAGCCCCGAAGCACGCGTAAAAGGGGCCGGCCTCGTCAGGAGCGCCGGCCCTTTCCTTTGAAAGGCGAGAGCGATGAGCACGGCACAGGACACGATCGACGCCAAGCGGGCGAAGCAGATCGAAGAGGAATTCGAGGCCGAGAGACCGGCACGCGAGATCGGCCCGCTGCTGTCCAAGGTCCTCGCCCTCGGGCTCATCCTGTTCGCGATCTATCACTACGTGACGGCGGGAACCGGGATCCCCGTCGACCACTGGCACATGGGCATCCACCTGTCAGGCGTGCTCGTGGCGCTGTTCATCCTTTTCCCGCGCGTCTCGACCCCGCGGCGCGGCGGCGCGATGCGTTTCGCACCGGGCGGCGTGCCGCTGACAGATTGGCTCCTTGGGTTTACCGGTGCCGCCGCGGCGCTCTGGATCGGTTTCTCCTGGGAAGGCTTCGACCTGACCCTGTTCGGTCAGCGCGTCCGGCTCAGCGAGCAGGCGATGCGCCAGGGTGACCCGGCGTTCATCGACATCGTCTTCGGCACTGCCCTCATCGGGATCGTGCTTGAAGCGACCCGTCGCGTGATCGGATGGGTCCTGCCGATCATCGTGCTGGTCTTCATGGGGTTTGCGCTGTTCGGCCCATGGATGCCGTTCAACATCCTGAAGCATCCTGGCGTGAACTGGGGACAGTTCGTCAACAACGTGTATTTCCCGGCTGAGGGTATCTTCGGCATCCCCCTCTGGGTCGTGTCGACGGTCGTGTTCCATTTCGTGCTGTTCGGTGCCGTGGCCCAGAAGATGGGCCTCGGGCGCCTGTTCGTGGATGTCTCCACCGTCATCGCCGGTCGTTATGTCGGCGGTCCCGCCAAGGTGTCGGTGGTGTCGTCGGCGCTTTTCGGCACGATCTCCGGATCGGCTGTCGCGAATGTCGTGTCGACGGGGTCGCTCACCATTCCGAACATGAAGCGCCTCGGCTACCCCGCCCATTTCGCGGGCGGCGTCGAGGCGGCCGCGAGCGCGGGCGGGCAGGTCACACCGCCGATCATGGGGGCCGCGGCCTTCATCATGGCCGAGTATCTCGCGCTGCCCTATTCGACGATCGCCATCGCCGCAACCGTTCCCGCCCTGATGCACTATTTGGGCGTCCTCGTGATCGTGCATTTCGAGGCAAAGCGTCTTGGCCTCAGCGGCGAGCGACCCGAGAACATCCCGCGGGTGATGGACGTGCTGAAGCGGGGTTGGCCATCGGCCATCCCGCTCTTCGTGCTGCTCTACGTGCTGTTTTCAGGGTTCACGCCCTACATGGCGGCTTTCTGCGGAATTACGGCGTGCATCGTGGTCGGGCTGCTCAACCCGATGCACCGCATGACTCCGCGCGATCTCGCGGAGGCCTTCCTGGAGGGCGGCCGCAGCGCGCTCGCGGTCGGTGCGATTTGCGCCGCCGTCGGGATCGTGATCGCGGTGATCACGCTGACCGGTCTTGCCTTCCGCATGGGCTTCATGGTTACCGGCGCGGCGCAGGATCTCGCGCGGAGCCTGCATCCGATCCTCTCGGTGCTGCCGGGCGACATCTTCAGCCTCAACGAGATCGCGCGCTTCCTGTCGATGCTCTTCATCGGCATCGCCTGTCTGCTGATGGGGGCCGGTGTGCCGACGACCGCCCTCTACATCATGCTCGTGACGGTCGCGCAGCCCGCCTTCACCAATCTTGGTATCCCGCCGCTGGCGACCCATCTCTTCGTCTTCTATTACGGGATCATCTCCGAAGTGACGCCGCCGGTGTGCACGTCCGCCTATGCGGCCGCAGCGATCGCCAATGCCAATCCGTGGAAAACCGGCTTCGCAGCCTTCCGTCTGTCGAACGCGAAGATCATGGTGCCCTTCGTGTTCTGCTATTCGCCCGCGATGCTGTTCGTTCTGCCGGGAACGACCTGGAGCGATTTCCTGCAGACGACGCTGACCTGCGCCGCGGGCGTCTTCCTGCTCGGGATGGCGTTCACGGGCTACATCGCGCGGCCGGTCAAGATGCCCCTGCGCCTCGCGCTCGGCTTCGCCGGCTTTATGCTGGTCATCCCGGGAACCTTCACCGACCTGATCGCGGCCGGCATCGCGGTGCCGATCCTGGTCTATGCGTGGGGGACGCGGCGCTGACCCTCTCGTGCGGCGCGGGGCCGGTTTGCTGTCCCCGGCCATGGCGGGGGCGGCGGCCGGGCCCGCCCCCCGCGTCCTTCAACAGTCTGGATTCGCGCGCGGTGAGGGACTAAGTAGGCGCCAGCGGCGCGCCGTCGCGCCAGGGAGCGGTTTGCCCATGTTCCAGGTTCTCATCGTCATTCACGTCATGGTCGCGATCGCCCTCGTCGGCGTCGTCCTGGTTCAGCGCAGCGAAGGCGGCGGCCTCGGCATCGGTTCCTCGGGCGGCATGGGCAGTTTCATGACCGCGCGCGGCACGACAAATCTGCTGACGCGGACGACGGCCATCCTCGCGACGGCCTTCATGGTCATCAGCCTCGTCCTGGCGATCCTGGCGGGTGCCGGCCGCGAACGCCGGTCGATCGTCGATCAGATCCCGGCGACCCCGGCGCAACCGAGCCTGCCCGCGCCGCCCGTGCGTTGACATGGGGCGCCCATGAAGGCTCCCGGACTGCCATGCCGGCATTTTTCCTTCGCCGGGCTTGAACGGACGGCATCGACCGGATCCACGGGGAGGTGCCGGTGAGCCGGCGCTCGTCGAGCGTCGCGATGGCGGAGCGGGTCGCAAACCCCAATCGCGCATCGAGCATACTTCTTCTCTCCATCTTTCTGAGTTTCCTGGCGTTCTTTGTCTGGGCTGCGATCTGGGAGATCGAGGAGGCCACTCTTGCCGAGGGCAGGATCGTCCCGTCTGCCAAGGTGCAGGTCGTCCAGAGCCTGGAGGGAGGGATCGTCAAGACGATCCATGTCCGTCAGGGCGATTCGGTCAAGGAGGGCGACCTCCTGGTCAGCCTGAGCACTGCCCAGGCCGGCTCGGATTACGAAAGCCGCCGCCAGCAGGCGCTCGCGCTGTCGGCGCGCGTCGTACGCCTGACCGCGGAGGTCGAGGACAAGCCGCTGTCCTATTCCGATGAATTCATCAATCAGGCCCGGGGCTTTGTGGACGGCGAGGTCGCGGTCTATCGCGGCCGCGCCGTGGAATTGCGCACCTCGCTTGCCGTGCTGGATTCGCAATTCGATCAGCGCGGCAAGGAGTTGACAGAGGCGCGGGTCGCGCTTGCGACGTCGCAGCGTCTGCTTGCCCTCGGGCGCGAGGAGCGCACCATCCTCGCGGATCTCGTCGCGCGGCGTCTCGAGCCGCGGCTCGAACTCATCCGGCTCGACCGTGCCCTGGCCGAGCAGGAGGGACGCGTCGAGTCGAGCTCGGTTGCGATCCAGCGACTTCAGTCGGCGATCGCCGAGATCGGACAGAAAAAAGACGCGACGCTCGCCCAGTTCAAATCCGGGGCACTGAGCGAGCTCAGCCGCTCCGTCGGAGAGCTGCGCTCGCTCCAGGAGACGCTTCCTGGCCTTGTCGACAAGGTCGATCGCAGCGAATTGCGTGCGCCGATGAACGGGATCGTGAACCGGGTGCTGGTAACGACCGTCAGCGGGGTCATCAAACCGGGAGAGCCGATCGTGGAGATCGTGCCTGGCGAGGACAAGCTCGTCGTCGAGGCACGCGTCTCGCCCCAGGATATCGGCTTCGTCAGGGCCGGCCAGCGTGCGCGCATCCGCCTGACCGCCTATGATTTCGCGATCTTCGGCTCGCTCGAAGGGGCGGTGTCGAATGTCGGCGCGGATGCCGTCGTCGGCGAGAACGGCGACAGCGCCTATCTGGTCCGGATCGAGAGCGACACCCCGCATCTGGAGAGTTTCGGTCGCAAGCTGCCGATCATTCCCGGAATGGTCGCGCAATCGACTATCATCACCGGGTCTCGTACGATTCTCACCTATCTGACAAAGCCCGTGGTCCGAACCATGCAAAATGCCTTCCGCGAACGGTGACGCGGTGGCGACGCGAGGACTGGCCGGGCTGGCTTCAACGCGGCTGATGGAGCGGCTCGTCCGCCTGGATCCATGACAGTTTTCTCCAAGGACCATCGGATTTCACGCGGCGCCGCCGGGCCGGGCAGGGCACGTGTGGCGCAGATGCTGCTCGCCGGTGTGGCCGCTCTCGGGCTGCTTGGCGCTGCGGACCCGTCGGCGGCGCAGGCGCGGCGAAGCGGGACCGGCCCGGCGCCTGCGTCCACGCCCGCCCCGGTTCCCGATGCCGTCGGCGATCCGCTCATCCGCTGGCTGCTCGACCTGATCCAGGATTACGAGATGCGGCCGCGGCGCGAGGCAGTGCCCGATTTCGTGGGACGAATCGCGACGGTTGTCCGCGACCACCCGCAATTCCAGTCGCAGGACCAGACCGCGGACGCGGCGAAGCAGGCGATCGACGAGGCCTGGGCCGGCTATCTGCCGACCATCAGCGGCAACAGCGACGGCGGCTACCGGCGCTTCGGACCGACCTTCAACGGTTCACCCGGATTTACGCGAAACGGGCTCGGCGCCGGCCTCCAGCTGCGCCAGACGGTCTACGATTTCGGTGCCACCTCCGGTCAGGTCGGCGCCGCGCAGCACCGCCTCGAGGCCGCACAGGCGCGTCGCGAGGCGCTGGAGAGCGAATTGGCGGCGCGCGCCATCGTCGCCCATCTCGACGTGATGCGGTTCCGGACACTTCAGGGGCTGGCCGAGCGCAATGTCGCCGATCGTCGCCGGATCCTGTCGCAGCTCGAGCGTCGCGAGGAGATCGGCGGCAGCGGCTCGCCGGAGGTGCGGCGCGCGACCGCGCGTCTGGCGTCGGCGCGCAGCACCCAGTTGGCGTTGGAAAACCGGCTGCGGACCGCGGAGGCTGCCTATCGAGAGGTTTTCGGCCGGAACCCGGAGACGCTGCGCCTGCCCGAGGAACTTCCCGGACCACAGGAAGTCGAGGCGGCGATCGCGGCGGCTCTCGAGCGCCATCCGACCGTGCGTGAGGCCAAGGCGAACGCGCTCGCCGCGCGGCTCGACGCGGATGTGGCGAAGGCGCGCACCCTGCCGAATGTCGGCGTCGAGGGCGGCTTCGTCCGGCGCAACCAGATCGGTGACGGCACGCCCGCGACCGACGCCTCGCTGCTTCTGGTGTTCCGCCACAACATCTATACCGGCGGCGCTGACACGGCGCGGGTCAATCAGGCCAATGCGCGGAGCCGCAAGGCCGAGTTCGACCATCGCGCGGCCGGTCGCGACCTCGAGCGCTCGCTGCGCCAGGTCAGCGCCGAGGTCGAGAACAGCGCCCGCACCATCGAGGCCCGCATCCAGTCCGTGCTCGCCAACATCGATGCGCTGCGGGCCAATCGCGAGCAGCTGGAACTCAACCGCGGCAGCTTCGTCGAACTCCTCAAGGTGCAGGAGGAGTTGTTCGATGCGGGACGCGAACTGGTCGACTCCGTCTACGACCGGACGCTGGCCCGGTACCGGCTTGCCCAGTTGACCGGTGACCTGTCGGCGCTGATCGCGACATCCGCAGCGGTGGAGGCGCCACGATGACCGCCGCCGTTGCACGGTCTGCCGTCGCTGCCACTGGCACAGCCGCCGCTGGCGCCGATCCTGCCGCGACGGCGATGGATCCGGTCCTCGCCTGCGTCCTTTACGCACTTGAACGACTCGAGCGCCCGATGTCCGCGGCTGCCTTCCGAAGCCGGGTGTCCCGGCCATCGGAGGCCTGGACGCTCGAGGACGCGCTCGAGGCGGTCGAAAGCCTGGGCTTCGTGGCTGAGTTGGGTCGCGTCGATCTGGGAACGCTGAACCATCGGGCGGGGCCCTGGATCCTCGAGACGCGAGACGGTCCGCGGGTGGTCCATGCCTCGTCGCTGGACGAGGCACCGCGGATCTTCGATCCGGCCGCCGGCGGCGGACGCCCCGGCCCGGCGGGCGATCTGGTTGCCGAACTCGGGTCGGTCTATCTCGGTCGCGCGCTGTCCGTGGCGCTACCGGCGGCAACGCTGGGGGAAAGCCGCGGGCCGCGCGGCCGGCACGGCCACTGGTTCTGGGGGCCGATCGCGCGCAACGGCTGGATCTACGGTCAGGTGGCGCTTGCTGCGTTGCTCGCCAACGTATTCGCGCTCGGGACGTCATTCTTCTCGATGATCGTCTACGACCGCGTGATTCCGAACAATGCGTTCGACACCCTGCTCGCGCTCCTGTTCGGGGTCGGCATCGTCTTCGTGTCCGATTTCGTGATCCGGACGTTGCGCGGATATTTTCTCGATGTCGCAGGCGGTCGGGCAGATGCCGCGATCGCCGACAGCCTGTTCGAGCATGTTCTCGATCTCGAAATGCGCGCCAAGAAGACCTCGACCGGGGCGCTCGCCAACGTCATGAAGGAATTCGAGGCGGTACGCGAATTCTGCACCTCCTCGACCCTGACGACGCTGGTCGACCTGCCTTTCGCGGTGTTTTTCCTGGTCATCATCGGCCTCGTCGGCGGGGACATGGTGTGGGTGCCGATCATCGCCATCCCGTTCCTGATCGGGGCGAGCCTCGTGGTCCAGCCGATGCTGGCGCGGCTGACTCGCGAGAGCCAGCAGGACGGACAGGTCAAGAACGCCGTCCTGATCGAGGCCTTGACGGGGATCGAGACCATCAAGTCGCTAGGTGCCGGCTCGCTGATGCGCCGTCGCTGGCAGGATGCGGTCACCAGCCAGGCGCGGATCGGCCTGCGCACCCGCCTTGCGGCCCAGTTCGCCGGCAACGTCGCCAATCTCGTGACGCAGGCGACCCAGGTCGCGATCGTCTCGGTCGGTTTCTTCATGGTCGCGTCGGGAAGCATCGGCTTCGGCGCGATCATCGCGACCTCGATCCTGGCAGGGCGCGTGCTGGCGCCGCTGGCGCAGCTGACCCAGTTGCTGACGCGTCTCAACCATACGCTCGCCGCCTATCGCGCGTTGCGCGATCTCATGGAATTGCCCCGCGAGCGGCCGGCGGACGCGACCTATGTCGTGCGCGAGCGTCTCCAGGGCGGGATCGAGTTCCGCGATGTCCGGTTCCGCTATCCGGGGCAGAGCGCCGGCGGTCTCGACGGCGTGTCCTTCAAGATCGAGCCTGGCGAGAAGGTGGCCATCCTCGGTCGCGTCGGATCCGGCAAGACGACGATCGCCAAGCTTCTGCTTGGCCTGCACCGTCCCGACGAGGGCGCGGTTCTGGTGGATGGCGTCGACATGCGCCAGATCGACCCCGCCGACCTGCGCCGCAACATCGGCGCCGTCCTGCAGGATGTCTGGCTGATGACGGGGACCGTGCGGCAGAACATCGTGCTTGGCGCGGACGACGCCAGCGACGCCGAAATGCTGCGCGTGGCCGAAATCGCCGGGGTCAGCGACTTCATCGACCGCCACCCGGATGGCTATGGCCTGCGTCTGCGTGAGCGCGGCGAAGGGCTTTCCGGCGGCCAGCGCCAGGCGATTTCGATCGCCCGCGCGTTGCTCCCGCGGCCGCCGATCCTGCTCATGGACGAGCCCACCAGTTCGATGGACGCGGCCTCCGAACAGGCTTTGCTGAAGCGCCTGCGCGCGGAGGTCGCGGATCGCACGGTGATCTTGATGACCCATCGTGCAGCGCTGCTTGAACTTGTCGACCGCACGATCGTCGTCGACCAGGGGCGCATCACGGCGGACGGCCCGAAGGCGGCGGTGCTGCGCGGCCAGACGGCGTCTCCCGGCGGTTGACGCGGCGCCGTGATGCGTGCGCCTCGGGAGCTGGTCGATGGTGGTGCGAGACCGCAATCCGGAGTTCCGAGTCTCGTGATCCGCGTCAACAGAAAGATTTGCGTCTCGGGCGAGTTTACGCGCTTGGGTCCGCGCGCTCACTCGGTTAGGTAGAAAGCCCATGACGCGGTTCATATTCATAACCGGCGGCGTGGTCTCATCGCTCGGCAAAGGTCTGGCGGCTGCGGCCCTCGGCGCGTTGCTGCAGGCGCGGGGCTTCAGCGTTCGCCTGCGCAAGCTTGATCCCTACCTCAACGTCGATCCCGGCACGATGTCGCCGTATCAGCACGGCGAGGTCTACGTCACGGATGATGGCGCGGAGACAGATCTCGACCTCGGCCATTACGAGCGCTTCACCGGAGTTGCGTCGCGGCAGAGCGACAACATCACCACCGGGCGCATCTACTCCAACGTGATCGCCAAGGAACGGCGCGGGGATTATCTCGGGGCGACCGTCCAGGTCATTCCGCACGTCACGGACGCGATCAAGGAATTCGTCACCGCGGATGTCGCCGACACCGACTTCCTGCTTTGCGAGGTCGGCGGCACGGTGGGCGATATCGAGAGCCTTCCGTTCCTCGAGGCCATTCGCCAGCTGGGCAACGAGCTGGGCCGCGAGCGGGCTCTTTTCGTGCATCTGACGCTGCTGCCCTGGATCCCGTCGGCGGGCGAGCTGAAGACGAAGCCGACCCAGCATTCGGTACAGGAGCTGCAGTCGGTGGGCATCCAGCCCTCGATCCTGCTCTGCCGCAGCGATCGCGACATGCCGGCGGCGGCGCGACGCAAGATCGGATTGTTCTGCAACATCCGCGAGGAGGCCGTGATCCCGGCCCTCGACGCCTCGACCATCTACGAGGTTCCGCTCCAGTATCACGAGGCCGGCTTTGACCGCGAGGTGCTGCGGCATTTCGGCCTCGCACCGCAGGCCGAGCGCGCCCCGGACCTTGGACGCTGGCAGGAAATCATTCGCCGGATCAAGTCGCCCGAGGGCGAGGTCCAGATCGCGGTGGTCGGCAAGTACACGAATCTGCTCGACGCCTACAAGTCGCTGGCTGAAGCGCTCACCCATGGTGGGATCGCGAACAACGTGCGCGTGCGTCTGAACTGGCTCGAAAGCGAGCAATTCGAGAGCGGCGCGCCGGGGGCGTTCGACGCGCTGGATGGTGCGCATGGCATCCTCGTGCCGGGTGGGTTCGGAGAGCGCGGTGCCGAGCGCAAGATCGCCGCGGTGCGCTATGCGCGCGAGCGTCAGGTGCCGTATTTCGGCATCTGTTTCGGCATGCAGATGGCAGTCATCGAGGCCGCGCGGTCGTTGTGCGGGATCTCCCAGGCGAACTCCTCGGAGTTCGGACCGACACCGGAACCGATCGTGGGGCTGCTCACCGAGTGGGTGCGCGGCAACACGGTCGAGCGTCGCGGCAACGAGGACAACAAGGGCGGCACGATGCGGCTTGGCGCCTATGACTGTCTGCTCAAGCCGGGCAGCCATGTGCGCGACATCTACGGCGCCGCGACGATCCGCGAGCGCCACCGTCATCGCTACGAGGTCAACATCAACTACAAGGACCGTCTCGAGCGTGCGGGGCTGAGCTTTTCCGGCATGTCTCCGGATGGCGACCTTCCGGAGATCGTCGAGATTCCCGGGCATCCCTGGTTCGTCGGCGTGCAGTTCCATCCCGAACTGAAGTCGAAGCCTTTCGATCCGCACCCGCTCTTCACCTCCTTCATCCGGGCAGCGGTCGTCCAGAGCCGTCTCGTATGAGCGGCGGCGCGGCGATGCGTCGCGTTCAGGTCGGCGGTCTGGAGATCGCGAACGACCTGCCCTTCGTCCTGATAGCCGGACCCTGCCAGATGGAGAGCCGGGCGCATGCACTCGAGACCAGCGCCGCACTGGCCGAGATGACGGCGAAACTTGGGATCGGATTGATCTACAAGACCAGCTTCGACAAGGCGAACCGCACATCGGCGCGCGCGGCGCGCGGCGTCGGCCTCGCGCGGGCCTTGCCGGTCTTCGCCGAGATCCGGGAGCGGCATGGATGTCCTGTGCTGACGGATGTCCATGAGGCCGGTCAATGCGCGCCGGTTGCCGAGGCAGTCGACATCCTTCAGATCCCCGCATTTCTCTGCCGGCAGACCGACCTGCTGGTCGCGGCCGCGGCGACCGGGCGAGCGATCAACGTCAAGAAGGGGCAGTTCCTTGCCCCTTGGGACATGT
>CAYSUY010000066.1:10920-19066 GCA_964434345.1 uncultured Acetobacteraceae bacterium
TTACAACACGCTGGTGACCGACATGAGGGCGCTGCCGATCATGGCGCGGACCGGTTATCCCGTGGTGATCGATGCGACCCATGCCGTGCAACAACCGGGCGGGAAAGGCACGTCGTCGGGCGGTGACCGGACGTTCGTTCCGGTGATCGCACGCGCCGCCGTCGCGGTAGGCGTCGCCGCCGTGTTCATGGAGACCCATGAGGATCCCGATGCGGCGCCGTCCGACGGACCCAACATGGTGCACCTGCGAGACATGCCGGGGCTGCTCGCGACGCTGCGCGACTTCGACCGGATCGCGAAGACTCATCCGGTCCCGGGATTTACCTGACCGCGACGTGGCGTCAGCCGCGATGGGCGGCACGCAGATGGAGCCGCACGCCCGGCGCGACGGCAGTCAGCAACGTCCGCGCGGGCGCGGTGTGGTCGACGATCGCGTGACCGATCGCAACCAGCGCCGCCGATACGATCTCGTCGCCTTCCAGCCCCAGGAAGACGCGCTGCGACAGGGCCATGGCCAGGGGTGCGATGCTCGGATTGTGTGCGGCGCTCTCGGCGTAGCTGCCCGACACGAGCGTGCCGGAGCGTAGCTTCAAGGCGATGCCGGCTTCCGTTCCCGTGTACGGCGCGTAGCTGCGCCGCGCCGCCGCGAGGGCCGCATCGATGAGCGGGTCGGGGTCCGCCTGGTCGAGTTCGAGCACGGGCCGGGGCGAGTCGAGCAAGCCGCCGGCCTGGCCCAGGTCTGCCGGACCGAAGGCGGCGGGCAGGAGTTCGGCCAGGGATCGCGCAGGCTGGCCGGGAAGCAGGATCGAGAGCCCGGCCGGATCGCCGAGCTCCATCAGGAATTGCCTGCAGATCCCGCATGGGGCCGCGCTGATGGCGATCGCCGCGATTCCTTCCTCCCCGGCGGCCCAGGCGCGTGCGACCGCCGCCTGCTCTGCGTGGAGCGTCGTCCAGACCGATGTGCCGGCGAATTCGAGATTGGCGCCGCAATGGATGGCGCCCGACACGCCGCGGGCCACCGCGCCGACGAACACGTTGGACAGCGGCGGACGCGCATAGGCGGCGGCGACGGGGACCAGCGCCGCTAGCAGCGCGTCGTCCGCGAGACCGGACGCATCGCTGAGGAAGCGCATCTGGGTGGGGCTGAGGTAACCGGCGAAATCGAGTGGCGCGACCAGATCGATCAGGGCCTTGCGGCCGGCGCCGGACGGAAATCCCGCGACTGCGTTGGACAGGGCTTGCATCTCGCCTAGCATGGCGTGGCTCCACGTCTTGTCTACGGGTTCAAGGATCATGCAGCTTACCGATAGCCTCAAGGCCGTCGTCTTCGACGTCTTCGGCACCTGCGTCGACTGGCGCAGCGGTGTCGCGCGGGAGGTCGCGCTGGCCGCCGCCCGCCTTCGGGTCGCGGTCGACGCGCTGGGTTTCGCGGATGCCTGGCGCGGCCGCTACCAGCCTGCGATGGAGGAGGTCCGCTCCGGGCGTCGCCCCTGGACCATTCTCGACGTGCTGCACCGCGAGGGGCTGGATGCCCTGCTGCCGAAATTCGGACTTGGCGCGCTGGATGACGCGGCGCGCGATGATCTGAACCGGGCCTGGCACAGGCTCGATCCATGGCCGGATGCGGTCGACGGTCTGGCGCGGCTCAAGCGGCGCTATGTCATCGGGCCGATGTCGAACGGCAATGTCGCGCTGCTCGTGAACATGGCGAAGCGAGCCGGGCTTCCCTGGGATGTGATCCTCGGGGCCGAGACCAGCCGCGCCTACAAGCCGCTTCCCGAGTCGTATCTGCGGTGCTGCACGCTGCTCGGGCTGGCTCCCGGCGAGGTCATGCTCGCGGCCGCGCATGAGGACGATCTGCGAGCCGCCGCGGCGGTCGGGCTGCGCACGGGCTTTGTCGCGCGTCCGCTGGAATTCGGCGCGGGCCGCAAGACCGACGACGGCTCGCGCGGTCCCTGGGACGTCGTCGCGAAGGATTTCGGCGATCTGGCCGACCGGCTGGGCGCATGAGCGGCGAGGTCGACATGACGCGCGACGAGGCATTCCGGCGGCCCGATGTTCCGCGCTACGACGATCCGCCGATCGGGACGGGGCTGCGGCTGGTCGAGGCGCCGCTGGTCGTGGCGACGGCGCAAAGCCTTCGCGGTTATGGCCGTCTCGTCGCGTCGCCCGAGACCTGCGACATACAGATCGTGCGCTGGCCGGCTGCCGGTTCGCGTCCGGTCGATCCGGATTGCGGCGACGAGGGCGGCGTGACGCGTGGCGAATTCGCAAGCCATTGGCGCGATGGCGTCCTTCACGGCGCGAACGGTGCCGTCGGTGGCGCCTATGTCATCGGCGTCGCCAGCCGCCCGGATGGCGACGACCGCGGCGGCCCGGGACGCCGGGTCCTGCTCTGGCATGCGAATTACCACCCCGATGGTGGCCAGATGTTCTTCCCGGCGCGCCGGGAGCCGTTCGTCGTTCCGATGGCGCTTCCAGGCGACGACGTCCGCCCGGAGCATTTCGTGAATTTCTGGTTCGACGGGACTCAGGGCCTGTGCATGCACCCCGACATCTGGCACGAGGGCGTCTTCCCATGCGGCGAGTCGGGCGTATTCCTCGACCGGCAGGGCGCGGTCCATGCGCGCGTGAGCTGCGAGTTCCCGCGTGAATTCGGCTGCCTGCTTTCCTGCGCGTTGCCGCTCGATCCGCCGCATGGCGGTGTCTGAACACCGGCGGGCGCAGCTTGCAGCGACGTTTGGCGGCGACACCGGCAGCGGTTGAGCGGGCGTGGCTCTCCTGCTAGACCCGGGACTGCCCAAGGGGAGAGCCTGATGACCGCCATCACCGACATCCGCGCGCGCGAGATCCTGGACAGCCGCGGCAACCCGACCGTCGAAGTGGACGTGCGCCTGGCCGATGGCACGCTTGGCCGTGCCGCCGTGCCGTCGGGCGCGTCGACGGGCGCACACGAGGCGGTCGAGTTGCGTGACGCCGACGCGCGGCGCTTCGGCGGCAAGGGCGTGCGCAAGGCGATCGACGCGGTCAATGGCGAGATCTTTGACGCCCTTTCCGGCCTGGAGGCGGAGGATCAGCTCCATGTCGACCGGTTGCTGGTTCGCCTTGACGGAACCCCGAACAAGGGACGGCTCGGTGCCAACGCACTGCTGGGCGTCAGCCTCGCGGTCGCGAAGGCGGCAGCGGCTGCGCGGGGCCAGCCGCTCCACCGTTATGTCGGCGGTGCGCGCGCCCATGTCCTGCCGGTTCCGATGATGAACATCGTCAACGGCGGCGCGCATGCCGACAATCCGATCGACTTCCAGGAATTCATGATCATGCCCGTGGGCGCGCCCAGCTTCTCGGAGGCCGTGCGCATGGGGGCGGAGATCTTCCATGCGCTCAAGAAGCGCCTCGCCGCCGCAGGGTATGCGACCAATGTCGGCGATGAAGGTGGTTTCGCACCGAACCTCAAGAGCGCCGATGACGCCCTCTCCTTCGTTGCGGCCTCTGTCGAGGCGGCGGGCTACCGGCTCGGCGAGCAGGTGGTCCTCGCGCTCGACGTCGCATCGACCGAGTTCTTCCGCGACGGCCGCTATGTCATGGACGGCGAGGGGCGAACCCTTGATGCCGAGGGCATGGTGCGTCTCTACGAGGAACTCTGCGCGCGTTATCCGATCGTCTCGATCGAGGACGGAATGGCGGAGGACGACTGGGACGGGTGGAAGGCGTTGACCGATGCGCTGGGCGCAAAGGTGCAGCTTGTCGGCGACGATCTGTTCGTCACCAATCCCACGCGCCTCGCGGACGGGATCGCACGGGGCGTGGGCAACGCCGTGCTGGTCAAGGTAAACCAGATCGGCACCCTGTCGGAGACGCTCGAGACGGTCGATCTCGCCCATCGGGCGGGCTACCGCGCGGTGATGTCGCATCGCTCCGGCGAGACCGAGGACTCGACCATCGCGGATCTCGCGGTGGCGACGAATTGCGGGCAGATCAAGACCGGTTCGCTGTCCCGTTCCGATCGGCTGGCCAAGTACAACCAACTGCTGCGGATCGAGGAGGCGCTCGGCCCCGTCGCGACCTATGCCGGGGGGTCGGCGCTGCGGCGGCGCTGAGCCTGTCGCGCGGATCATGTCGGAATCGGTTGACCGCGGTGGCCGGTGCGTGATTCCTTCGGTTCGGATATGGCTCTTCTCAGCGAATTGAAGCGACACGCCGTCGATGCCGTCGCACCCGCCATCGGGTTCTGCGTCGTGGCCTATTTCGCCTATCACAGCATCCAGGGCGATCGCGGCCTGGTCGCCTGGATGCGCTTGAACGAACATATCGAGATCGCGCGCAGCGAACTCGCCGGATTGCAGGCCGAGAGGGTGGCGCTGGAGCGACGCGTGTCGCTGCTGCGGCCCGACAGCCTCGACCGGGATCTGCTGGACGAGCAGGCGCGGATCGTCCTGAATTTCGCCCGTCCTGGGGAAATCGTGATCCTGGAGCGCCCGGCGGTCGGACGCTGAGCGAGCCTGGGGACGGCGTTTCGCCGTCAACTCTGGCGGGCACCTCCGGCGCGCCTGCGACTCTTAACCGAAGGCCGGTTAAATAATAAATCATCTCTTTTGATCAGATACTTGGGCGGAGCGCATGTTGCCGCTTCCGGCCGACATGCCTTATTGACGAGCATAGCTTCGACCGCTGCTGAGAGGACGACATGGCCACTCCCGCAAAGCGTAAGGCGAAAGCCGAAGACCAGGACGTATCCGCGGAGGAGATGCTCCGCTACTACCGTGACATGCTGCTCATCCGCCGCTTCGAGGAGAAGGCGGGGCAGATGTACGGCATGGGCCTGATCGGCGGCTTCTGCCACCTCTACATCGGCCAGGAAGCCGTGGTGGTGGGCATGCAGGCGGCGATCACCCCGGACGACGCGGTGATCACCAGCTATCGCGACCATGGCCACATGCTCGCCTGCGGCATGGACCCGCGCGGGGTGATGGCCGAGCTCACGGGGCGCCGCGGCGGCTACTCGAAGGGCAAGGGCGGCTCGATGCACATGTTCAGCCGCGAGAAGAACTTCTACGGCGGCCACGGCATCGTCGGCGCGCAGGTGCCGCTCGGCACCGGCATCGCCTTCGCGCACTGGTACCGCGGCAAGGCGAATGTCTGCCTCACCTATCTCGGCGACGGCGCGGCCAACCAGGGCCAGGTCTACGAGAGCCTCAACATGGCGGCGCTCTGGAAGCTGCCCTGCATCTACATCATCGAGAACAACCGCTACGGCATGGGCACCGCGATCGAGCGCGCCTCCGCCTCGACGGAGTTCTACCGCCGCGGCGAGCCCTGGGGCATTCCGGGCGAGGCGGTCGATGGCATGAGCGTGATCGCCGTGCGCGAGGCGGGCATGCGCGCCGTCGCCCACGCCAAGGCGGGCAAGGGCCCGTACATCCTCGAGATGAAGACCTACCGCTATCGCGGCCACTCGATGTCCGACCCGGCCAAGTACCGGTCGAAGGAGGAGGTCGAGAAGATGCGCTCGCAGCACGACCCGATCGAGCAGCTCGCGCGCATGCTCGTCGAGGGCGGCATGGCGGACGACGCCAAGCTCAAGCAGCTCGACCGCGAGGTGAAGGAGATCGTGACCGCCTCGGCGGATTTCGCGCAGCAGTCGCCGGAGCCGGATCCGTCCGAGCTCTGGACCGACGTGCTGGTAGAGGGTTGAGCGGGAGGAACGAGACATGTCCGTGAACGTGCTTATGCCCGCCCTGTCCCCGACCATGACCGAGGGGAAGATCGCCCGCTGGCTCAAGGCCGAGGGCGACGAGGTCCGCTCGGGCCAGGTCCTGTGCGAGATCGAGACCGACAAGGCGACCATGGAGGTCGAGGCCGTCGACGAGGGCCGCCTCGCGCGCATCCTCGTCCCGGCAGGGACGGAGGGCGTGAAGGTCAACACGCCGATCGCCGTGATCGCGGGCGAGGGCGAGGCCGATGCGCCGGCGCCCGCCGCCGCCCCGGCTGCCGCCCCGGTCGCGGCGCCCGCGGCGCCGGCGATCCTGTCTGCCGCCCCGGCCCCCGCGCCGGCGGCCGAGGAGCGCAGCTACGACCGCCACGTGACCCTCACCGTGCGCGAGGCGCTGCGCGACGCGATGGCCGAGGAGATGCGCCGCGACGCCGGCGTGTTCCTCATGGGCGAGGAGGTCGCGCAGTACCAGGGCGCCTACAAGGTCAGCCAGGGGCTGCTGCAGGAATTCGGGCCGAAGCGCGTGATCGACACGCCGATCACCGAGCAGGGCTTCGCCGGCATGGCCGTCGGCGCGGGCTTCATGGGCCTGCGCCCGATCGTCGAGTTCATGACCTTCAACTTCGCCATGCAGGCGATCGACCAGATCATCAACTCGGCGGCCAAGACCCTCTACATGTCGGGTGGCCAGATGGGGTGCCCGATCGTGTTCCGCGGACCGAACGGCGCCGCCAGTCGCGTCGCCGCCCAGCACTCCCAGTGCTACGCATCCTGGTACGCGCATTGCCCGGGCCTCAAGGTCGTGTCGCCCTGGTCGGCGGCGGATGCGAAGGGGCTTCTGAAATCGGCGATCCGCGATCCGAACCCGATCATCTTCCTCGAGAACGAGATCATGTACGGGCAATCCTTCCAGGTTCCCGACGATCCGGATTTCACGGTCCCCATCGGCAAGGCCAAGGTCGAGCGCGCCGGCCGGCACGTCACGATAACCGCCTTCTCCGTGATGGTCGGAAAGGCGCTGGCGGCGGCTGACGAACTCGCGAAGGAAGGGATCGAGGCGGAGGTGATCAATCTCCGCACGATCCGCCCGCTCGACGTCGAGACGATCACCGCATCGGTGCGCAAGACCAACCGCCTCGTTTCCGTCGAGGAGGGCTGGCCCTTCGCGGGCATCGGCGCCGAACTCGCGGCGCAGATGATGGACCACGCGTTCGATCACCTCGACGCGCCGGTCAAGCGCGTCTGCGGTCTCGACATCCCGCTGCCCTATGCGGCCAATCTCGAAAAGCTGTCCCTGCCGCAGGCACCCGACATCGCCGCGGCCGCCAAAGCGGTCCTGTATCGGACCTGAATCTTCCGGGGAGGAACCACCCATGCCGATCAATGTCCTGATGCCCGCCCTGTCGCCGACGATGACCGAGGGCAAGCTTGCGCGCTGGCTCAAGAAGGAAGGCGACACGATCAAATCCGGCCAGGTCCTGTGCGAGATCGAGACCGACAAGGCGACCATGGAAGTCGAGGCGGTCGACGAAGGTACTCTTGGCAAGATCCTGGTCGCGGCCGGCACGGAGGGCGTGAAGGTCAACGCGCCGATCGCCATGATCCTGGCCGAGGGCGAGAGTGCCGGCGCCGCATCCGCTGCCGCTCCCGCGGCTACCGCAGCGCCCGCCTCGCCGGCGGCGGCTGTCGCGCCCGCTCCGGTCGCTGCCGCTCCGGTCGCAGCCGTCGCTGCGTCGTCGTCGGCTGCGGGCGACGCAGGTCGCGTCTTCGTGTCGCCGCTCGCGCGGCGCATGGCCGAACAATCGGGTCTCGACCTGGCCGCGATCAGGGGCAGCGGCCCGAATGGCCGGATCGTGAAGGCGGATATCGACGCCGCGCTCGCGGCCGGTGGCTCCGCACGCAAGCCATCCGCAGCTGCGCCGATCGCCCCGACGCCGGCGCCGACAGCGGTCGCGAGTGCGCCCGCCGCGGTCTCCGCCTCGTCCATCGCGGCGATCGGCCCGCACAAACTGGTGCCGCTCTCCACGATGCGCCGTGTCATCGCGCGCCGTCTGACCGAGAGCAAGCAGCAGGTGCCGCATTTCTACCTGACGGTCGATTGCGAGATCGACAAGCTGCTCGCCGGTCGTGCGGCGCTGAACGCGAAGAGCCCGGAGAAGGGGCCCGGCGCGTTCAAGCTTTCGGTCAACGATTTCATCATCAAGGCCGTGGCTGTCGCGCTGCGCCAGGTTCCCGCCGCGAACGCGTCCTATTCGGATGACGGGTTGCTGATGTGGGACAATGTCGACATCTCCGTCGCGGTCGCCATTCCCGGTGGCCTGATCACCCCGATCGTCCGCAATGCCGATGCCAAGGGTCTGGCGCAGATCTCGAACGAGATGAAGGATCTCGCTGCCCGCGCCAAGGACGGCAAGCTCAAGCCCGAGGAGTTCCAGG
>CAYSUY010000067.1:0-4510 GCA_964434345.1 uncultured Acetobacteraceae bacterium
TCAGCGGCCCTTGGCCTTGCGCCAGGCGAGGAAGCGCTCGCGCGTCGCGGGATCGATCATCGGATACAGGCCGAACAGGCCTGCGCCGCCATCGACCTGCTCCTGGACGAAATCCTCGTAGACCGTCTGTTCGAAGGCCTCGGTCGCCACCTCTTCGGCGATGTGCGCCGGGATGCAGACCACGCCCTCGCCGTCGCCGACCATGATGTCGCCGGGATAGACCGCGACGCCGCCGCAGCCGATCGGGACGTTCAGGTCGACCGCGTGGTGGTGGATCAGGTTGGTCGGGGCAGAGGGCCGCACATGGTAGACCGGCCAGTCCATCTGCGCGATTTCCGGCGTGTCGCGGAAGCCGCCGTCGCTGACTGCGCCGGCGCATCCACGCCGCATCAATCGCGTGATCAGGATCCCGCCCGCCGAGGCGGCGCGCGGATCGCCGCGGCTGTCGACCACGAAGACGGCGCCGGCCGGGCATTCCTCGACGCCCTTGCGCTGCGGATGGCTGCGGTCCTCGAAGACCTTGAGGACGTCGATGTCTTCGCGCGCCGGGATATAGCGCAGCGTGTAGGCCGGTCCGACGAGGCGTGGGGCGCGCGGATTGACGATCTGCGGGCCCTGCAGGAACTGGTTGCGCAGGCCGCGCTTGAACAGGACGGTGGTGATGGTCGCGGTCGAGACCTGCGCGAGTTTGTCGCGGGCTGCGGCGGTCAGCATGTCGAAGATGTCCTTTCTGCGTCGTGGCGCCGCAAGACTAGCGCATCGCCGCCCAGGCGCCGCCCGAATTTGGCTGTTAGTATCCGGGCGTGACCGCGACCCCCGTCTCCGCGCCGGAGCCGCGCCCCTCGGCGCGTCGCACGCTCTGGCAACTCGTCGCCCTCCTCGGCGGCGCCTTCCTGCTCCAGATCGCCGGCGCCGCGCTCGGCCTCTCGGTCCCGCTGCGCATGGCGCTGGACGGCCGGCCGGCGGAACTCGTCGGCCTCGCCGGCTCGGCGGGTGCGATGGGCTTTCTCGGCGGCTGCCTCGCCGCCGGCTTCCTCGTGCGGCCGATCGGCCATATCCGTGCCTTCGCCGTCCTGGCGGCGATCCAGGCTGTGGTGACCCTGGTCTTCGCGCTGACCGCGGATCCGTGGCTGTGGATCGGTCTGCGCCTCGTCAACGGTGTCGTCAACGCGATGCAGTTCGTCATCGTCGAGAGCTGGGTCCTCGATCGCACGCCCGAGCAGCTGCGCGGGCGCATGATGTCGATCTACGTCGTCTGCTCGCGCGCCGGTCTCGTGCTCGGCCAGATGCTGCCGCTGGCCTTCCCGGCGGCGGGGTTCGAGCTCTTCTTGTCGGCCAGCGCCTTCTACTCGCTGGCCCTGATCCCGGTGGCGCTCAACCGCGCGCCAAGCCCGGCGCCACCGCCGGCGGTCGCTGTGATGAGCCTGCGCGATCTCTTCGCCGTCGCCCCGGTCAGCATCGTGGCGTGTTTCTATGTCGGCATGGTCGGCAGCGCGGTCTTCAACGTCCTGCCGCTCTACGGCGTCGGGATCGGTCTCGACAACGTCGCGATCAGCCTTCTCGCGGCTTCGCTCCAGGCGGGATCGCTGCTGATCCAGTGGCCGCTGGGCTGGCTGTCCGATCGCAAGGATCGCCGCGCGGTGATGATCGGCGCTTCGACGGCAACCGTGCTGGGCGCGGTGGCGGTCGCCGTCATCGGTCCGATGCCTTTTCCCGTCCTCGCGATCGTGACCGCGCTCGCGGTCGGCGGCTGCCAGGCCGTCTACGCGATCGCGGTCGCCCATGCCTTCGACTTCGCCGGCCGCGAGCGGACGGTCGCGCTGTCGAGCAGCCTGATGCTTGTCTGGGGCACGGGCGCCTCGCTGGGGCCGCTGGTCGCGGCCTGGGCGATCGGGCGCGTCGGGCCGGCCGGACTGTTCGTCCATGCGGCGCTGTTCTCGCTCGCCTTCATCGCTTTCGCGATCTGGCGCATGCGGCGGCGCAAGCCGCGTCCGCCCGAGGAGCGCGAACGTTTCGTCGATCTGCCGCCGACCCCACCGGCGACCGCGCAGATGGATCCGCGCACGGGCTCCGGATCCGAGACGACGCGCGGCTGAGCCGCGGGCCGTCGCGGCATCAGCCCGCGAGCAGGCGGATGTAGTCCTCGACCGAGATATTGCCGCCGGAGAGCACGACGCCGATGGTCTTCGGCGCGCCGCCGATCTTGCCGGCCAGCACCGCGCCCAGCGCGATGGCGCCGGACGGCTCGCAGACCAGCTTGAGATGGGAGAATGCGGCCCGCATGCCGGCCACGGCTTCGGCGTCGGCGACGCTGACGCCTTCGGCGATCGCGTCATGGGCGGCGCCGAAGGGCACCGCGCCCGGCGTCGCCGCCTGCAGCGCGTCGCAGATCGATCGGGCGCCAGGCACCGCGCGCTGGCGCTCTCCGGCGTCGAGCGAGCGGCGCAGGTCGTCGAAGCCCTCCGGTTCGGCTCCGATCACCCGCGTGCCGGGAGACAGGGTGCGGACCGCCAGCGCGACGCCCGCGATCAAGCCGCTGCCGCCGACGGGCACGATCAGCGCGTCGAGGGTGACACCGCGTTCCGCGGCCTGACGCAGGATCTCGATCCCGCAGGACGCCTGTCCGGCGACCACCAGCTCGTCGTCGAAGGGGTGCAGCTTGGTCAGGCCGCGCGTCTCGGCGATCTGCATCGCGAGTTCGTTGGCGGCCTCCTCACGGTTGCGCGCGCCATGCTCCGACAGCACGACCTCCGCGCCATAGCCGCGCGTCGCGTCGATCTTGGCGCGCGGCGCGTCGACGGGCATCACGATCGTGACCGCGACCCCGGCGGCCTTGCCCGCGGCCGCCAGGGCCTGGGCGAAATTGCCCGAGGAAAAGGCGACGACGCCGCGCGCACGCTCCGCCTGCGTCAGTTTCGAGAGGCGGAAAAAGGCGCCGCGATACTTGAATGATCCCGTGCGCTGCAGATTGTCGGCCTTGCAGAGCACGCGCGCACCGACCTGCGCGTCGAGGACGGGCGAACCGAGCAGCGGCGTCTCGACGATCGCCGGCCGCAGGACGCGGGCGGCTTCGGCGATCAGCGCGAAATCGACTGTCATCCCGCGGTGCCCTCGGCACCGGCGCCGCAGACCAGCGCGCAGACCTTGGCCCCTGGCGGCGGAACGATCGCGCCGGTCATGAGCGCCGCGACCGTGGCGGCGCCGCTGGGATCCGCGGCGACGTTCATCTCACGCCACAGCCAGCGGCTGGCGACGTCCATGTCGTCGTCCTCGATCAGCACGATGTCGTCGACGTTGCGGCGGACGATCTCGAAATTGATCGCCTCGGTACGGCGCGCGGCCAACGTGGGAACGCGCGTCGTCACGCGCTCGAGCTCGACGAGCTCGCCGCGCCTGAGCGAGTCGTGCATGCTCGCCGCGCCAGTCGGCTGGACGCCGACGATGCGCAGGCCAGGCTTCATCGCCTTGGCGGCGAGCGCCATGCCGGCGATCAGCCCGCCGCCGCCGATGGCGACGACCAGGATGTCGATATCCGGCATCTGGTCGAGCAGTTCCAGCGCCGTCGTGCCCTGACCGGCGATCACCAGCGGATCGGCGAACGCATGGATATAGGTCGGACCCGTCTCGGCCAGCGCCAGCGCGTCCTTGTTGGCCTCGAACCAGGAGGCGCCGCCGACGATGAGTTTCGCACCGTAGCTCTCGATCTTCTTCGCCTTGGCCGGCGACACGCCGGTCGGCACGAAGATGGTGGTCGGCACCTGCGCCAGCATGCCGGCATAGGCAACGGCGATGCCGTGATTGCCGCCGGACGCGGTCACGAGGCCGCGGCGCACGGCCTCGGCCGGCAGCGCGCGCAGCTTCGACATCGCGCCGCGCGCCTTGAAGGACCCGGTGACCTGCAGGCATTCGAGCTTCAGCCAGAGTTCGGCCTGCGGCGCGATCGGCGTGCGTGCGAGCGTCGCCTGGAACATGGGTGTGACACGGACCCCGCCGGCGATGCGGCTGCGGGCGGCGCGAACGTCGTCGAGGGTGATCATGCGTGTCCTGGAGGCGTGACGAGATGGCAGGCGACGTTGCGTCCGTCGGCGACCGGCGTCAGGGCCGGTTCGAGGCGTGCGCAGGTCTCGGTGGCGTGCGGGCAGCGGGTCCGGAAGCGGCAGCCCGAGGGCGGATCGATGGCGCTGGGAACGTCGCCGGTGAGGACGATACGCTGCTTGGCGCGCGCCGAGCCGGGTTCCGGGACGGCGGACAGCAGGGCCTTCGTGTAGGGATGCTGCGGCGCTGCGAAGAGGTCGTCGCGCGCGGCCTCCTCGACGATCTTGCCGAGATACATGACCGCGATGCGGTTGGCCATGTAGCGCACGACGGCGAGGTTGTGGGAGATGAAGATGTAGCCGAGGCCGCGCTCGCGCTGCAGGTCGAGCATCAGGTTGAGGACCTGGGCCTGGATCGAGACGTCCAGCGCCGAGACCGGTTCGTCGCAGACGATCAGCTTGGGGTCGAGGGCGAG
>CAYSUY010000067.1:4532-19041 GCA_964434345.1 uncultured Acetobacteraceae bacterium
CCGCGCGATGCCGATGCGCTGGCGCTGGCCGCCGGAGAATTCGTGCGGGTGGCGCGCGGCATGCGCGGGGGCGAGGCCGACGCGCTCCAGCAACTGGGCCACGCGCCGCGTACGCTCGGCGGTCGTGCCGACGCCATGGACGACCAGGGGCTCGGCGACGATCCGCCCGACCGTCATGCGCGGATCGAGCGAGCCGAACGGGTCCTGGAAGATGATCTGCATGTCCCGGCGCAACTCGCGCAGCCGCGCGGGCGGCTCGCGCCGCAGGTCGCGGCCCTGGAACAGGATGGTGCCCGCATCGGGCTCGATGAGGCGCAGGATCAGCCGCCCGGTCGTCGACTTGCCGCATCCGGATTCGCCGACCAGGGCCAGCGTCTCGCCGGGCGCGACCGAGAGATCGACGCCATCGACGGCGCGCACCACCTGCGGTGCGCGCTCGAACAGGCCGGGCTTGCCGGCTGGGAAATGCTTGACGAGGCCGGTGGCCTGGAGAAGCGCGCTCATGTCGGCGTCCTGATGCAGGCGGCGGCACGATCGGGGCCGCGCGGCGCCAGCGGTGGCGATGCGGCGCGGCAGGGCTCGGCGGCGTAGCGGCAGCGCGGCGCGAAGCGGCATCCCGCCGGCATCGCGTCGGGGGGCGGCACCTGGCCCGGAATGGCGTCGAGCCGGGAGATCGGGCCCTCCAGCCGCGGGATCGAGGCGAGCAGGCCTTCGGTGTAGGGATGGAAGGGACGCGCGAAGATGGCGTCGGAGGGCGCGGTCTCGACGACCTTGCCTGCGTACATCACCAGCACGCGATGGGCGACCTCCGACACGACGCCGAGATCATGGGTGATGAGAACCACGGCCATGCCCAGTTCGCGCTGCAGCCCGCGCAGGAGGTCCAGGATCTGGGCCTGGATCGTCGCGTCGAGGGCCGTGGTCGGTTCGTCGGCCAGCAGCAGCTTCGGCCGGCAGGCGAGCGCCATCGCGATCATCACGCGCTGGCGCATGCCGCCGGAGAGCTGGTGCGGGTAATCATCGAGCCGCCGTTCCGCCGAGGGGATCTCGACCAGCTTGAGCAGCTTCAGCGCCTCGGCGCGCGCGCCTGCCCGGTCGAGGCCACGATGATGGATCAGCGCCTCCATCACCTGATCGCCGCAGGTGAAGACCGGGTTCAGCGACGTCATCGGCTCCTGGAAGATCATCGCGATGTCGCGACCGCGGATCGCGCGCATCTCCGGCTCGGGCAGCGCCATCAGGTCCGCGCCCGCGAAGCTGATCGATCCGGCGACACGGCCCGGAGCCGGAACGAGGCGCAGGATCGACAGCGCCGTGATGCTCTTGCCGGAACCGGACTCGCCGACGACGCCGAGGATCTCGCCGGCGCCGAGGTCGAAGCTGACATCCTCGACGACCTTGGATCGGCCGAAGGCGACCGACAGGTTGCGGACCGAGAGAAGGGGTTGGCTCACCGCAGATCGACCTTCATGCGCGGATCGAGGGCATCGCGCAGCCCGTCCCCGATCAGGTTGAGACCGAGTACGGTGATCGCGATCGCGAGCCCGGGATAGAGGCAGATCCAGGGCGCTTCCTGGATGTAGTCGCGGCCGTCGGCGATGATGTTGCCGAACGTGGCGAGCGGCGGCGGCGGGCCGACGCCGATGAAGCTCAGCACCGCCTCGGCCAGGATGGCGATCGCGAAGATATAGGACAGCTGCACGATCAGCGGCGTCAGCCCGTTCGGCAGCACATGTGTGAGCAGGATGCGCATATGCCCGGCGCCGACGGCGCGCGCCGCCTCGACATAGGGCATCTCGCGGACCACGAGCACGGCCGCGCGCGCGACGCGCGCGGTGCGCGGCGTGTAGGTGATCGCCAGCGCCAGGACGGCATTGAACTCAGACGGGCCGAGGACGGCGGCGATCGCGATCGCCAGCAGGATCCCCGGGAAGGCCATCATCGCGTCCATGACGCGCATGATGACGTTGTCGAGCTTGCGGAAATACCCGGCGAGACCGCCAATGACGGCGCCGAACACGGCGGTGACCACGACCACCATCAGCCCGATGCGCAGCGACACCTGGCTGCCATGGATGATCCGGCTCAGCACGTCGCGCCCGGCGCGGTCCGTGCCCAGCCAGTGGATGTCGTTGGGCTCGCCGAGCCGGTAACGGAAATTGTTCTTCAGCGGGTCGTGCGGCGCAATCAGGTCGGCGAGCAACGCCACCAGCACGACCGAGCCGAACAGCGTCAGCCCGAACATGAAGGAGCGATGGTTGAGCAGCCGGCGCCAGAGCGGTGTCGGTGCGGCGATGGCGGGGGCTTCAGCGGTCATAGCGCACCCGCGGATCGACCACGGCGTAGAGGACGTCGACGGCGAGGTTCACGAGCACGAACACCGTCGCGGTCAGAAGCAGCCCGCCCTGGATGACCGGGAAGTCGCGGCGCAGGATGCCGCCGATGATCAGGCGGCCGACGCCCGGGATCGAGAAGACCTGCTCGATGACGATGGCGCCGCCAAGCAGGATGCCGACGCTGAGCCCCACGACGGTGATCACGGGGATCATGACGTTGGCCAGCGCATGCTTGAAGATCACGACGCTGTTGGGCAGGCCCTTGGCCCGCGCCGTGCGCATGAAATCCTGGCGCAGCACGTCGAGCATCGAGGCGCGGGTCATGCGCGCGAGCAGGCCGATCTGGGTCAGCGCCAGCGCGAGCGCCGGCATCGCCATGGCGCGCAGCCAGCCGACGGGGTCGTCGAACAGGGGCACATAGCCGCCGGTCGGCAACCAGCCGAGCTGCACCGCGAAGAGATAGATCATCACCAGCCCGAGCCAGAAATCCGGCAGCGACAGCCCGGCCAGCGCGATCGTCATCGTCGCCTGGTCGACCCAGGTGTTGACGCGCATGGCGGCGAGGATGCCGGTGGCGACGCCGATGACGACCGAGAGGGCAAGCGCCAGGGCGGTGAGGGACAGGGTGACCGGGAGGCGTTCGGCGATCGCCTCGGTGACGCTGCGGCGCAGCAGGACGGACTGGCCGAGATCGCCCTGGATGAGCCCGGCGTACCAGCCCATCAGGCGTTCGTGGAAGGGGCGGTCGAGGCCATAGACGGCGCGGATGCGCGCGATGTCGGCGGCGCTGGCACCCGGCCCAGCGAGTTCCGACGACACGTCGCCCGGTACGAAATAGATCAGCACGAAGGTGAGCAGCGAGACGATCAGCAGCACCGGCAGCGCCGCGATCAGCCGGTTGGCGAGGAAACGGATCATCTCATGGGGCTCATGCGGCGGCGGTCGCACCGGGTGACCGTCCGGACGGCGCGTGCCGTCCGGACGGTGCTCCGGTTTCGGGGCGACGGCTCAGGCCAGCCAGACATCCCACATGCGCGGCGCGCGGTAGGGCTTGAAGTTCTCCACATTCGCGCGGGCGCCCTGGATGATGCCGAAATCGCCCAGCTTGATCGACGTCACGTTGTCGTACATGCGACGCTGGATGTCGGCCATCGCCTTCTGGCGATCCGCCAGCTGCGGCGAGCTGACGAGGCGGGTATGCGCCTCCTCGAGGACGGGATCCTCGACATGGGTCTGCAACTGCGGCTTGACGAACAGCCCGGCCACGTTGAAGGGCCCTTCGTAAGGCTCGATCCCCATGCCCAGCGCCCAGAGATGCCAGCCCTCCGGCTTGAGGCGGATGCTCGACGCCGTCGGCCAGTCGACGATATGGGCGCGCACGTTGATGCCCAGCAGCTTGCGCAGCTGTTCCGTGCCGACCTCGGTCACGCCCTTGTGGTTGGCGATCGTCGAGTCGCCGAGGAAGATGATCTCCTCGCCCTTGTAGCCGGACTCGGCGAGCAGCTGCTTTGCCTTGGCGACATTCTTCTGGTTGTAGAGCTCCTTGCCGATGTCGCCCGCGAAATAGGTGCCGCCGGGATGCTGCCAGCCATGCGTCATCCGGTAGAGGCCGTCATTGGCGATCGCGATGATCTCCTCGTAGTCCAGCACGGCCTGGATGGCCTGGCGGAACTTGACGTTCTGCATCGGCCCCTGGGAGTGGTTCATGACGATGACCTGGAAGGCCCAGGGCATCATCTCGTGGATCTTGATGTTGCGGTTGTTCTTGAGACGCTGGGCGGCCGGCGTCGGGATCAGTTCGTTGACATGGATCTCGCCGGCCTCGAGCGCGGCGACGCGCGCGCCGGCCTCTGGCATGAAGCGGAACCGGACGCTGTCGAGATGCACGGTCTTGCGGCCGGCGAAGCCGTCACGCTCCTTGTAGGCGCTGTTCGCGACATAGCCGTCGAAGCGGCGCAGCAGGACATGGGAGTCCGGTCGATACTCGCCGAACTGGAACGGACCCGTGCCGATATATTCGATCTTGTTGGCTTCCTTGCCGCCTTCCTCGGCCGGCATGATCGCGAAGGGCGCGCGCGGGCTGGAGATGCCGTCGAGCAGGCTCGGCACCGGCTTGGACAGCTTCATGACGAAGGTGTCGGCGGACGGCGCCTCGAAGGCGACGACGTCGCGCAGCACCGCGCCGCTGTTGCCGACCTTCTTGTAGCGCTCCATCGACGCGCGCACATCGGCGGAGGTCATGTCCTTGCCGTTGTGGAACTTCGCCTTGCGCAGCTTGAAGCTGTAGGTCAGTCCGTCGGACGAGATGTTCACGCCCTCGGCGAGGTCGGGAACGACGTTGCCGGCTTCGTCGCGCGCGTAGAGCGTCTCCCAGATATGGGTCGTGATGTTGCGCGCATGCTGGGCGGAGGTGGTCTGCGCGTCCAGCGAGGGCGGCGGCGATTGTTGCGCGACGATGGCCTCGCCGCCTTTCTTCTGGGCGATGGCGGGCGCGCCGATCGCGGACGCGGCGACCGTGGCGCCGGCCACGGTCGTATGGAAGCGACGTCGTGTGAGCATGGCTTTCTCCCCGTTTCCCGTGGCCGCGGAAGACCGCGCGCCCGTGCCTGAAGGATAAGGCGGCGCCGAGACCGTGCGCAATCCCGGCGCGGTCAGGTTCCGTCTCGCGGAACGCTGAAGCGCCAGGCTCGCCGGAAGACCTCCTGGGCGCCTTCGAACGCCGCGGCGTCGCACTCCGCGTGGAACATCGACGCGTCCGCCGTGAGACGCGTCGACGTCTCGAGCCGGATGCGCCAATCGTCGCGCTCGAACTCCATCGTCTGCGCGAACTCCGCGCGCGCGCTCGTCGGATCGTCGTCGCGGATCGAGAAACTCCGCCGGATGCGGTGCCCGATCGTCGTCCCGACGTCGTCGATGCGCCAACGCCGACCCGGCCCGAGATAGCCGCCATCGGCATCGAGCACGTAGTCGATCCGTCCGCTGCCGAGATCGCGGCTCTGGACGCGCGAGATCCGCGCCGGCTCGACGATCGTCACCGGCGTCGCCGGACCGGCCTCGGGCGCGGCGCATACCTGCGCGTCCGGCCCCCCGGCCGCGCGCATGGGCAGGACGAGCCTGCTCGCCCCCAGCGTCACCTCCATGGTCACCGGTGCGGGGCTCGGCCAGAGCACGGGCCAGTAGGCGTTGGATAGCGCGAGCCTGATGCGATGGCCGGGCCGGAAGGCGTGCGCGGTTTCCGGAAAGCGCAGCCGGATCCGCGTCGTCGCGCCCGGCGCCATGGCGACGACCCGGTCCTGTCCCTCGCGATGCGTGAGGTTGATGACGCCCAGCGAGACGCGCAGCGACGTTCCGTCCGGGGCGACGTCGCACAGCCGCGCGACCAGCGTGCCGGCGGTACGGTCGATGGCGAGGTCGATCTCGAGTTCGGCGGCACCGAGGATCTCGATGCGCGCGTCGAGCGGTTCGCCATCGAAGACCAGCGCGCGTCCGTCATCCTCGCGCTGGTCGCGCGGGGCCTCGCCCGCCATGCCCATGCTGAGCCATTCGGGCGCGGTGCTGCCGAGCGATTGCGGCGAGCGATGCCGCAGCCGCGTTGGCCCGTCGCGCGGCGGGTCCCCGCAAAGCCGGCCGTCCCCGAGGTGCAGCGCGTGCGGGGTGATGCGTGGCGAAGGCCACTGCGCCTCGGCGACGAAGCGGCCGCGCTCCGCCACATGGTCGGGCCCGGGCGTCCGTTCCTCGGGCATCCAGGCGCGCAGCATCGGCACGTCGTCCATCGCACCGGCTTCGCCCTTGAGCGCGTAGCGCAGGAAACGATCGCATTCCTGGAGGAACCCGATCGCCGGCCCTGGAACGCCATCCTGCGGGTAGTGATGGCCCCAGGGGCCGACGAGGCCCCAGCGCGGACCTTGCAGGGCCGCCAGCAGCCGCGGCACCGCGCGCGAGATGTAGTCGGCCCAGCCGCCCACCAGGAAGACCGGGCAGGCGATCGCGCCGGGATCGTCGGCGGCCGAGCCATGGCGCCAGAACGCATCGCGGGTCTGGTGATGGAGCCATTCGCGCAGCCAGGGCTCGTTCGCCTCCAGCCGCCGCCGCCACAGATCTCGCCAGCCGGGCCCCGCGATCTGCGGATCGGGCGGGCGCATGTTGAACAGCGCCATGGTGTCGCTCCACCACAACTGCTCGACCAGCATCGCGCCGCCGGTGAAATGCAGGGATTCGTCGTAGCGGTCCTGGCCGCCGCAGACCGCGACGATCGCCTTCAGCGCCGGCGGCCGTCGCAGCGCCGCCTGCAGCGCCGAGAACGCGCCCCACGACTTGCCGAACAACGCGACGGCGCCGTTGCACCATTGCTGCGCAGCGATCCAGGCGACGATCTCGCAGGCGTCGTCCTGCTCCTGTTTCTGGAATTCCTGCGCGAGGATCCCGTCGCTGTCGCCCGAGCCATGCATGTCGACGCGCAGCGCCGCATAGCCGCGCGCGGCGAACCAGGCATGGATCGGCTCGTCGCGCGGGCGCGTCGCGTCGCGCTTGCGGTACGGCATGTATTCGACGACCGCGGGAAGGCTGCCTGTCGACGCGCCACGCGGCATCCATAGCCGCGCCGCCAGTCGTCGCCCGTCCGCGAGCGGGATCCAGACATTTTCGTGGACCTCGATCTCCATGTCGCCCGGCTCTCCAGACATCGTGCCTCTCCTCCGCCCCGAACCTGGGTCAAGCCTAGACGAGCCCGGGACATCGCGGGAGACGATTGCGGTCACGCCCGCGTCCTTGACCGCGCCGCAGCGCCGACCGACAGTTCCGCGCGGATCCCGACGCCATCAGGAAAGGAACGCCGCATGCGCAGTCTCCCCGATCCCAGGACCGAGCGCCCGCGCGTGCGCGCCGACGTCGACTTCGAGAAGAACGGCAAGCAATACGGCCATATCCGCGTGCCGCGGCCGCATGGGAATTTCGGCACCAGCGTCTGCGGCATCCCGATCGTCGTGATCAAGAACGGGACCGGCAAGACCTTCCTGCTGACCGCCGGCACGCATGGCGACGAGTACGAAGGCCAGGTCGGCCTGCTCAATCTCGCGCGCGAACTCGATCCGGCGCAGGTCCAGGGGCGTGTGATCATCATCCCCTCGCTCGATCTGCCTGCGGTCGAGGTGGCGCAGCGTCTGTGCCCCTATGACGGGCGCGACCTCAACAGGGTGTTCCCCGGCGACCGCAACGGCAGTTTCACCGAGATGCTTGCCGACTACGTCACCCGCGTGCTTCTGCCGATGACCGACTACAACATGGACATCCACACCGGCGGCAATTTCTACACGACCGCGCCGAACACCTGCTCGCATTTCGTCGACGATCCCGCGCAGATGCGCGCCAACATCGAGACCGGTCTCGCCTGGGGCGCACCGTATCACGCGGTGCTGCGCGAATCCGACCACACCAACAGCTTCATGACGATCGCGGACCATCTCGGCGTGCCGGCGCTCAGCACCGAACTCGGTGGCTCGGGCCGCATCGGCGCCGACACGCTGGAGATCGTCGAGCGCGGCCTGCGCAACATGCTCAAGCTGCATGGCGCGATCGAGGGGCCGATCGAGAAGCCGCCGGTGCCGACGAAGCTCATGGGCATCGGCGACGCCCAGGGTGCGTTGCTGCACGCACCGCATGGCGGGCTGTTCCATGCCTTCAAGTCCGGCGGCGACTGGGTGCGCGAGGGCGAGGAGGCCGGGCGGATCTATGATTTCCACGATCCGTCGCGGCCGCCGACGCGCGTCTTCTTCAAGCAGTCGGGCTGCCTGTGGGCGATGCATACCGGCGCGCGGGTCGAGCGCTTCGACGTGCTCGGCTTCGTGATGAACGAGCTCGACCCGGCGGAGCTGGGGCTCTGAACGGGCGCGCGCGTCAGGTCCGGTAGTCGGGCTCCTCGCGGTCGAGGACCCGACGCCAGGCGTCCAGCAGGAAGCGACCTTCGAGCTTGTCGCTCCACACGCCACGATAGTTCCAGCGCAGATTGTCCGGCTGCTTGCGCAGCTGGTGGCCGGTCCACATCGCCATCAGCTGGTACTGGCAGGTCTGTTCGACGACGAGCAGTTCATGCAGCGCGTCGTGGACGGTCGGGCCGACCGACAGGATGCCGTGATTGGCCATCACCATCACGGTCTTGTCGCCCAGCGCCTCGGCGAGGCGATAGCCCTCCTCGAGCCCGCCCGCGGGTCCGGTCATCGCGTCGTCGTAGGCGACACGGTCATTGACGATCAGGTTGTTGTGATGCGCCAGCGCCAGCCGGCCATTGTCGATCATCGACAGGGCGGTGGTGTGGGGCGGATGCAGGTGCAGCACGCAGCGCGCGTCGGGACGCGCCTTGTGGATCGGGGCGTGGATGTGGAAGGCGACCGGGCGCACGACGCCCTCGCCGCGCACGACGGTGCCGTCGTAGTCGACGACGATCAGGCTGGACGCGGTCAATTCCTGGAACAGCATGCCGCGGGGGTTGAGCAGATAGAGCTCGTCGCCGGGCAGCATCAGGCTGAAATGGTTGCCGATGCCGTTGTTGAGGCCAAGCCGCGCGCTGATGCGGAAGGCGGCCGCGAGGTCGCGGCGCAGCTCGGCTTCGGTCTCGTCGCCGAGATCGGCGGCGGTGATGGTCCCCATGGTCTCGATCCCCTCTGGTGTCGCTGTGCGGCGGAGCCTAGAGCCTCCGTGGCGCGGTGGAAATCGGTCGGTTCGGCTGACGGAATGGCGCGCCACGGCTCATCGGCGCGGACCGCGTAGTACCTCGCCGCCACGCGCTCCGGTCTGCGTGCCGTCCGCGAGCGTATGGACGCCGTTGACGAAGACGTGGCGCATCCCGGTCGCGAGCCGGTTCGGCTGCTCGACCGTGCCGAGCTCGCCGAACCGGTCGGGGTCGAAGACCACGACATCCGCCTTGAGGCCCGTGGCGATCCGGCCGCGCTCCGGCAGGGCGAAGACATCGGCGGGCAGTCCGGCGAGCCGGTGGATCGCCGCTGCGCGCGTGAAGCTCCCGGTTTCGCGCACCATGCGTCGCCAGAACCAGGCCGCCCAGGTATAGGCACCATAGAAGACCTCGCCCGCGAGCGGCCCGTCCGGCGCGAGGGCCGTGGCGTCCGACCCGATCAGGCAGGTCTCGGCCAGATAGGTCCGGCGCAGCTGCTCTTCCGTGTAGGTCTTGAGGATCACCATGGGGTGGAGCAGGTCGGCGGCATCGGCGGCCAGGACGTCGATCGCCGCCTCGTGGGGATCGGTGCCGAGCCTCTCCGCGATCTCGACGAAGGACAGGCCCGCGAATTCCGGCCGCGCCGCGGATCGCACGAGGACCACGCGGTCGAAGCCGACGCGCGTGATGATGTTGAGATGGGCGCGCAACTGCCGCCGCGTCGCCGGATCGGACAGTCGGGCGCGGATCTCCGCCGCGTCGCCCTCGAGCAGCGCTGCCGGCGCGATGTTCTTGAGATGTGTGAAGCCGAAGACGCGGGTATGCATGTCGAAATGGACGGGATTGCCGCGCCGTCGCGCCGCGAGCGCGGCCTCGATGCAGCGCTCGATCGTGTCCATCCCGCTGCGCGGCGTGAGATGCGAGATCTGCAGCCGCGCGCCGGCGCGCTCGGCGGTCCGGATCGCCTCCTCGATCGCCGGCAGCGCCGCCTCGTCGCGGTTGCGGGCATGGGTCGCGTAGACGCCCCCGGCACGCGCCGCGATCGCGGCGAGTTCCACGACCTCGTCCTCGGAGGCGCCAAACTCCTGCGCGTATTCGAGCCCGGTCGACAATCCCGCGGCGCCCTCCTCGAGCGCCCCCTGCAGCGCGCGACCCATCGCGTCGCGCTCGCCGCGTGCGGCAGGCCGGCTGGCGAGTCCGACCGCACCCAGGCGAAGCTGTCCGTTGGCGGCGAGCGTCAGGACGTTGATCGCCGGTCCGACCGCCGCGAGCCGTTCGAGATAGCCGGCCATGCTCCCCGGCGGCAGGCCGTGCTCCGACGCCGGTCCGTAGATCGCGAGCGGGGCTAGCGCGGCATTCGTGATCGGAGCACAGCCATGGCCGCAATTGCCGACGATCTCGAGCGTGACGCCCTGGTGGATCGAGCTTGCCGCGCGCGGATCGACCAGCAGCGTGTAGTCGGAATGGCTGTGGACGTCGATGAAGCCGGGCGCGACGACGAGACCGGCGGCATCGATACATGGCGTATCCGCGGGAATCTCCGGCGCACCGATCGCGGCGATGCGGTCGCCTTGGATCAGGACATCGGCAATGACCGGCGCGCGGCCGGAGCCGTCATGCACCTCGCCGCCGCGGATCAGCATGCGGGGGCTCACGATGCGGCTCCGGCACTCGCGCGCAGCGCGGCGGTGGCCGCGGCGTCGATGGACAGGCCCTCGGCGCCGCACGTGATCGCGACCGCGTAGTCGCGGCGCGCCCCTTCCGGCGTCACGCGCCCGAGACGGACATCCTCGAGGACAAGGTCCGGATCGCGGCTGTGCGGATCGCCCCAGCCCCCGCCGCTGGCGAGCACGTGGCGGAAGACGTCGCCGCGGCGAAGCGGAACCGGTTCGGTGATCAGCACCGGCAGCACGCGCTCCGACGCGGTGCCTGGGTTGACGACGTTGAGCGAGCCGCTGCCCGGCTTGCCGCCGGCGAGGCCGAAGGGCGGAAAGCGTCGCTTGTCCGAGCGGACGGTCAAGGTTGCCTCGTCGGCGAGCAGGCGGAAGACGCGCTCGATCGCCATGCCGCCGCGATGGCGCCCGGGGCCGCCGCTGTCGGTAACGAAGCCATAGCGTTCGACGCGCAGCGGATAATCGGCCTCGATCGTCTCGACCGGCACGTTCGACTGGTTGGCGCCGAGATGCGCCACGGCGTCCTGGCCGTCCTGCGCCGGGCTGCCGCCCCAGGCGCCCATGATCGTCTCGACGAAGATGAAGGGCTTGCCGTCCTGGCGTCCGCCGATGGTCGGCAGCGTCGAGCCACCGCTGCCATCCGCCGGCACCCGGTCGGGCAGGGCCTGGGCCAGCGCGCCCATCACGCAGTCCATCATGCGAAAGCCGGTGATGCCGCGCGCGCCGCAGGCGGCGGGCGGACGGGGATTGACGATGCTGCCTGCCGGCGCGACCACCCGGATCGGCCGCGTGAAGCCCTGGGCGTTGGGGATATCCGGCGACAGCACCGAGCGGATCGCGGCGTAGGATGCGGCGTGGGTGAAGGGCATCGGCGCGTTGATCCCGGCGCGCACTTCGGGAGATGTGCCGGTCCAGTCGACCGTGATCTCGTCCCCGCGCACGGTCAGCGCGACGCGGAACGGGATCGGACGCGGATCGTCGCCCAGCCCGTCGATATGATTCTCGAAGCGGTAGGTTCCGTCCGGGATGTCGGCGATCTCGGCCCGGGTGAGCCGTTCAGCGTAGTCGTGGATCTCGGCGCAGGCGGCGCGGAAGCGCTCCGGCTCCCAGCGCGCGAAGAGCTTGGCGAACTCGCGCTCGCCGACGAGGCAGGCGGCGACCTGCGCCTTGACGTCGCCGATGACCTTGTCGGGGACGCGCACATTGGCGGCCAGGATGTCCCAGATCGCCGTGTTCTCGCGGCCCGCATCCACCAGCTTGAGCAGGGGCAGGCGCAGCCCCTCCTGGAAGATCTCGGTCGATCCGATCGAGTTGCTGCCGGGCACGATGCCGCCGATGTCGTTCTGGTGGGCCACCGTCGTGGCCCAGCCCTCGATCCGATCCGCGATGAAGATCGGACGCACGATGTAGATGTCGGGCAGATGCTGTCCGGCGGCGAGATACGGGTCGTTGAAGATGAAGATGTCGCCGGGCGAGACCCGGCCGGCCTGCGTCGCGACGAGATTGCGCATCGCGTCGTGGAAGCTGCCGAGATGCAGCGGCGTCGTTGCGCCCTGGGCGAGGGTGCGTCCGCCGGCGTCGCACAGCGCGGTCGAATAGTCGATGGCATCGCGTACGATGCTGGAGCATGAGGTGCGCATGATGATGATCGCCAGTTCGTCGGCGATGGTCTCGAAGGCGCTCTTCACGACCTCGAGTTCGAAGGGCGAGATGCGCGGGCTCATGGTGCGGCCTGTGCGAGTTCGATGACGATGTTGCCGTGCGCGTCGAGCCACGCCGAGGCGTCGGGGGGAACGACCGTGGTGCCTTCGTAGTCCTCGACGATCAAAGGCCCCGGCCGCGGCGTGGCGTTCAGCGCGCCACGGCGAATGACCGGCGTGTCGACTTCGCCGTGCACGGGGCCGAAATAGGCGCGGCGGTGGCCCTGCCGCGCATCCGCTTGCGCCAGCGCCGCAGGCGCCGTCGGGGCGTCGCGACCCGAAACGCCGGTCAGAGTGGCCGAGACGTCGAGCGCAACGAGTTCGACCGCGAAATCGAGACGCAGCCCGTAGGTCCGCGCATGCTCGGCCTGGAAACGCTGCGCGAGGTCCGTCAGCGACGTGTCGTCGAGGGCGCCGTCGGCGACGGCGACCGGCAGTTCGAAGGCCTGTCCGACATAGCGCATCGCCGCGGTCCGGCGGATCGCGACGCCATCCCGGCGGGCCTCGATCCGCGCGAGCACCTGCGCGGCGAGGCCGTCGAAGGCCGCTTCCAGCGTCGCGGCGGAAAGCGCATCGAGGCGGTGCAGGAAGGCGCGCGACTGGCTGAACTGGACATCGCCTACGCACAGCCCCACCGCGCTGAACACGCCGGCCGCCGCCGGCACGAGCGCGCGCCGGATCTGCAGGTGTCGCATCAGCTCAGCGGCGAAGACGCCGCCATTGCCGCCGAACGCCAGCAGGACGAAATCGGCCGGGTTGCGTCCGCGATAGGTCGACACCGCCTTGACCGCGCGGACCATGTTGGCCGTGGCGACGACATGGACCGACCACGCCGCCTCGGCGAGATCGATCCCGAGCGGGGTCGCGACGCGCTCCGTCAGCGCGCGGCGGCCGAGCGCCGCGTCGATCCGCACCGCGCCGTCGGCGAGCGCGACGGGGTTGAGGAACCCAAGCACGACATTGGCGTCGGTCACCGTCGGCGCCGTGCCGCCCATGCCGTAGCAGGCCGGACCCGGCACCGCGCCGGCGCTGTCGGGACCCACCTTGATCATGCCCGCGCGATCGAGCCGCACGATGCTGCCGCCGCCCGCGCCGACCTCCGAGATGTCGATCACCGGCAGCTTCAGCGCATAGCCGCCGCCTTTCATCAGGCGGCTGGACAGCGAGATCCCGCTGCCGACCTCGTATTCGTCTGTGCGGGTGATCTGACCGTCCTCGATCAGGGAAGCCTTGGCCGTGGTGCCGCCCATGTCGAAGCTGATCACGTTCGGATAGCCGCAGCGCAGCGCGACATGGGCCGCACCGATGACGCCGGCCGCGGGACCGCATTCCACGATGCGGGCCGGCATCTCCATCACCTGTGCCGCATCGAGGATGCCGCCGCTGGACTGCATGACGAGGAGCTGGCCGTCGAGCCCGGCCTCGCGAAGCCCGTCGCGAAGCTGACGGACATACGTCGCCACCGGCGGCCCGACATAGGCGTTGATGACGGTGGTGCTGCTGCGTTCGTATTCGCGGATCTCCGGCAGGACATCCACGGAAAGCGTCACGAAGACCCCGGGCAGCGCCGCGCGCAGCCGCGCCCCGACACGCCGTTCATGGTCGGGGTTCGCATAGGAATGCAGGAAACAGACCGCGACCGCCTCGACGCGCGCCGCGCGCAGCGTGTCGATCGCCGCGTCGATGTCGGCCTCGTCGAGCGGGACCAGGACAGACCCGTCCGCGGCGACGCGCTCGCCGATCTCGAGGCGCAGATCGCGCGGGGCAAGGGGCGGTGGCTTGACGTAATGCGCGTCGTAGAGGCGCGGAATGCGGATCCGGCGCAGTTCGAGCACGTCCCGGAACCCGCGCGTCGTCAGCAGTGCGGTGCGCGCGCCCTTGTGCTCCAGGATCGCGTTGGTCGCGACGGTGCAGCCATGCAGCACCTCCCCGAAGGCCTCCGGGGCGAGTCCGAGCGCCGTCGCGAGTTCGAGGATGCCCGTCACGACGCCGCGGGCGTAGTCGTCCGGGGTCGAAGGCAGCTTGCGCGTCGCGAGCCGTCCATCCGGCAGGAACAGCGCGATGTCCGTGAACGTGCCGCCGATATCGGCGGCGATCTTGAGCTTCGCGGGAGCGTCCATGTCAGCCGGTCTTCCT
>CAYSUY010000068.1:0-18986 GCA_964434345.1 uncultured Acetobacteraceae bacterium
CCTGGGGCGCGCGTCCCTGGGCGGACGGGCTCGACGGCAACTCGCACATGTTCGCGAACATGGCGTCGCATTCGATCGAGGTCACCGAGGCGGAACATCCGATCTCGCTGCTCGCATATGAATTCGTGCCCGATCGGGCGGGTGCAGGGAAGTTCCGCGGCGGCGTGCCCTTCCTGCGCGACTACCGCTTCAACGAGACGGAAGGCACGCTCCAGGTGCGCAGCGACCGCCGCGACCACCGGCCCTTCGGGCTCTATGGCGGATCCCCGGGCGCCCCCAGCGCCAACTGGCTCAATCCGGACGGCGAAAACCGCGCCTTGCCCGGCAAGTTCACGATGACCGTGCGGCGCGGCGACGTGCTGCGCCATGTGCTCGCCGGCGCGGGTGGCTGGGGCGATCCTCTGGAGCGCGATCCCGCCGCGGTGCTCAAGGACGTGCGCAACGAACTGCTCTCGCCGGAGAAGGCGCGCGCCGATTACGGGGTCGTCGTCGACACGGTCGCCTGGACCGTCGATGCCGCGGCGACCGCGGCTGCGCGCGTCGCGCTGCGCGAGCGCCGCGGCTGGCGGGAGACGCCGGTCGTCCAGTGGCACGATCCCGTCATCGCCGCACGCGCCGCCGAGTGACCCGTCCATCCAGCCCAACGGAAACCATCCCATGACCAGCTACCGCGTCGGCGTCGACATCGGCGGCACCTTCACCGACATCGTGCTGCTCGGCTCCGACGGCACGATCCACACCAAGAAGATCTCCTCCAGCGTCGACAACTACGCGCGGGCGATCGTCGAGGGGCTCGTCGAGGTGTTCCGCGAGCAGGGCCTGTCGGGCGCCGACATCGAGGAGATCCGGCACGGCACGACGGTCGCGTCCAACGCGATCCTGGAGCACAAGGGCGCGCGCACCGGCCTGATCACCACGAAGGGGTTCCGCGACGTGCTGGAGATCCGCACGCTGCGCATGCCCAGGCTCTACGACCTGACCTGGAGCAAGCCCGCGCCGCTGGTCGAGCGCTATCTGCGCCAGGTGGTCGACGAGCGGATCGACGCGCAGGGCCGTGTCGAGCGCGCGCTCGACCCGGCGGATGCGGAGCGCGCCATCGACCGCCTGCTCGCGGAGAAGGTCGAGGCGCTTGCCGTGTGCCTGATCAACTCCTTCGCCAATCCCGTCCACGAACTGATGCTGCGCGACATGATCCGGGCCAAGGCGCCGGATCTGCCGCTGTCCGTGAGCTACGAGGTCCTGCCGGAGATCAAGGAATACGAACGGACGTCGACGACGGTCGTGAACGCCTATGTGATGCCGGTCGTCGCCACCTACCTGAAGGCGCTGCGGCGCGGCCTCGACGCCGCCGGGATCCCGGCGCGGCTGCTGCTCATGCAGTCCAATGGCGGGCTCACGACCGATGCGGCCGCCGCGGCGCGGCCGATGAACATCATCGAGTCAGGTCCCGCAGGCGGCGTGGTCGGCGGACAGTCGCTGGCGCGCGCGCGCGGGCTCGACCGGATCATCACCTTCGACATGGGCGGAACGACCGCGAAGGCGGCGATGGTCGAGAGCGGCGAGGTCACGCGCGCGGCCGAGTATTCGGTCGGCGCGGGGATCATGATCGGGTCGCGGCTGCTGACCGGCGCGGGCTACATCCTCAAGGTGCCGGCGATCGATCTTGCGGAGGTCGGCGCCGGCGGCGGCAGCCATGTCTGGATCGATGCGGGCGGCGCGCTGCAGATCGGGCCGGAAAGCGCGGGTTCGACCCCGGGTCCGGTCTGCTATGCCAAGGGTGGCGAGACGCCGACGGTGACCGACGCCAACGTGCTGCTTGGCTACATCAACCCGCAGCATCTCGTCGGCGGCGCGGTGAAGCTCGATGCCGGAAAGGCCCGCGCGGTCTTCGAGGCGAAGGTCGCGCGGCCCCTGGGCATGAGCATCGAGGCCGCCGCGTATGGCGCCCATCAGATCGCGGCGTCGAACATGATCCGTGCGATCAAGGCCGTGTCGACCGAGCGCGGCCGCGATCCGCGCGACTTCGCTCTCTTCGCCTTCGGCGGCAACGGGCCGCTCTTCGCATGCGGCATGGCCGCGGCGCTCGGCATGACGCGAATCGTGGTGCCGCCGAGCGCGGGGCTCTTCTCGTCCTTCGGCCTCCTCTATGCGGATGTCGAGCATCATTACGCGCGCAGCTTCCGCCGCCTGCTGCGCAAGGCCGATCTCGCGGAAATCGCGCATGCCTGGAACGAGCTCGCCGACCAGGCGCGCGCGCAGCTCGCCTCCGAAGGCTATGCGGGAGAACGCGCGCGGCTGAAACGCTCGGCTGCGCTGCACTACCAGGGGCAGAGCTACGAACTGGTCGTGCCGATGCCCGACGGGCCGATCGACGCGCGCATGGTGGCATTGCTGGAGGAAGGGTTCGGCCGGGAGCACGAGCGCACCTATGGCCATCGCGCGGGTCCCGACGAGCCGGTGGAACTCGTGGCGATGCAGGTGGTCGGCCAGGGATTGCGGGACGGGCCGAGCGTGCCGGAGCGCGTGCGCCCGACCCGTTCCGAGCCGGTGCCGCCGCCGCCGCGTCCCGCCTATTTCGGGGCCGCGCATGGATGGGTCGAGACGCCCGTGCTGCGCCGCAGCGATCTGTCGACCCCGCGCGTCGGGCCGCTGATCGTCGAGGAATACGATGCGACCTGCGTCATTCCGCCAGGCGCGCGCGCGCATCTCGACGCGGGTGGTTCGATCCTGATCGACCTCGCCTGAGGGCCGTCAGCCGGCCTGCCGCAGCGGCAGCGCGTCGGCGACGCGGGACGGAAGCGGAAGCTCCAGCGTCGCTTCCGCGCCCGTCGGCAGGTTGCGCAGCGTCAGCGCACCCCCCTGGCGTCGGGCGAGCTCGTAGCTGATCGCGAGCCCGAGTCCGAGGCCCTGGCGCGAACTGACCATGCCATTGCCTTGTGCGGGGCGCAGGAAGGCGGTGCCGAAGCCGGTCAGCACATGGGTCGGATAGGACGGGCCCTGCGTGGTAACGGTGCACAGGGCGCGCTGTCCGTTGGCCTGGGCCTTGATGCGGACCTCGGAGGCCGGCCGCGCGTGGCGCGCGGCGTTGCCGAGCAGGTTGACCAGGATCTGACGGATGGCGGTGGCGTCGCCGATGCAGGCGATATCGCCCGCGATCTCGACGGTGACGCCGATGCCATGCGACTCCAGTTCGGTCGCGACGAGGCGTCGGGCCTGCTCGACGATGTCGGCGATGTCGATGTCCTCCGTGGCGAAGACGCGGCGGTCCATGTCGAGCTGCGTCATCTCGAGGATGGCCTCGATCATCGACAGCAGATGACTGCCGCTGGCGTGGATGTCGCGGGCGTATTCGCCGTGCTTCGCGGTCATGGCCGGCGTCGAGGCGGTCATCGCGATGAAGTCGGAAAATCCGATGATCGCGTTGAGCGGCGTGCGCAGTTCGTGGCTCATCTGCGCGAGGAATTCGGCTTTCGCCCGGCTCGCCGCTTCGGCGCGGTTCTTGGCCGCGGCGAGTTCGCCCTCGCGGCGATGGGCCTCGGCGAGAAGCGCACGCTGGACCTTCTGGATGTCCTCGAGCGCGGCGATGCGCTGCGCGATCTCCGATGTCATGAAGCGGAAGGACTCGCACAACGCACCGAGGTCGTCGTTGCGTCCCGCCGGCAGGTCGATGTCGTAGCGGCCGGCGCGGACGCGTTCGCTGGCGCGCTGCAGATCGCCCAGCGGACGCATCAGCCGCCGGTGGAACCAGCCCATCGCGATCAGCATCAGGACGAGGCTGGCCGCGGCCACGGCCAGTCCGCGTTGCAGCACCTCGTCGCGCATGCGGTCGAGCGGGTCGACGGAGATGGCGAAATGCAGCGTCCCCCGCTCGCCGCCCTCGCCGGTCACCGGCATGGAAAAGGGCAGGCGCATCACGCCGTCCGGGCCGAGGATCGGTTCCCCGGCGGCGGGCGGCGGTCCCTGCTGGCCGATATCCCATCCCGCGGCGAGTATCTGGCGGCCCGCCGGATCGACCATCACGACATGGGACAGGCCCTTCTGGCCGAGGCTCTCGGCGACGATGCGCTCCATGTCCCAGGCGGACACGATGGTGAGCACGGCGGCCGTGGCGATCAGGAGCAGCGCGCCGACCGCGAAGAGCTTCGCGCGTAGCGAAAAGGCGGCGATGCGGTAGAGCCGGCTCATGGCGCGATGGCCCGGCGAGGAATCGGCTGCGGTTGCTCGTGCCGCGCGCGGCGAAGAGCGGGTCGGCGCCGTGACGGCGCCAGAAGACCTGACCGCATGGGCGTAACTCCGAAGTCGTAATCCTTTCGGAGTATGCCCGCAAAACCTTAAAACTTTATGGGTGCGGTCGTGAATCCCCTCATCCCGGCATCGCCGGCAGGTCGCCGGGCTTGTTGCGCATCCAGTCGGCTGTCCGGAACAGCGCCTCGCCGAGCGCCGCGGCCAGCGGTCCCGGCACGGCGCAGTCGGCCATCGCCTGGCGCATGCAGGCCATCCACTGATCGCGTTCGAGCGACCCGATCGGATAGGGCAGGTGGCGCGCGCGCAGCATCGGCGGACCATAGGTCTGCACGAAGAGCGGCGGTCCGCCGAGCCATCCCGACAGGAAGCGGTAGAGCTTGTCCGCCGATCCCTCCAGGGAGGGCGGGTGGAGGCGGCGGATCACCGCATAGGCGGGATCCTCGTCCATCAGCATGTAGAAACGTGCCACCAGCGTCTGGAGTGCCGCGTCGCCGCCGAGCAGCGCGTAGGGCGTGACGGTCGCGTCGTCCTGCGGATCTGCCATTTCCCGTCCTCGTTGCGATGCGTGGCGTGCGATCATAGCGCGCGCATCCGCGACCGTCGGGGGAGAAGGGATGGAAGACAGCGCGTGGCAGTCCCGCGCCCGCGACATACGCGGCGCGCTCCACATGATCCTGAGCGCGGTCAGCCTCGTGACGGGGATCGCGATCATCCGCATGCTCACCGCGTATCTGCCGGAGCCGGTGATCGTGCTCAGCCGCTTTGCCCTGGCGCTGGTCTTTTTCGGCCCGTCGCTGGGCGCGATCGGCGTCGGGGTCCTGCGCACGCGCCGTCTCGGCGCGCATGCGCTGCGTGCGGCCTGCGGCTATGCCGGCTTTCTCGCCTTCGTCTACGCCGCCGCGCGGATGCCCCTGGCCGACGCCATGGCGCTCGGCTTCACGCAGCCGCTCTGGGCCGCGCTGATCGCGGCGCTCGCGTTCGGCGAGCGTCTCGGCGTCGTGCGCCTCGTGGCGTTGGCGACCGGCTTCGCCGGTGCGATGCTCGTGCTCAAGCCCGGATTCATGACCGCGCCGCTTCTGCCGTCGCTGGCCGCCCTGGCCAATGCCGTGCTGACGAGCGTCGCGATGATGACGGTCAAGCGGCTGTCGACGACGGAGCCGACGAACCGCATCGCCTTCATGTTCCTGCTCGTCGCGAGCCTGCTGTCGGTCCCGCCGGCCGCGGTGGTCTGGGTCACCCCTGCGCCGGAATTGCTGCCCTGGCTGCTCGCGACCGGCGCGCTGGCGTGGCTCAGCCAGATCGGCCTGACGCGCGGCTATGCCCTGGGACGGTTCTCGGCGATGGCGGCGATGGATTTCGCGCGGTTGCCGGCCGCGCTCGCGATCGGCTGGATCGCGTTCGGGGAGGTCCCCGACCTCGCCGCGGCCATCGGCATGGCGCTGATCGGCGTGGCGTCGACAGCCATCGTGCTCTGGCAGCCGCGGGCGGCCATCAGTCGACCTGGCGGATGAGTCCCAGCTTCGCGACCCAGACGAGGCCGCGGAAGACAAGGGCGGCCCTGTCGCGCGGCACATGGGCGACCAGGTCGCGCGCGGTGGCCGGTCCCGCCTCGAGGTGCTCGAGCATGGCGCGGATCTCGGCAGGCCGCGGCGGCACGATGCGATCGAACGACCCCATCCACAGTTTCTGGTAGGCGGCGAGCCGCTCCAGGCCTGCCGCGACCGACGGATCGACGCGCGCGAAGCGCGTCTCCGGCGTCAGCGTCGCTGTCGGGTACCCGGCGAAGGCGGCCAGCGGATCCATGCGCGCGGGCCATGGATGCGCGAGCCGCGGCAACCGGTCCCGTTCGGCGTGCCGGATGCGCTTGAGTTCGTCCCACAACTCGAAATAGCGCGGGATGAGCGCCGCCCAGTCGAACTCCGCGCGCGCCCGGCGCTGGCCGGACTGGCCGAGCGCGCGCGCGCGCGCCGGGTCGCCGAGCAGCGCGATCATCGCCTCGGTCGTCCGGGCGATGTCGACCGCCACCAGATTGCAGCTTCGACCGCTGAACAGGTCGAAATCGTCCAGCCCCAGCGCGTGGCGCTGCGCGAGGTCGGCCGCCAGCCCGGGGCCGGGCATCAGGGTCGGAATGCGGATTCCGTCGAGGCCGTCGCGCACCGTGTCCTTGTAGCCGTCCCAGTCGGACACGATCGCGGGCAGTCCTGCCGCCATCGCCTCCACCGGCGTGAGGCCGAAGGCTTCCTGGATGTTGTCCGACAGCGAACAGAAGACATCGGCGGACGCCCAGCCCGCCAGCCGCGCCGCGTCGTCGCGGCTGTCCAGGGTCAGGCAGCGCAGCGACGGGCAGGCGAGGCGGGCCGCCGCCGCGAAATCCTTCGCGATGGCCTCGGTGGCGTGCCAGCCGCATTCGACCAGCAGCACCTTGCAGCGGCCATCCAGGGCGCGCGCGGCCGCGTCGATGGCCTGATACATCGCCAGCGGGTGCGCCTTGGCGTGGAACGACAGCCGGCCCGCGAAGAGCACGACGCGGGTCGTCTCGTCGGCGCCGATGCGCGCGCGGGCGGCGGCGCGCTGTTGGGGCGTGAAGTCGAAATCGGCGGTGTTGATGCCGAGCGGGATGACCGGCAGCTGCGGCAGGACGAAGCGGGTCGCCCCCAGCCGCGCGCGCAGCATCTCGGCCTGCGCCGCGAGGAGTGCCTCGACATTCGCCTTGACCGCGCGGGAGGTGCAGATCAGCGCATCCCAGCGCTGCACGGGCGCGGCGAGGAAGTCGGTGATCGACGTCATCGCGGCCGCGCTCGAAGTCGTATGGGTCAGGCCGGTGATGCTCCAGGCACCATGACCGTACTGGCCGCGCGGCCAGGCATGATTGGCGAGTTCCGGGCCCGGCTGGTGCAGCGCACCGGGTTCGGCAAGCGAGCCCAGGGTTTCGCGCTCGATCGCGCGCACCGGTTCGTGGCGGCCGGCGCCGCGCGCGGCCTCGGCGAAGTATTGCGCATGCTCGCGCTTCGCGACTTCGATCCAGAACGTGTCGGTGCGTGCATGGGCGAGGAAGCCGCGCAGGAAGGATGCGCCCGCCGATTGGCGCCCCATCACCTTGCCGCCCGCGGTCGAGTAGCCCTCGGGGTGGAAGTAGAGCGCCGTCATGGCGTCCCGCTCGCGTCGGGCGGCGCGCCCAGGGCGCGGCGATTGCGCCGCCCTGCGCGGTCGCGGTAACCAGACCATCCCACGATCAGGAGACGCGCATGACGCCCGAAGAAAAACTCGCCGAGATGGGATTGACCCTGCCGAAGGCGCCCTCGCCGCTCGCGAACTACGTCCCGTTCAAGCGTGACGGCAACACGCTCTATCTCTCCGGCCAGGGCCCGCGTCGCCCCGACGGCACCATGTTCGTGGGCAAGGTCGGCCGCGACGTGACGTGGCAGGAGGCCTACGAGCACGCGAAGCTGGTCGGGCTCGGCCTGCTGTCGGTGGCCAAGCTCGCGGCGGGCGATCTGTCGCGCGTCGAGGTGCTCAAGGTCCTGGGCATGGTCAATGGCGTGCCGGACTTCGGCGATCATCCCAAGGTCATCAATGGCTGCTCCGACCTCTTCGTCGCCGTGCTGGGCGACCGCGGTCGCCACGCGCGCTCTGCGGTCGGCATGGGGTCGCTGCCGAACAACATCTCGGTCGAGATCGAGGCCGTGATGCGGGTGCACGACTGAACGGCCTCCGCCCGGGTCGGCGTCACGGATAGGCGCAGGCATCCGCCGTCGCGGTGGCGAAGCTGCGCCCCTCGCCGGCGGTGATCACGAAGCGGTATTCGAGATCCTTGATCACGACGGCGTGCTGCAGCGGCAGCACGCCGGTGGCCATGGTTTCGCCGCCGCCGATCCGCGTGAAGGTGACCGTGACCGGCTTCGCGGTGTCGAACCAGCCCTCGGCCCGGCCCGAGGCATCGGTGCCGGGGGCGCCGAGCGCGCTGACCAGGATCTGACGCTCGGCGAAGGCGGCCGTGTCGCTGGGCGTGCGCTGCGGTCCGAGGCGGACCAGGAACCGCTTCGACACGGGCTTCTCGTCGCATCGGCGCGTGTTCTCCGCGACTGCGATGAGGCTCGCCAGCCGCTCCGGCTTGACGCCCGCGGCAAGCCGCGTGCGCACGGCGCGCAGCAGGTCGGAGATCGCGCCTGTCGGAACATCCGATTCGTAGCGCTTGCGCAGCTCTTCCGCCTGCGCCGTCGCGGTGGCGAGGTCGCGCGCCAGCTGGTCCTTTTCCCGGCGCGTCGTCGCGAGTTGGGCCGTCAGATCCTCGACCTGGTCGCTCAGGTTGCCCGACCGCGCCTCGGCGAGGTGGATGCCCGCGACATGGGCGAGATAGGCCGTGATCGCGAGCACGCCGGCCATCACCGCCCATTTCGCGGCGATCAGCGCGATCCTGCCGCGGCGCCTGGACCGCAACCGTTCTTCATGAAACCCGTATCCCATGGCCCCCTTTTAGCCGATTTCCAGGGCAGGGGTTCAAGAGCGTGGATGAGTCTATACTCCGCGGCGCGGCGACCGCCGCGATCGAGGGAGCGATGGGCATGAGCAATCGGATCGAATTGGACGTCGCGGAGCGTTTCGTCTTCGCGGGTGGGCAGGAATTCGGCGCGGCCGGCGCCTACGAGCGGATCAAGGGACGCGCGCGCTTCGCCGTCGATCCCGGCGCGCCGGCCCAGGCCGGGATCGTCGACCTCGACAAGGCGCCGCGCGACGCGGACGGGCAGGTCCGGTTCGCGGCCGATTTCTCGCTCCTGATTCCCGCCGCCCCCGCGCGCGGCAACGGCCGGCTGTTCTTCGACTACGGCAACCGCGGCAATATCCGCTGCCTGCAGTTCTTCAATGACGCGCCGGGATCGAACGACCCGCGCAGCGCCGCCCATGCCGGGAACGGTTTCCTGATGCGGCGCGGCTATGCGATCGCCTGGATCGCGTGGCAGGGGGACGTGTTGCCGGGCGACGACCGGTTCGTCCTCGACGCCCCGGTCGCGATGGAAGGCGGGCGTCCCGTCACCGGCCAGGTCCGCGTCGAATACATCGCCGACCGGCCGGGGATGACCGTGTTCCCGCTCAGCAGCCGCGCCTCGACGCGCAGCCATCCCACGGTGTCGCTCGACACGCGCCGCGCGCAGTTGACGATGCGCCGCTATGCGGACGATGCGCGGATCGCGGTGCCGCCGGATCGCTGGATGTTCGCCCGCGTCGAGGGCGGCACGGGTCTCGACGATCAGGGCGGCGAGCGGGCGGTCATTCCGTCGCACACGCATATCCACATTCCCGCGGGATTCCGGCCCGGCTGGATCTACGAACTCGTCTACGAGGGGCATTCGCCGCTCGTCCTCGGCCTCGGCCATGTCGCGGTGCGGGATTTCGCGTCGTTCCTCAAATATGCCGATCGCGACGACGCGGGCCGGCAAAACCCGTTGCGTACCGGCGGTGGACGGGTCGAGAAGGCCTATGCCTGGGGGCGGTCGCAGACCGGCCGCTGCGTGCGCGACTTCGTCCATCGCGGCTTCAATGCCGATCCGTCGGGGCGTCGCGTCTTCGACGGCGTCCTGCCGCATGTTTCGGGCGCAGGGCTGATGTGGATGCAGCACCGCTTCGCCAATCTCGTGGTCGCGGCTGGCCAGGAGCACGAGGACCATTTCAATCCCGCGGACCGGTTCCCGTTTTCCTACGCGCCGTCGCGCGACCATTTCACCGGCAAGTCCGACGCCATCCTCAAGCGGCCTGCGACCGATCCCCTGGTGCTCCATACCCAGACGTCGACCGAGTACTGGCAGCGTCGCGGTTCGCTGGTCCACACCGACACCCAGGGGCAGGATCTCGAACTGCCGCCGACCGTGCGCGCCTATCTCTGGTCGAGCTCGCAGCATTTCGCCGATCCGCGCCTCGGCAAGCCGTCGCGCGGCATCTGCCGCAACGAGATCAACGTCGTCTGGACCTCGATGCTCTTCCGCGCGATGCTCGACGCGATGGATGCATGGGCGAGCCACGGCACCGTGCCGCCGGACAGTCGCATCCCGCGCCGCGCCGACGGCACGCTGGTGTCGTACGAGACCTGGCGCACGCAGTTTCCGGCCATCCCCGGCGTGCCGCTGCCGCGCGGCCCCAACGCGCTGCCGCGGCTCGATTTCGGTCCCGACGCCGAGCGTGGCGTCCTGAGCGAGCCACCGCAGGTGCTGCCGGGCGAGGGCTATGCCGTGCTTGTGCCGGCGGTCGACGCGGACGGCAACGACATCGCCGGCGTCCGTGCGCCGATGGTTCAGGCGCCGCTCGCGACCTACACCGGCTGGAACCTTCGGGCGCGCGGTTTCGGCGACGGCGCGATGCATGAATTCAGCGGCAGCACGCTGCCCTTTCCCGACGCGCCGGAGCACCGCGCCCAGACGCGCGATCCGCGCCGCGCGATCGCCGAGCGCTACGCCGACGCGGCCGCGTATGTCCGTGCGATCGAGGCGGCGGCGCGCGCGCTCGTGGCGGAGCGGCTGATGCTGGAGGAAGACGTGCCGCGCTGCGTGGCCGCCGCGGCCGACTGGCACGCGCCGCGCCACCAGGTCGACCTGCCGTGAGAGGCGGCCCGGCTGGCGCTCAGGGCCAGCCGGGCCGCGACATCGCGAAGACCTCGCCGAGCCGCGTGTAGTCCTGATAGCCGAGCCGGCCGATCGGCTGCAGACGCGTGTAGTCGACCAGCCCGTCGACCAGCACCGACTCGTCGATATGGATCCCGACCACCTCGCCGATGACGAGGATATTGGGGGCGGCGGGATCGGCGCTCGGCAGCCGCACCGACTGGACGTGGCGGCATTCCAGATGGACCGGGCTTTCCTTCACCCGTGGCGCGCGGACCAGACGCGAGGGCGCCTTCGTCACGCCGGCGAGTTCGAATTCGTCGACTCCGTGCGGGGCCGGCGCGGCGCTGCGGTTCATCGCCTCGCGCAGATCCCAGGTCGCGAGATTGACGACGAACTCGCCCGTCGCCTCGACATTGGCGACCGTGTCCTTGAAGCCACCATCGGTGGCGTGGTTGCCGGTGGCGGAGAAGATCACCTGCGGCGGTGTGTAGGCCACCGCGTTGAAGAAGGAATAGGGCGCCAGATTGGCGTTCCCGGCCGCATCGACGGTGGAAATCCATCCGATCGGGCGCGGCACGACGATCGCGTTGAAGGGATTGTGCCGCAGCCCGTGCGGCGTTCCGGAGGCGAAGAACATACGGCGACGAGACCAGTTCCGGATCCGCGTTTCAAGCCCGCCGCGCGCCGCCCATGGGGTGCGGCAGGTAGCCGACGAAGCCGGAGATGCGCCAGGTGCCATCCTCTCGCCGGCAGAAATAGAGTGTCTGCCAGTTGAGCGTCTCCACGCCGCCATCGGCCTTGCGGATCGTGCCGTCGAATTTCTTGCGCGCCACCGCCCGGTCGCCGGCGATGTCGATGTCGCGCAGCGTGGTGGCGCGGAATATCGCGCCGCGCAGGGGCTCCGCGAAGACCGTCTCGCGCGTCGCGCGCGCCTGGCGCAGCCATTCGTCGCGATAGGCCTCGATGCTCGGAAAGGCGATCCGCCAGCTGTCGGGAATGTCGGAGCGGCAGGCATCCAGGCCAAGGAACCCGGTGGCGACGAAATCCCCCGCCACCATGCCCCACTCGGCCGCGACGAAGGCATCGATGTCGCGTTCGACGAGCATGGTCCAGATGGCGCGCCGGTCAGGATCGCCGGCGGGGAAGGGGTTGGCGGTCGGATCCATCGCGTCACTCTCCCAGGACGGTGCGTACGAAATCGAGATTTCCCGCCGACAGACCGCAATCGACGGGCAGCGCCACGCCGGTGATGGCGGAGGCCAGCGGAGACGCCAGGAACAGGACCGCGGCCGCGACCTCGTGCGGTTCGACGAGCCGGCCCAGCGGATAGAAGCGCGCGGTCCGCGCGACCACCTCGGGATCCTTTTCCAGCCTGTGGTCCCAGGCCGGAGTGCGCACCGATCCCGGGCATACGGCGTTGGCACGGATGCCGGCGCGGCCATATTCGACCGCGACCGCGCGGCACCAGGCGAGCATCCCGGCCTTCGCCGCCGAATAGGCGGGGTTGCCGACATGCAGCAGCGCGTTGACCGAGGCGACGAACACGATCGCGCCGCCGCCTTGCGCGGCCATCGCGGGCAGCAAGCCCGCGGTCAGGCGCAGCGTGCCGGTCAGGTTGACCGCGATTTCGCGTGCCGCTTCGTCCGGGTCGCTGCGGCGCAGCGTCTCCTGGCGGGTATATCCGGCGTTGTTGACGATCACGTCGGGTACGGCGCCGGTGGCCGTCAGCGACGCGAGCGCGGCATCGATCTGATCGGGCGCCCCGAGATCGAAACCCAGCCGCCGCTCCGCGTCGAGCGCCTCGAGTGCAGGCCCCGGCCGGTCGCAGACGACAAGGCGCGCCCCCGCCGACCGGAAACCGTCGAGCAGCGCGCTTCCGATCCCACCGGCGGCCCCGGTGACCAGGACGCGCCGGCCTGCGAGCCCGAAGACCGGCGTGGTCATGCCGCCTGCTCCGCCGTGGGGCCATCGCCAGCGATCGTCGTGCGTCGCATGTCGCGCTTCTCGACCGTGTCTGCGAAGGGGCGGACGCGATGCATGGTCTGGCGGTTGTCCCAGATGACGAGGTCATGGGCGCGCCAGACATGCGCATGCACGAAGCAGCGCTGGGTCGCGTGCTCGGTCAGTTCGCGGATGAAGTCGCGCGCCTCTGGGACCGGCCAGCCGACGATCCCGCCGATATGCGCCGACAGGAAGAGCGATTTGCGTCCGGTGACGGGATGGGTGCGCACGAGCCGCTGGCGCACCGGACGGCACATCTCGCGTTCGGCATCCGACAGGTCGGTGAAGCCGAGCTGGCCGCGGGAGAAGATCATCGAATGCTCGCAGACGAGGTCTTCGGCCTGCGCGCGAAGCGCAGGCTCGAGCGCGTCGTAGGCGGCGCGCATGTCGGCGAACTCGGTGTTGCCGCCGCGCGCCGGCACGATGCGGCCCGAGAGCAGCGAGTATTTCGCGGGGACCGCGCGGAACGAGCTGTCCGAATGCCAGAGCCGGTTGCCGAGGGCGAAGAGGCGGTGGCGGTCGTCGCGCGCCTTGATCGCGTTGTGCCGATCGAGGTTCGACACGTCCGCGAAGGCGATGCCGAGGCGCTTTTCCTCGGGTTTCTGGAGATCACCGGCCACCGACAGCTCGATCTCGCCGAAATTGCGGCTGAAGGCTACCTGCTGGTCGTCGTCGATCTCCTGCTCCGGAAACACGAGCACGGCGTGGCGGTCCATGCCGGCCTCGATCGCCGCGACCTCGGCCGGGCTCAGGGGCTGACGCAGGTGGATGCCGCGGACCTCGGCGCCGATGCTGGGATGAAGGGGTCTGATGGACAGGCTCATGCGGATCCTCGTCGTCCGTGCGAGGGCGATCTTCCGCGCATTCCACTTTCCTTGCCAGGGGGCTTATTGTGGCACGGTCGTGATGTGCGGACGGGGATGCGCCGGCCGTGCCGAGGGAGAGGAAGCCATGGACGCGTTCGTCGATTCGTCGCCGCTGCTGGGCGACATGCCCGCCCTGCGCGCGCGAATGGAGCGGGACGGATATCTCTTCCTGCCCGGGCTGATGCCGCGGGCGCCCATCGATGCGCTCCAGGCGGAGATCGCGGCGATCGCGCGCGATGCCGGCTGGCTCAGGGCCGATGTGTCACCGGCGCTGGCGATCGCCGACCCCGCTGGTTTCTGTGTCGATCCGGAGCCGCGCTATCTCCAGGTGCTGCGGCGCATCAACCGTCTCGAGCGCTATCACGCGCTCAAGCATCACCCGGTCCTGCTGGGCTTCCTGGAGCGCCTTCTGGACGGCGAGGTGTTCCCGCATCCGCGTGTCCTGATGCGGAACATCTTCCCGGCGCGCGAGGCCTTCACGACCAAGGCGCACCAGGACTATCCCAATATCCAGGGTACGACCGAGGTCTATACCGCCTGGATCCCGCTGATCGACGTGCCGATGGAGGCGGGGCCGCTGCAGATCGCCGCCGGCTCGCATCGCGGCGGCGTATACGATTTCCATATCGGCGCGGGCGCCGGCGGGATCGAGATCCGCGATCCGCTGGAGGGCAGTTGGGTGTCCGGCGGCTTCGTCGTGGGCGACGTGCTGCTGTTCCATTCGATGACCGTGCACAAGGGCGTGCCCAACCGCAGCGACCGGCTGCGCATGTCGATGGACGTGCGGTTTCAGCGCGCCGATCAGCCGTTCAATCCGGACAACGCCAATCTCGACGGCCAGCCGCTCTCGTGGGACGACGTCCATGCCGGCTGGATGTCCGAGGAACTCAAGTTCTACTGGCGCCGCCTCGACCTGACGGAAGCGGGCTTCGACAGGCAGTGGTTCGACAAGCGCGACGCGCTCGCCTTCGAACTCGGCGAGGCCGGCGATCCGCGGGCGCGCTCGGTGCTGCAGCGCATCGTGGCGCGCGACGCGGACGCGACGAAGCGCGCGCGTGCCCAGGGGTTGCTCGACGCCCTGCCGTCGGAGTGAGAGCCTCCCCGGGCATGACGCTGCTGCATCCGCGCCAATACTGGATCGTCGCCGGGGTCGCCCTGGTGGGCGCCGTCATCGGCGTCGGCTATGTGCTGGTGCGTTTCCAGTTCGCCTGGGACACCATCGCGCGCGGCGTGATCATCGGCGCCCTGATCTCCGGGACGATGGTGTTCGCCGAACTGGCCGAGCGGGTGAACCCGTTCCTGGCCGCGCTGCGGCGCCTGCCCTTCGCCCTGTTCCTGCTCGTGCGCATGGCGCTGCGGCTGCTGGTCATCGTCGGCATCATGCTGGCCGTCCGGCTGCTGATCCCGCTGGACGACGCGCCTTTCGCGGAGGGGCTTGTCTTCGATGCGATCTTCGCGCTGGGTGTCTCGATCCTGATCAGTCTCGTCTTCGAGATCGACAGGCTGCTCGGCCCCGGCACGCTGTGGCGGCTCCTGACCGGCGGCTATCACACGCCGCGGATCGAACATCGCGCCTTCCTGTTCCTCGACCTCGAAGGGTCGACGGCGATCGCCGCGCGCATCGGTCCGGAGCGGTTCCTCGCGCTGCTCGACCACCTCACCCGGATCGTCTCTCCGGCCTTTCTCGCCCATCGCGGCGAGATCTATCGCTATGTCGGCGACGCGATCATCGTCAGCTGGCCCGTCGAGGCGGCGGTGCGCGACGCGCGGATCCTGCGCTGCCTCGGCGATGCGGTCGGCCGCCTGCTCGCGGCGCGCGAGGACTGCCAGGCGCGGTTCGGTGTCGCGCCCTTCGGCCGCGCGGCGTTGCACGCCGGGCCGGTCGCGGTCGGCGAGGTGGGCGAGGTGAAGCGCGAGATCACCTTCCTCGGCGACACGCTCAACGCGGTCGCCAAGATGGAGAAATTCGCCGGCGAGCGGCAGCTGCGGACCATCCTGTCGGAAGATCTCCTGGCGCGTCTCGACCTGCCGCCGGGCTTCGCGGTGACGCCCGTGGGGGCGCTGGAACTGCCCGGCCGCGAGCGTCCGCTCGGCCTCTACGCCCTCGATTTCCGGCCGGTCGTTCCTGCGGCGCGGCGCCGCGGGCGGTTCACACGATCTGGTTGAACAACCCGGTCTCGCCGCGCCAGAGGCGCTCGATGTTCTCCATCATCATGTCGAGGACATTGTCCTCGTAGCTGTGCGTCTCTCCTGCCGTGTGCGGCGTGATCAGCACCTGCGGCATGTCCCAGAGCGGGCTGTCCTGCGGCAGCGGCTCGTCCGCGGTGACGTCGAGCGCGGCGCCGCCGATGCGCCCCTCGCGTAGCGCCGCGACCAGGGCCGGTTCGTCGACGACGCGGCCACGCGCGACGTTGACGACCCGCGCCGTCGGCTTCATCGCCGCCAGCACCGCGGCATCGACGAGGTTGCGGGTCTCGTCGGTCAGCGGGCAGGCGAGCACGAGGAAATCGGCGCGCGGCGCGAGGTGGCCCAGATCGCGAAATCCGTGGACCTCGTCGGCGCCGTCGACACCTTGCGTCGGATCGCGGCGCACGCCGATCACGCGCATGCCAAGCGCCTTGCACAGCCGCGCGATGCGGCCGCCGATGCGACCGGTGCCGACGACGATGGCGGTCTTGCCGCCGGCCTCGTCCTCGCGGCGCGCGAAATCCCCCATCATGCCGCGCCAATGGCGCTTCGCCTGATTGTCGCGTGCCTCGGGCAGGCGGCGCAGCAGGGCGAGGACCTGGGCGATGGCATGCTCGCTGACCGCGTTGGCGTTGCAGCCCTGGCCGCTGGCGAGACGGATGCCTGCCTGGCGCAGGACGTCCCGATCGTACTGATCGGTGCCGGCGCTGCAGGACTGCACCAGCCGAAGCCGCGGCGCGATCGTCGGCAGGTCGTTGCGCCACAGGCCCGAACAGACAAGCACGTCGGCACCGGCGATCGCCGCGTCGAGTTCGGCGCGGCTGCGCGCCTCGACATGGGCGATGCCCGTGGCGCGCAGCGCGAAGCGCTCGGCGAAGCGGTAGGCGACATGGGCAAAGCAGATGGTCAGGCGATCGCGCGGCGGCAGCATGGCTTCTCTCCGTGAGGGATGGCAGACCGTGGCCGGGCCACGCGCGCCGCGCAAGGGATATGCGTCGCGGCTGGATTGCGGATTCCGACGAAAACGGCCACCGATTCCGATCGAAAGCGGCCACGCCTTCCGATTGAAGGTCGACGGGTCGGGTGCCGCGCCCGATGATCTGCTTGAACTCGATCATCGAGTTGATTGGCCGCATCAGTACGATGTGGCGCACATTGCGCGCATCGACCCCGGTGGACCGCTTCTGCGACGTGGTCAGTATGGTCAGTATGGTCGGGATGGTCTTCTCGTGGTCCTGGAAGTCGCGCAGGTGCTGCCCGCCGAGGGCTCCATCGTTGGCGGTGACGCGCACGCAGTCGTTCGGGTCGGCCACCGTCTTGCGCTGGTTGATCGGGCGCCGCACGGCCAGCGCGTGCGACTGCGTGGCGCAGAACACCGGAGTGTTCTCGCGCGGGTCTATGGCGCCCAGGAAGATCTTCACACGATAGCCCTCGCGGGCCCTGATCTCGATGAGCCGATTGAAGTCCCTCTGCTCGTAGCGGCGGCCCGCCTCGATGTCGCCCGCGACGACCTCGTCGTCTGGCGTCGAGACGTGCTCGTCGAGCGTGGTGGCGATCTGCCGCACCTTGAAGGGCGTGAGGAAGCCATCGTTGATGCCCTCCCTCAGCGAGTACTGGTACACCGGCTCGCCGAAATAGGCGTAGGTGTCGGCGTTCACGGTGCGCTTGGGCGTAGCCGTCAGGCCCAGCTGAACCGCCGCGCTGAAGTAGTCGAGGATCGCGCGCCAGCTGCCTTCGTCGTTGGCCCCGCCGCGGTGGCACTCGTCGGTGACGATGAAGTCGAAGAAGTCCGGCGGGTGCTCTCCGAAGTAGGGCTCCCCGCCGGGGCCGCTCATGAAGGTCTTGCCCGTGCCGGTGGCCAGCGTGAGCAGGATGCGATCGCGCCCAGCGCCGATGGCCTCGAGCACGCGGGCAATGGCGATCTCCTGGTCGTAGCGCCCTTGCCAGGTACCGCCCTTGTCCTCGAACGGGATGGCGGCAAAACGTTCACGCCACGCCACGCCACGCCACGCCGCGGCGGCCGCCTCGGCCTGCGCGAAGGTCTGCGCCCAGAGCGCCTCGGAGCTGGGGAAGCCCGGCACGTCGCCCTCGGCGCCGGTGGCCTTGTCGATGCCGTAGATGGCCTGCCCGTTGGTGCTGTAGGTGAAGCGCACCGCCAGCTTTGCGGCGTAGCTCTTGGCCTGCGCGACGCCCTCCGCATGTGGCTGCGCCCAGGCCTTGGCCTCCACCACCGCGAGCTTGGTGTTGCGGTAGACCAGCGCGTAGTCGGCGATCTCCGTTCGCGCGCGTCGCCCCTGGCTCGCGCCCACGGCGCCGGGCTGCAAGCGCCCGAGCGTGATGCCGTGCTCGCGCAGCACCCGGCTGCCTTCGACCACGCCCCAGTCGGCGGCCTCGACTGCGGGGTCGGTGTGCTCGGCGCGGGTTTCGGCTTCGTTCATGCGGCGAGTGTCAGTGCCCGGCCGCGCCACGCGCTATGCCAGGATCGGGCGCGTCGAAGTACAACTCGACGAGGGCCGTCGTCCAGGTGCAACCCCAGTGCCGAAGAAGTCCCGGTCCTCGTCGGTCCAGACCGGGCAGTCGAGCAGCAGCGCACAGGCGAGCACGGACCAGTCGCGCGGGTCACGGCGGCCGATCCTCGCCGATTTGTGTACACAAATGCGAGGCGCTGGAGCGGCCGCGCGGGGGCGGTCAGAGCGCCCCGCTGAAGGCCGGGCGGAGGAGGGATTGCTTGAGTTCGTCGAGGGCGGCGAGTTTGCCGCTGGCTATCGACTCGGAGCGTCGAATGTCCTCCGCCAGTGCATCGAGATTGGCCGCGATGCGCGTCTGCTGATCAACAGGGGGCAACGCGTACGTCACTTGCTCCCGGCGGGTCTGCACGCGCACCATTTTTGCGGCGATTTCCTTCACAACCTCGATCTCGAGATCGCGCTCGGCAACCAGCTTCTTCAGCCGCCCGTTCTTCTGTTCGATCTGTTTCAGACGCCGCACGTCTTTGGGCTGGAACGCCCCGAACCGCTCGCGCCCCGCGCTTAGCGCCTACACCACGTGCTGGGAGACGACCGCCTGTTAGAGCGGTTCCAATACCGGACAGATC